>JAPLKK010000215.1 GCA_026388115.1 Elusimicrobiota bacterium | reverse complement strand
CATGGCCGAGACGGCGTCGATGGCGGTTACGTACAGGCCGTAGTTGTTCTTCGGGCCCCAGGCGGCGATAAGGTCGCCAGAGTTGCCCCAGAACTGCCGGCCGACCGTGGTGTCGAGCGCTCCGAAGAGCTTGTCGATCTTCACGTTCGCCTCGTTGACGAACACGGTATCGAGCACGCCGCCCGTGGCGTTCTGCGTGAAGCTTTGGTCGTTGGTGCCGATGTTCATCTGGCCCGCGTTGCCTTGCGTGCCCCACGCGCGGTCGTTCTTGCGCAGGGTGATCTTGGCATGGACGTCATCGAGCAGGTCCCAGCCGAGTCCCGCAACGACGCGCGTCATCACGGTGCTGATCCTGTCATTGGCATTCGAGGCCGGAAGGGCCTGTCCCTTCGTCGAGAAGTCCGTGACGTTCTGGACCGAAACGCCTTGCACGTCAATGTTTCCCGTCGCTTTCAGGTTCTTAAACAGTTCGGCGTTGGCTAGCCCAGAAGGAATAACAAGGGCCAGGGTGATCGCCAAACCCAGGAGCTTCTTCATTATTGACTACCTCCTTACGTTGTCGTAGGCATCCTTACCAGGACGCCTGCCTCACGATCAGCATCGCCCTATCGGACGGATGCCTACGCTTTTCAGGAGCCCTTGCGGGTCTCCTTCGTGAGCGCAACGATTCTTGCAAAAGGGTCAAGAGCGTGTCAAGCGGATTTTATGGGCATGTCATCCGCGAAGGTGCATTCCGTGCCATTCAGTGTTGTTCAGTTGCATGGAAGGGGATTTCTTCGACGGGGATGGAACGGCGATTTTCCACCCACCCATGCCCGGGGGCAGCCACCCCCACAAGGGGGGAGGGAGAAATCGGGGAAAAGACGCTATTTCTTGGCGGCGGCGGGCGGCGGAGTGGGGCTCAGGCGCTCTTTGGCCCACTGGGTCCAATACGAGTCGGGGTACAGCAGGACGATGCGGTCCAGCGTGGACTTGGCCTGCTGGGGCTGGCCTAATAGGTAAAGGCAGCGCGCCAGGGAGGCATGCACCTGCGGCGCCAGGAAATGGTCCTGGTAAGAGTCCACGAAACGCTGGTTGTTCTCTACGGCCGCCTTGCAGTCCCCCCCCGCTTCCTGCGCGAGGCCGATATCGGCCATCGCGATGGGGACGAGGCTGCGCGGGCTCTGGCGGTCCACGATGCGCTGAAAGGTCTCCACGGCTTCCTTATAGCGGCCCTGCTTGAACTGGAGGTCTCCCGTGAAGAGGGTGGCGAAGTCGCCGGCCTTGCCCGGGCTTTCGATCACGGCCTTGAGCTGCTCCTGGGCGGCCTGTGCCTGGCCCTGGTAAGCGTAGCTCTGCGCGATGGCGAACTTCTCCCAGGCCTCGCGCCTCAAGACCGAGATGCGAGCGAAGGCCGCGCCGGCGACGATGAGGAGCGCCAACGTGCCGCCCACGACGGCCAAGGCGAGCTGCCGGTTGGCGATCACCCAGGCCGTGGCTGAGGTCGCGGCCTCGGCCATCTCGTTACGCTTGATCTCTTGTCGTGCCCACTGCTTTCCCATTTTAAAAGCCCCTTGCCCCCAGACGGAATCGAACGGCCATCTAACCTCTGGAATGCGCGGCTGCTCGCATCTCCGGAGTCAAATCCTTGCCCCCAGACGGAATCGAACCGCCATCTAACGCTTAGGACGCGCTAGCTCTATCCATTGAGCTATGGGGGCGATATTGAGGATGATAACAAATAGCTGTCCGCCCCCTAATAGTGAATCAAAGAGTGGACGGAGTGGTTCTTGAGCTTCTTGCGGCCGTTCAAGAAATCCAGCTCGATGAGGAACGCGATGCCGGCCACGCGCGCCCCGAGCAGTTCGAGCAGGCGCACCGAGGCGGCGGCGGTCCCGCCGGTGGCGAGCACGTCGTCGATGAGCAGGATCTTCGAGCCGCGCCTCGCCGCGTCGGCGTGGCATTCCACCATGTCCTTGCCGTACTCAAGCGCGTACTGGGCTCGCAGCACGCGCCGCGGGAGCTTCCCCTTCTTGCGGATGGGGATGAGCCCGGCGCCCAGCTTCATGGCGACCGCGCCCGCGAGCAAAAACCCGCGCGACTCGACCCCCGCGACCTGGGCGATGTGCTTGTCTTCGAACGGCGCGGCCAGCCGGTCGATGGCGGTGCGGAAGGCGCGGGGATCGCCCAGCAGCGGCGTGATGTCCTTGAAGACGATGCCTTTCTTCGGGAAGTCCGGCACGTCGCGGATGAACTTTGTCAGCCCTGCGGGGTCGGCTATGGCTTCCATGGTCTACCTGCGCTTCTTGGCCGGCCTGACGGCCGGGGTGAACATCAGCTTGCGCGGCGCCCGCCGGATCGGCTCCGGCTCGCGGGGCGCGGTGCGCCGCCCCTCGGGGATGACGTTGCCGAGGATGTCGGTCCTCGCTTTCGGCGCGTCCCAGCCGGGCTGGAAATTCGGCGTCGGCATGGGACGGGGCTCGTTGAGCTCGATGAGGCCCATGCGGTTGGCCACGCGGCGCAAGCGCAGCAGCGCCCGCTCCTCGATCTGCCGGATGCGCTCGCGCGAGAGCTTGAGGCGCTTCCCGACTTCCTCCAGCGTCATCGGCGTCTGGCCGGTGAGGCCGTGGCGGAACTCGAGGATCATCCGCTCCCGCTCGCCGATCTCACCCATCGCCTGGCTGAGCTCGTCGTGGAGCTTGAGGATGGAGATGAGGTTCTCCGGCGACTGCTGCTCCGACTCGGAGATCATGTCCTCGACCGTGATGTTGTCGTCCTCGCTCTCGACCGGCGTTTCCAACGAGCCGATGCCCTTGGCGGCCTCGGCCGCGTCGAGCACGCCGCGCACCTGGCGCGCCGTCCAGTGCATCTTCTTCGCCATCTCGGCCAGGGTCGGGTCGCGGCCCATGAGGGCGTGCATGTGCTCCCACTCCTTGAGCCATTTGCGCAGCGCTTCCCAGGCGTGCGGCGGGATGCGGATCGTCTTCGACTGCTCTTCGACGGCGCGGCGGATGGACTGCTCGATCCAGTAGGAGGCGTAGGTGGAGAAGCGGTAGCCCTTGCGCGGGTCGAACTTGTCGACGGCGTGCATGAGGCCGAGGTTCCCCTCCTCGATGAGGTCCAGGAACTCGATGCCTTGGCGCTGGTACTTCTTGGCGATGGGGACCACGAGGCGCAGGTTCGCCTCCATGATCTCGCGCTTGGCCTCCTTGTCGCCCCGCTTCGCCTTCTTCCAGAGGAGATGCATGTCCTCGCGGTTCATCTGCGCGAGCTTCTGGATCCCCTTGAAGTACTGGCTGATCGAATCGGTGCTCGGCTCTACCATTGACTCTCCCTAGTGCACGTCGAAATCTGTCTCCCCCGACTTGACGCCAACGTCGCTTTCCTGCACCGACTCGATGCGCGAAGACCGCGGGCCGCGGCGCAGCGCCGAAACGAAGCCGGCGATCGCGGCCGGCGTGCCTTGCGCCTCGGCTTCGACGGTGCCGTCCGGATTGTTGCGCACCCAGCCGGTCACCCGGCACGAGCGCGCGGCCTCCATGGCGAACCAGCGGTACCCCACGCCCTGGACCAGGCCCGCCACGACGACGTGTTTTCGCGTCAAGGCCATGCTAGCAACTCGTCAAGGGGCAAGGCAAGGGCAAAGGTTGTCCTGTCAAGGGGCACGCCAAGCTAGCATTTTTCGAGGCTATTCGATGACGATGTAATCGTAGGTGAGAGTGAGAACGTTAGCGACGGCATCACTCTTGGTGCTCTCCAGCGCGGCGAATCTTATGCCGAAGAGGCTCGCGGTCTTCTCATACATGAACGGCCGGGCGTCCGCGCTCATCCTCCAGGCGGCGGCTCCCGAGCTGTCCAACGTGGCCGCGGTGGTCGGAAACAGGACGATGGCCTTTGGGGCGGCGGCGAAGGGTTTGTTGAACGTGATTTCGACCCAGCAGCTCTCAGCGCTCAAACCAGCATCAGTCGTGACTAACGTTATGGTAATCGATCCGGCTATGTCCGTTCCCGTGACGCTCACGGTGGCCGAATCGCCGCAATTTAGCAGGCCGTTTGTCGCCGTGGGAGCGGCCCCCGTGGCGGTCAAGTGGCCGCCTTGAACCACCACGTTAGTGAACACGTCGGCGGCCAGCTTGGCGCTGTTGACGCTGCCGTTGAGGATCTTGTCCCCGGTCACGGAGTCCGCTGCGAGCTTCGAGGTCTGTACCGACCCGTCCAGGATTTTCGTGTTGTCCACCGCGTCGGCGGCGAGCTTGCCGGTATCGACGGCGAGGGGCTGGAGGGTGATCTTGGCCGAGTCGTTGACGGAGTCGAATGTGATCGTGGCGTCGCCGTAGGTGTAGACGGAGTCGACCTGGCCAAAGTTGTCGCCGATCCAGATCTTGTCGGTGTCGAGGGCGGAGTCCGTGACGACGTTGAGGAGGCTCGATCCGTCGAGGGCCGGCAGCTTGCCGGCGCTTGTGAGGACGACGAGCCCGTTGGCCTGGTTGAAGGACTGCACGAGCTTGGTGGTGTCGATGGAGGCGTCGAGGATGCTGGCGCCGGTGACGGCGTCGGCGGCGAGCTTGCCGGTATCGACGACGAGGGGCTGGAGGGTGATCTTGGCCGAGTCGTTGACGGAGTCGAAGGTGATCGTGGCGTCGCCGTAGGTGTAGACGGAGTCGGCCTGGCCGAGGTTATCGCCGATCCATATCTTGTCGGTGTCGAGGGCGGAGTCCGTGACGACGTTGATGAGGCTCGATCCGTCGAGGGCCGGCAGTTTGCCGGCGCTGGTGAGGACGACGAGCCCGTTGGCCTGATTGAAGGACTGCACGAGCTTGGTGGTGTCGAT
>JAPLKK010000160.1:7114-14192 GCA_026388115.1 Elusimicrobiota bacterium | reverse complement strand
GGGAGGCGTCGAGCTCATGCCGGGAGCGCCCCGCCTGCCGGACGCAGGGTAGGAGCGCAAGGCGCCGCTTCGGCCGTCGCCGTGAGCGGGACCGCTCGCGTTCGCGCCGCTTTGCGAACGAACGGCGCTCGCGGGCGCCGCCGGGACCGCGGCGGCGCCGTCTGCCGCGCCAGGGTAGGGCGCGGCGATGGGAACGGCCGACGAAGGCGCGGCTCCGCCGGCAGCCGAAGGAAACGCCCCGCCATCTCCCGAGCGCCCCCCCCCGCCGGCCGGCGCAGGGCTGGCCAGGCTTCCAGGGCTGACCGGGGTGGCCAGGTCCGCCGGGCTCGGCGTCGTCCCAGTCCCGCCCTTCGAGGGGGAGTTGAGGGCGGAACCCAAGCTGTTCATCAGGTTGCTGAGGCCGGAGGCTCCCGAAGAGCCGTCGGAAGAGCCGCCCGAAGAGCCGTCCGAGGAGCCGCTTCGGCCGCGGTCGCGCTGCTGCTCAATGGCCTTCTCCACGTTGTCGAGCGCACCGGAGCACGCTTGGCCCTTGATGATCGCCGACTTCTCGCCCATCGTCTGCTCAGCCTTCTGCTGGTCCTCGGGGCAGCAGCCTTTGACGGCGAAAGTTCCCGGAGCCTGGCATTGCACCAACGGCGGCGGGAGTTCGGCCTCGCACGCGGAGCGCGCGGCCAGAAGCGCAAGGAGCGCCAGGCAGCAGGTCTTCATCGGCTCGGCAACCCCACCATGGCGCAACCGTTCATATCAAAATAATACCAGGAAAGGGCGAACGGCCTCCACTCAAGAGATTATCAGCCCCCTTGACGCCCCAGGACCGAGGGGGTACTCTCGATTTAAGGGTCTGCCCCATACGGCCGAGAGGAGTCTATGTTCGAGCAACTTGAGCCGAAAGCGAGAAGCCAGGAGGCGGAAAAGCGCCGCGTTCTTCCGATATTGGTGGGCACCCTTGGAGGGCTCTCCATCCTGGGAGGTCTGTCGCTCTTCATGGGGCCTCCCCAAGAACAGACGGCACTGGTATTTCCACATGCGCGGACCGCGCGCGGCGTCCCCCGCGTCCGCCGCCTCGCGGCGCGCCAGTTGACGCGCGCGGAGGCGATCTCCTCGCGTTTGTACCAGTCATCCGCGTCGCCGCCCCCGCCCGTCGAGGAGGTGATGACCCTAGACCGCCTCATGGGGGTGCTCGCGCAGAAGGTCCCGAAGCCCACGGCCGACAAGGTGTCCCAGGCGTTCATGAAAGATCCCCAACTCGCGAGCGCCTTGCACTACTATCAGAAGAACCGCGGGCCTAACGCCAAGGCGAAGGAGTTCCTCGATTACATCTCCCGCTTTCCCCAGTTCTTTGAACTGACGGGGAAGTTCCAGAACGACGCAGACTTCCGTAAGGTCTTCTCCGATGTGATGAGGACCGAGGACGCCGGCCGAGTCTTGAAGGCCGGGCTCGGAGCGGAGCCCATTGACCGGGCGGAGATCGCCCGCCAAGCGGCGGCCAAGGCGCGCTCCAAAGGCGAGCATCCCGCTCGAGCGGCGGCCGGCAGCGGCGCGCGCGCGATCGGCCTGACGGCGGGGCCCGGGGGCGTGCGCGGGGTCAACCCCGTCGGCGGCGCGAGCGACTACGGGTACGAAAACGACGGCTCCTGGATCGCCGGCGCGGGCCCGTCCGGTCCGCCCAGGGGCGGGGCGACATCCACGAACCTCGGCGGCGGCGCGGTGCCGAACCCGGCGGTCGGGTCGAAGCCCGTAGTGCCGTCCGGCCAGCAAGCCGGAATGAACGCCGGCGGCGGCCACGATGCGGGAGCAGTCAAGGCGCTCAACGCCTACGACACCGACGGCGCCAATTTCGGCAAGACCACCTTCGACTTCCATCAGAACCAGGAGGCGTTCTTAAAGTATCTGGACAGCATCGATGGGAGCGGGGTCAAGCGCGCGCAATTCGAGTGCGCGATGGGGTGGCCGCCCGGCAACACCTTGGACGGCCAGCCCTATACCTGCCCCCAACACCTGACGAACCTCGGCCCCGACGGCAAGGGCGACGACCTCTCGGGGGCGTGCTATGAGTCGGGGCTCTACGACGTCTGCCTCGCCTACTGCAAGAGCGACCCGAACCATTGCGGGGGCGGGCTCGACACGTACTGGAACGCCTGCCGCAACTCCCGGGGCCACAGCGCATTGGGGAACGGCGACATCGCCTGCATCAAGAGCTGCACGCGCAACGAGGCGGTGGATACGAGCGTGACGCAGGACAACGCCGCCTGCATGGCCACCATCAACGCCGGCATCTGGGATACCGACTGCCATTCCGGCGCGCTCGCCTGCAGGTATTGCCGCGACACTCAGGACTGCAATCCGCACGCATGCGGCATGACCACCTGCTACGACCATGGTCAACTCAGCGGCGGGACGCCCGAGCAGGTCGCCGCCGCGAATCTCGTGGCCGCCGCCGACCAGCAGGCCGCGTCGGCCTGCCTGCCGAGCATGAGCGCCGCGACCTGCACGTCGTACCAGACCTTCCTCAAGACGACGGGCTGCGATCCCACGAAGCAGAACTGCGTCGTTTCCTATGACCTTGCGAAGCTGACCGGTCAGGACACCGGCGGCGGGTCCGACGCCAGCGGCGGGGGCGGCGCGAATCCGAGCTCTCCGATCCCCGGCGTCGGCGGCACCGGGCAACCCGTCAACCACTGCAAAGGCCAGAGCGCCAGCGCGGTCGGGTGCGGCACCGACTGGGGGGTGGGGACGCTCCACACGGCCTACAACACCGGCAAGGCATTTTGCGGCGACATTTGCGGAGCCGCGACCGCGCTGGTAACGCTGCCGGTGACGGGCTTGGCGATCGCCGGCGGAGCGGTCGTCGGCGGGTTGAGCAAGGCCGCCAACGTGATCGGGAAGTTCCTCCACCCTTAGGGAAGCTAAGCGGGACGCAAGGACCGAGCCATTGATGGCGTCAAGATTGAAGCCGGGACGGCAATTCTATAGGATGGCTTGAGACACGGCATGCCCACGCCACAGACGTCGATCCTGTTGGTCGAAGACGATCCGGCGGTCCGCGCGTACCTGCGCGAGGCGCTGTCGGCGGCAGGTTACGCCGTCGCCGAGGCCGACTGCCTCGACGCCGCGCGCCGTCTCGTGCGCAAGGAGAAGCCGGCGCTGGTGGTCCTCGACATCCAACTTCCCGACGGGACAGGCTTCGATTTCTGCCAGGAGATCCGCTCCAGCAAGGCCCTGGCCGAAACGCCCGTCGTGATGCTCACGGCGCTGGGGAAGCTCCAGCAAAAGGAGGAGGGCTTCACCGCCGGCGCCGACCAGTACCTGGTGAAACCGGTGGACCCGAAGGAGCTGCTGCTTTGGGTCGCGGCGCTGCTCAGGAGGCTCAAGATCGACGCGGGCGAGATGGACAACATCGAGGCGGGCGACGTCTTGATCGAGACGAACACTCACATCATCCGCTTCAAGGGCCAGCCGGTCCCCAACCTTACCAAGAAAGAATTCGAGCTCCTCTCGTTCCTCGTCCGCAAGCGCCCGCGGGTATTCTCGCGCAAGTACCTGCTCTCCAACCTGTGGCACACCGTGGCAGTGGACCACGCGGTGGACACGCACTTCTACAACCTGCGCAAGAAGCTGCCCAAGGAACTGAGCCTGCGCATCCAGGCCGTTCCCGGGAAGGGTTTCCGCTACTTCGACTGAGGCGGGTACCTGAGCATGTGGACCACGACAAAACACATCGCCCGCTACGGTCTCATCAGCTTCATCCGCAACGGCCTCACCTCGCTCGCGGCGGTCTTGGTCATGACCATCACGCTATCCGCCATGGCGACCACCTTTCTCTCCGGCGCCGCGCTCTCGGCGTTGCTCTCGCAACTGAAGAACAACGTCGACGTCACGGTCCGCTTCACGGCGAACGCGACCAAAGGCCAGATGTCGCAGCTGCGGAAATCGCTCCAGGCGCTCCCCGAAGTCGCTTCGGTCACCTTTGAATCGCGGGGCCAGGCGCTCGAGCGTTTCAGGAAACGGCATGCCAACGATAAGCCCGCCCTACGGGCCCTGCAGCAGCCCGGCGGCAATCCGCTCGTCGCTTCGCTCGAGATACGCGCCAAGCAGCCCTCGCAGTGCGAGGCCATCGTCAAGTACGTCTCGGACCAGCAGGCCAACAACCCTGCCGTCGGTCCCGCCATCGACACCATCAACTTCTATCGGAACAAGGCCGCGATCGATCGCCTCACGAGCACCATCAACAGGTTGCGGGCGCTCGGCTTCGGCATCGCGCTAGTCTTGGGGATCGCGTCGCTCTTGATCGCCTTCAATACCATCCGTATTGCCATCTGCAAGGCGCGTGACGAGATCAGCGCCATGGAGCTGGCCGGTGCGTCGCGTTGGCGCGTATGCGGGCCCTTCGTGGCGGTGGGCATGCTCTACGGCATCGTCTCCGGGCTCACCGTGCTCATCCTCCTCTATGCCGTCGGCTTATGGCTTGGCCCCGACAACAAAGCCCTCTTCGGCACGCTCGGTGTCTCTCTCCGCTCCGCGAGCTCCTTCCGGTCGTTCTTGCTCGCCGCCATCGGCTCGTGCGTCGCGCTCGGCGCTCTCTCGAGCTACCTCGCCGTCCGCCGCCACTTGCGCTCCTAGTACAGCAGGAAGGCGCGGCGGATGGGTTCGAACTCTTTCGGCCCGGCGTCGAACAGCTCGATCATCTTTTCCGGACCCGCTCCCTTCTCGTAGAGCTCCTTCAGGGCGTCGGTGCCGATCCACCGGCGCTCCTTGCCCCAGGGCACGTCGAAGCGGCCGGGATGGAGGTCGCGGATGGCCGCGAGCAGGTGGGCGAAGACGGCGAGCGGCCGGACCTTAACGCGGTCGGTGACGCGCATGCGGACGCCGGCGCACTTCTGGTTCTGGTAAACGCTCTTGGTAGGGGTCAGCGTCTCCGCCTCGAAGGCCACGCCCGCCAGGCCCGCCTTCTTGAGCCGGGCGACCACCTCGTCGGCCTTCAGCCACGGCGCGCCGACCCAGCGGAACGGCGCCGGGGTGCCGCGTCCGACCGAGAGGTCCATCGGCTCGAAATTACAGATGCCCGGATACAGCGTCGCCGATTCCAGGTCCGGCATGTTGGGCGACGGCCGGGTCCAGGGGAGGCCGGTCTGGTCGTACCACATGCCGCGCGTCCAGCCGCGCAGAGGCACCACTTCCAGGCGCGCGCCGACCTTCGCCGTGACGTTGTGCAGCCGGGCCAGCTCCCCCACCGTCATGCCGTGCCTCACGGGGACCGGGAAATAGGCGATGAAGTCGCGGATGCCGGCCGACAGCACGGGGCCCTCGAGGATGTCGCCCGAGATCGGGTTGGGCCTGTCGAGCACGATGAAGTCGAGATCGGCGGCCGCGGCCGCCTCCATCGCCATCGCCATCGTCGTCGGGTAGGTATAGAAGCGCGCGCCGATGTCCTGGATGTCGAAGACGAGCGCGTCGAGGCCCCTCAGCATCTCCGCGGTCGGGGCCCGGGTGCCGCCGTAGAGGCTGTAGACCGGGATGTCGCGGCCGTCCGGCATGCGGTACGTCTCCGAAGAGATCGAGTCGGCCTCGCTCACGCCCGCGAAGCCGTGCTCGGGAGAGAACAGAGCCTTCAGCTGGACGGTCGTCGACTCGGCCAGGACCAGCGCGGTCGGCCGGCCCGCGCGGTCCTTGCCCGTCTGATTCGTGATGAGGCCGATCCGCTTTCCGGAGAGCTCCCGGAACTGGTCGGCCTCGAGCGCGTCGATGCCGGTGAGGACCTCGCGGGCCCCGACCCGGGGCTCGGGGGCGGCTTTCTCCGCCGCGGCCGCGACGCGCGCACCCGGCAGCGCCAGCAGCGACAGCAACACCAGGACTCTCATCGGTCTCGCGACGGAACCTAGTTGCCGCCGCCCTCCGCATCCATATCGCTGCCGCAGAACGTTTGCTCCACGTTCAGTCCCTGCCACGGGCCATCGGGGAACTCATAGCTGGTGCCCTCGGAGTGGCTGACGTTCAAGCCGGCCTGGTGACTTCCCACGCCCACGCCGACGCTGTTGGAGGTGGTGGTCGAATACGACTTGTCTACCCGCAAAGAGAGAGTCTGGTTCTTCCAGACGTTGTCAGGGCCTCTCTTGCAGATCACTTCGACCTGCATGTGGTAGATGTTATCGGCATCCCCCTTGTAGTACGCCCTTTCGGAATTGCCGGACTTTCTCTCTAGAACGAGCGCGACGGCTCCATTGCTGTCATCGGACGCGGGCGGTCCCTACTGCTGATAGCCGATCCGGATATCATCGGCGAACCAGGAACACCCTTGGCCGACCGTCTCGCAGCAAGCTTCGCTCAGATCGAGCTTGGCCTTCAGGTTGGTCGCGAACTCCATCTGCCACGTATTGAAGCTCGAGCCCTGCTTATAGAGGAAGTCCTGCCAGACCGCGTCATGGACGCCACGGCACATCTGGGGCAGCTCCGACTTGGCGTGCGACCCTGGAAATTTGGTCTTGAGGTCCTCGCATAAGCCGCTCAGGTCCGATAGCTGTTTGCAGTCGCCGCCCTTCTTGAGCGCCACTTTCGTGGAGATATAGAAGCCGGAGATGGTCGCGCACCCTTTTTCCGACTGATAACAGCCGGTTCCAGCACGGCTAGGAGCTTTGGGAAAGCGGACCGAGGCGGGCCGAGAGGTACTGCGCTGGGCCTCGGTGTAGACCGCTTGCGGGACGGCGGGGACCCCAGACACATCCCGCGCCGAACCGATGCGGACGATCCTGTAATCAGCCAGTCTCTGGAAGCCCTGGGCGGCGGATAAGCTGCTCGCCTCAGGCAGTTCGGCCGCCTGAGACATCGACACGGAGAAGGCCAGCGCACCGGCGAGGGAGAGTAGGTTCTTCATAAACCCACTTTATCCCCCGGCGGTCTCACAAGCTAGGTTCAGAGGGCACCTGCCGTCATAGGTTAGACGGCCCAGGGGCTACTAAGCCCCCCTCCCGCCCGGGCTAATTCACTTCCAGCTCGTCTTTTGACGGAAGCTTGGGGAACGGATTGTGCGGCTCGGTCTGGTACCAGAACGCCACCGAGGCGAAATCATCCTGCATGTGCAGAT
>JAPLKK010000160.1:0-7036 GCA_026388115.1 Elusimicrobiota bacterium | reverse complement strand
AGCGGATAGGGTCTTTGATATGCCAGCGATACATGCCGAAGCGCTGGGACACGTTGTAATGCCCGTCGCCCCTTATCACCTGGTGCAGGCCCGCGTAGGCGGTCGAGAACTCCGTGTAATTCGTTTCCTCCACCCCCGCCTCGTTCTTCTTGACGGTATCGAAATCGTACGACCCGCAGAAATAGTCTTCGGTGCCCGTGCCGCAGATCGTCGGGTAGTCGGTATCGCCGTCCATGAAGAACTTGATCTCGCCTTCACCCCACCACCCGTTGTTATGCACGCCCCTTGCCAGATAGGTGCCCACGTACTGCCCGCGGCCCTTGATATGGTCCACGATCACATAGTCTGTCTTATCAGGCAAAGGGTTCGTGCGGTTGAATTGGGCATGGAAATAGGCCGCATCGGAAGGGACCTCAGTCAATATATAGTCGACCTGATAGTAGAGGACCATGTCGGCATCGTCGACATTCTCCATCGTGATCCTGCATTTCTTCCGGAAAGGCATGGGCCAGTAGGAATTGAAGGCGCTGCCCGGATTCACGGTCACCGCCAATGAGTTCAAGGGCGCATACTTGCCCCAGGCCATGCCGAAGAAGTCGCCCACCGGCGTTTCCACCGACGGGGTCTTTTCATCGTCCCAGTAGAACCTGAGGATGGAGTTCCGCCAGTTCCCGGTGGGCGTCATCCAGATATGCTGTATGGAACCGGGGCCGTCGATCTCCGCCACGGTGTAGACCGTTTTCGATTTGATGCCCACGCTCGGGCTCACTTTCCAGCCTTTCCCGAGATCGCGCGAAGCCGCCGCTCCGGTGCCGGTCGTGGCCATGCCCCCCTTCCCTTTTTCACCCTTGAAGTTCTCCGGGCTGATGGACCTCGTCTTTGCATCGGACAGCCTGAAAACATTGCTCATGTCGGCGTCGATGCCGTTGTACGCGTGCTGGGCATGCGCCTGAGCGGCCAACAGTGCGATGATTGCGGTTATCAGAAGTTCTCTCATCATATCTCCCAGCCAAACAGCCTTTAGTTCGGCGAAGCGTCGATCCTGCTCTTGATCAATTGATGGACCTTTTCCGAAAGCACCTTGAACTTGGGCAGCGCCGCCTTTTCTTCGATCGGCATGAAGCACGCGATGATATATCTGACATCCCCGTCCTCGACGATGCCCACGTCGTTCGTCCAGTAGGAGAACCAGCCGGTCTTGTGATAGAACATCGCGGTCCGAGGCAGCCCCGCCGCGAGCTTCGACTGGTCGAGCTGCCTTCCGAGCAAAGTCCTCATTTGCTGACTGACCCAGGGACTCACGAGCGCGTTCGTTTGGATCTTGTACATGAAATCCGCGGCGTGCAGCGCGCAGGTCTCAGTCCCGCGGATCTTCTCATAACCCGGGTCCTCGAACGTCCTCTTCAGGAATTTCCTCGTCACTTCGCTCCCGAACCAGCCGTATGAGTGCAGAAGCTCGTCTATGTTCTTTCTTTGTGCGATGTCGATCAGGCAGTTCGCGGCGGAGTTGTCGCTCCTGGTGATCATCAGGTCCAAGAGGTAGTTGATGGTGACCTTGTCGCCGTCCCTCAACAACGGTCGCGGATCGCTCTCGATCTCCTTTGCCGTGTCGACCACGTTCGGGATCTTCGCGACAGTGGGTTCATATAAGGAATGCTTTCCCTGCGCGACTTGGCGCAGTATTTCCGCGCCGACGTACATCTTATAGACGGAGGCCGGATAGATGAAATTGTCGTAATCGACTCCGCCGAGTCTCGGCTGCTTGCCGGTCAGATCGATGACCGCGAAGGAGATCCGTTCTTTGCCGTCTTCACCGACGTCGAAATCGCGGTCGAGTTCGAGATCGCTGACGATCTTCCGCAGCTCCGCGGACAGTTTCTCGTCCACCTGATAGTACGGCGGGATGGTGACCGCGGCTTGGGCGATTCCAGCCCGGAAAAACAGTGTCGTCGCGATCAATAGGACCGACTTTTTCATTCGACATCGAACACCGTCATTGCCCGGATTCCGCCTGACGATGCACGAGCCGCCAGCATACAAAGTTAGACGAAAAGAGAGATTCAGTAGCCTTTGGGCCATGGGGCCCAGGACCCAAAGCCCCCTTCGGTTCTAGCCGGTTAGGTCCCTGGGGGGCTAAAGTGGATTTATGAAAAGACTACTTTCCCTCGGCGGCTCGGCCACACCGGCGAAGTCATGGGGAACTACGGGGGCCGCTCGCAGATGACGCTCTCGCAGATAAAGCAGGCAGGCAACGGCAGCCTCGCGATCCTGCTCCTCCGGCAGTCCCGCTGGACGACTTAGGGTAGATGGCCGCCTTCATACTGTCCCTGCTGTTGTCCCTCCCCTCGATGTCCTTCGCGGGGTTGGCGCGCGAGCAGTTGTCGCAGGCGGCGCCCCGGGGGGCGAAGGCGGAGGTGCCGACGGTGCCTGCGGAGCGGCCGGTCGCCCTGCCTTCTCCCGCCGGGCCTCAGCGGAAGGCGCCGGAAGGGACTCCGGCCTCGCTGGCGGCGACGGCGCTCATGCAGCTCTACGACGCGCGAGTCGGGAACTGGCCGAACCATTGGTGGACCGCCGCCAACGCACTGACGGCGATGATCGATCACATGTCCCGCAGCGGCGACGAGCGCTATCTCTACGTCATCGACAGGACGTTCAGCGCCAACCAGGGGGCTCAGGGCGGCGACTTCACCAACAGCTTCATCGACGACACGGGCTGGTGGGGATTGGCGTGGGTCCGCGCCTACGACCTGACGAAGAACTCCCGCTATCTCGCCATGGCCGAGCGCGACGCGGACTACATGTACGGGTTCTGGGACAAGACCTGCGGCGGCGGGGTATGGTGGAGCGCGGACAAGACCTACAAGAATGCGATCTCGAACGAGCTGTTCCTCAAGCTCGCGGCCTCGCTGCACAACCGCATCCCGGGCGATGCCAAGTATTTGGACCGCGCCCGGCGGGGATGGACATGGTTCGCCGCCACCGGCATGATCAACGCCGCCGGCCTGGTCAACGACGGCCTGGACTCCTCTTGCCGCAACAACGGCCAGCAGACGTGGACGTATAACCAGGGCGTGGTCCTGGGAGGGCTCGCGGAGCTCTACCGCGCCACCGGGGACAAGACGCTGTTGACCGCCGCCGGCCGCATCGCGGACGCGGCCACGACCTCGGCGGGCCTGGTGGCCGGCGGGGTGCTGACGGAGCCTTGCGGCTCGGACTGCCGCGGCGACGCCCCGGCCTTCAAGGGCATCTTCGTCCGGAACCTCTCCGAATTCTCACGGATCGCCGGTTCCAAATACGACGCCTTCTTGAGCCGCCAGGCGACCTCGCTATGGACGCGCGCCTGCGACGCCGGCGGGCGGTGCGGCTCTAATTGGTCGAAGCCCTTCGATTTCTTCGACGTGCGCAACCAGCAGAGCGCCCTGGACGTCCTCAACGCGGCGCCGTAGCGTCCGGGCGGAGAGGCCGCCGCTATATGTCCTGCGTCTTCGGAGCCTTCGAGCGTTTGGGCGAGCGACGACCGCGCGGTTTGAGCGGCTGAACGCCGGAATCGTTGCTGCCTACGACCGCGGGAGCCTGCGATGAACCCACGCCGCTGGGCGCCGCGGCCGTCGCATTCGCCGAGCCGCTCGCGCTCGCGGAAGCCGTGCTCCCGACATCCGCTGGGCCGATCTCCGCCGTGCCGCAGGACGTGTCCCACGAAGCCTTTCCCGGGCACCACTGCGTGGCGCCCGGCAGCCCCTTCTGCGGAACGTTGCTCACCGGCTGCGACTGCGCGGTGGTGGCATCTTTATTGCCGTTCATCAGCTGGCTGATTCCCATGCCCGCCGCCAGGCCCACCGCCCCACCTACCAACGCCCCGCCGATGATCCCCATCATCATGTCGTTCTTCGAACCGGAGCCGCTGCCGGCGCCACTGCCGCTGCCGCTGCCGGCGCCGCTGCCGGTGCCGCTACCGGCATCGGGAGCGGGGCTGGGCGGCTGGCCGTCGCCTTGCCCGCTGAGGCTTGCAATACTGCCGTTGCTTAGGGTCGGAGGGCACACGTTGCAATTCAATCCCTGAGTCTGATTGTTTTCCTCGCATTTTTGCTTCGTCTGGTCCCTCTGATCGAGGCAGCACCCGTCGGGTGCCGGGCCGGGATTGGGATCGTCATTGGTGGGATTGCACTCGACCTGTATCTGAAAGTTGTAGTCCGGCGTCCCGGACTCTTGTTCTGCCCAACATTCAGCAGGAGGAGTTGCGATGAGGATCGCGACGATGACGGCAAGAGTCGATTTCATTGGCTTCATGGGAGTTGGCCTCTCACTAAGGAATATACGACGAGAAGGCATAGAGGCTCCATACACGTTATTTACAACCGAAATCAGCTAGGAAATCCATCACTTTTTCAGCAGAACGGATCCTGACTGAAAGCCAACTGCCTTAGTAGCCCTTAGGTTGCCGGGCCCACGACTCGAGGCCCCATTCGATTCTCGCCGGTTAGGTCTTTGGGGGGCTAAAGTGGATTTATGAAAAAATTACTTTCCCTCGCCGGCACGCTGGCCTTGTTCGCGTCGATGTCTCAGGCGGAACCGCCGGAATCGATCAGCGTCTCTGGCGCCCAGGGGTTCCAGGGACTCGCTGATTACAGGATCGTCCGTATCGGTTCGGCGCGGGATGTGCCCGGGGTTCCCGAAGTCCCGCAAGCGGTCTTCGCCGAGACGCCGGGCGCGCTGGGGAACCCGCCCGGCGGCCCCTCCCTCATCGGCGCGACCTTCGCGTGGGAGCGCAATCAAGGGACTCCCATCCCGGGGATGTCGGACGGCGACCGCTGGGCGGCTTGCGGCTTGATCGCCGCCGAGGCGCTCGACCGGTTCTTCGTGAAGAACCCCAACCTGGACCAGGTCGTCAATATCAGGAACACCGCGGCGGTTAACGGGCTCTGGGACGCGAACTCGGGGATGCACGGCCCAGCCGCGGAGCAGGCGCTCTTGGCGGACATCGGACTCCAAGTCGACCTGAACCAGGTCGGGGACCTGAACCGGGCTCAACAGACGATAATCCAGAGCCTCCAGCGGGGCAAGCCCGTGATCATCAGCACGCTGCGCCATTACTTCTTCGCCGAGGGCTACAACAACGGCCTGTTCTTCGTCGGCCACACCGGCGAAGTCATGGGGAATTACGGGGGCAGCTCGCAGATGACTCTCTGGCAGATATCGCAGGCGGGCAACGGCAGCGTCACCCTCCTCATCCCCAGGTAGCCACTAAGAATGGATATGAGACTCCTCGCCGCCGCCATCTGCCTCCTGGCCTCTTCCCCGGCGCGCGCCGAGGGCCTGCTGGAAGGCCGCGTCGCACAGATCGCGTCCGAGGCCGGCATGGCGGCCGCACCCCCCGCGCCCTTGGCCTTGCCGGGGGTGCCGGCCCCGAGAGGGGCGGTGTTCCCGTCGGAATCGCCATGGATCGGAAAATCGCTCGATCCGGCCCTGCTTTCGCTCGACGGCGCCTTCACCGACAGGTCCAAAGCGGAATGGCAGGCCCGCGTGAATGCCAACGGCGGAAAGGCCGCCATCATCCCCCTGGCGCCCATCGACCCGACGAGGAAGCTCGTCGTCTTCATCCCCGGCATCTCGCTCAACCTCCAGAATGCCCACTCGATCGCCGCGCTCGAGGGGCCCTATCAAGTCGTCATCGCGGTCTACAACCAAAGGTCGACCCTCGAGGAGAACAGCAAGGAGCTGGCCGACGCGCTCGAGGCGCTGGGCCGCTACCGCCTGGCGCTCGCGGCGACGCGAGGCGTCGCGGCGCAGAAGGAGCTGCACCTCATCGGCCACAGCTGGGGCGCGATCTCGAGCGAGGCCGCGCTCGGACAGCTCGCCCAGAAGGGACTCCTTGGAGCCTCGGGTCTCTTTTCAAAGGTCCTCTTCATCTGCATGGCCGCGCCGTGGCGCGGCTTCGACGCGCCTCCCGGCCTGAACTCCGGGCCCGCGCAGGACGCGATCAAGGATCTGATCGACAAGGTGGACCCGGGGTGGACGAGGACCACGCTCCTGAGCGTCACAAACCACACGGCTTCGATGAACGACATCCTGAAGCTGCGGTTCCCAAAAGAAGTGACCGTCCGGCTCGTCACGCCTCTGCCGGCGGACGGGACCGGCCAGAACTTCCACGGCTTCGTGGAACCCTTGAACAGCTGGTATTCGATCGAGCTGGCGAAGGGCGAGCTGGAGAGGGTCTGGGGATTCCTCAAGCAGCCCGGCGAAGGCACCGACAAGCTGGACTACGGGTACGGGCCCCTCCATTGGAACCAGGCGCTCCAGCAACTCTGGCTGACCCTCGAAAGGTGCTCGCTGTATCCGGCGCACGAGCCGGAGCTCCGCGCCGCCGCCACCCAGTCGTCGACGCTCGACCAGTTCAAGCTCCGCTACGACGCGGTCATCGGGGAGATCGTGGACACCTTTCACGGAGCTCACACCGACTTCATGTGGAACGACTCGACCTTCATGCCGTGGCTGAGCAAGACGCTCGCGGACTGGCAAGGAGATGCCGGGACATGAGGCTGTTCGCCGCCGTCGTCTGCCTCCTGGCCTTCTCCCCGGCGCACGCTGGGAGCCTGTTGGAAGGCCGCGTCGCACAGATCGCGTCCGAGGCCGGCATGGCGGCCGCAACCCCCGCGCCCTTGGCCTTGCCGGGGGTGCCGGCCCCGAGAGGGGCGGTGTTCCCGTCGGAATCGCCGTGGATCGGAAAACCGCTCGATCCGGCCCTGCTTTCACTGGACGGCGCCTTCACCGACAAGTCCAAAGCGGAGTGGCAGGCCCGCGTGAATGCCAACGGCGGAAAAGCGGCCATCGTGCCCCTGGCGCCGATCGACCCGACGAGGAAGCTCGTCGTCTTCATTCCCGGCATCTCGCTCAACCTCCAGGACGCCCATGAGATCGCCGTGCTCGACGGTCCTTATCAGGTCGTCATCGCGGTCTACAACCAGCGGTCGACCCTCGAGGAGAACAGCAAGGAGCTGGCCGACGCGCTCAAGGCGCTGGGCCGCTACCGCCTGGCGCT
>JAPLKK010000045.1 GCA_026388115.1 Elusimicrobiota bacterium | reverse complement strand
TGGTCGCCGTCTACGACAAGAACGGCGCGCCTTACGGCGTCGGCTTCTACAATCCGAACAGCCTGATCACCCTGCGCATCCTCGGACGCGAGGCCGCCGGGGCGGACTCCGAGGCCTTCTTCGCCGCCCGCCTCGACCAGGCGATCCGGTTCCGGCGCGAGCAGCTCAAGCTCGACGAGACGACCGACGCCTATCGCCTCGTGCATGACTACGGCGACGGCATGCCGGGCCTCGTCATCGACCGCTACGCCGACGTTTTCGTGCTCGAGTTCTATTCGCTCGGCATGTTCCGCCAGGCGGCGCGCCTGGAGCGGCTGCTGCTCCAGCGGTTCCCCGGCTCGCGCGTGGTCCGGCGCGCCAGCGAGTACACGCAGAAGATGGAGGGCTTCGACCTCAAGCCCGGCCCGGAGCTGCGCGTGCGCGTGCGCGAGAACGGCGTGGCCTTCGAGGTGACGCCCTCGGGCGGCTACAAGACGGGGTTCTTCTGCGCCCAGCGCGACAACCGCCTGGCCGCGGCCGGCTTGGCCGCTGGACGGCGCGTGCTGGACGTCTGCAGCTATACCGGCGGCTTCGGCATCTACGCCAAGGTGAAGGGCGGCGCTGACGAGGTCACCTGCGTCGAGCTCGATCCTGACGCCTCCGAGGCCGCGAAGAAGAACGCGAACATCAACCAGGCGCGCGTGAAGGTGGTGACGGTGGACGCCTTTCCCTTCCTGCGCCAGGCGGCCGCCAACTCCGAGCGCTTCGGCCTCGTGGTGCTCGACCCCTACAAGCTCATCGCGAGCCGCGAGGGCTACGCGGAGGGGCGGCAGAAATACATCGACTTCAACCGCCTCGCGCTGTCGGTGGTCGAGGAGGGAGGCTTTTTCGTGACCTGTTCGTGCAGCGGCATGCTCTCGGCCCCGGAGTTCCAGGACTTCGTGCGCTCCGCGGCCGGTTCGGCGGGCAGGCGGGTGCAGATCTTCCGCAAGAGCGGCGCCGGCCCGGACCACCCGTTCGCCGTGGACTACCCTGAGGGGGAATACTTGAAAGCGTTGTGGTGCAGGGTGTTTTGATGGAGCGCAGATTGGAGCCCGAGCTGATGGACGAGCCGGCGCGCTCCCAGGCCTACGCGCGCGCGGATTTCTCCGAGGTGAACGATCGTTTCGTCACGGAGTTCCTTTCCCGCTGCCCGAACGCCTCGCGCGTGCTGGACCTGGGCTGCGGCCCGGCGGACATCCCGATCCGGCTTGCCCGCGCTTCGGGCGCCGTGCGCGTGAGCGCGGTGGACGCGGCGCCCGCGATGATCGCCCTCGCCCGCCAGGCGGTCGCGGAAGCGGGCCTGGACGACCGGATCCAGATCATCGAGGGGCGGGTCCCCGGCTTGGCGCTTGCGCCGAAGAGCTTCGACGCCGTCATCTCGAACAGCCTCGTCCATCACCTTCCGGAGCCCGTGGTCTTTTGGGCCGAGGTCGCCCGCCTCGCCGCCCCGGGCGCCTACGTCCACGTGATGGACCTCGTGCGTCCCGACTCGCCGGAGCGCGCCGCGAAGATCGTCGAGGCGAACGCGGCCAAGGAGTCGCCCCTCCTTAAGGAAGATTTCTACAACTCTCTGCTGGCCGCCTTCACCTTGGAGGAGGCGGCCGAGCAGGTGGCGGCCGCCGGCCTGGGCGGGCTTTGGCCCATCCAGATGGACGACCGCCACTGGCTCGTCTCCGGCAGGGTGTAGCCTACCGCTTCAGCTGAGAGGCTTCTCTCACGACCGGCACCAGAGGCTCGCGAAGACAACGAGCATCAGCGCGAGACCGAGCGGTACACCCCAGCGCGCCCAATCGCGGTTGGTGATGCCGAGCCTCGAGGCGCAGATGATGTTGGGGATGTTGCCCGGCACCAGCATCCCGCCGGAGATGAGAAGGCCGAGGAGGCAGTAGCGCAGGGCGCCCCTGTCGAGCCCCGGGTTCACTTCGGCTGCGGCGAGGGTGGCGTTATCCAGCACGGCCGAAGAGAGGTTCACCCAGTAGAGGGTCGCGGGTCGGGCTCCCGACGCCCATCGGTCCATCAGCGGCCGGATAGCCTCGCCCAAGATGACCAGGGCGGCCACGAAGAAATAGACCTTTGCGGCGCGAAGGGCGACGGCGCCAATGCTCTCCGGCGGGACGGGCGGCTGGCGCTCGGCGGGAGCGGCGGTCACGCAGACGGCGGCCAATATCCCCAAGAGCAGGACGACCGGCAGGACCCACGGCCCGAGCAGGGTGAGGAGAAAGAGCGGCCCCGCCTGGTACGGCGGCCCGGAGAGCCTGGCGACGGCGATAGCCGATACGGGGCCGCCGACCCGCGTCAAGGCGGAGCCGAGGCCGATGGCGAAGCAGCCGAGCACCGCAAGCCGGACCTGATCCTTGCGCGAAAGCCCGAGAGCGCCGACGGCCTCGGCCAAGGCGAGAGCGGCCACGACGACGGTGACGAGGCACGACAGCAGCCCGAGGGCGATGACGATGGCGCAGGCGGCGGCGCGGGCGCCGAAACGGCGCGCCGCGGCCTCGATCCCGCGCCTCAGGGAGTCATGCACTTGCCGGTAGCCGATGCCGAACAGCAGGATCGCCGCGGCGATGGGGAGGGGCGCGGTGAGCGCCTCGGCTAGCAAGCGCTCAGCTCCAGAGGCCGAGCCATACGCTGCCGAGCGTGATGACCGCGGCCGCGAAAGAGCCCACGAGCCCGGTGCGCAGGCGCGCCGTCCTTTGCGGGACGCCGGAGCGCTGAAGGTTCTCGTTCCACACGACCATCGACAGGTAGAAGGAGAGCCCGATCAAGAGCCACACGAAGAAGCGCACCCACGTGATCTTGGGCAGGAAATACATCAAGACGAAGCAGGAGATGATGCCGAGCGGGGCGCAGAGCCAGACGAACGGGGTCTTGAAGGGCCGAGCGCGCTCCGGCTCGGTGATGCGCAGCACCAGCACGCCCGCGCAGACCAGCACGAAGGCGAAGAGGGTGCCGATGTTCGTCAGGTCCACGATCTCGTCGATGGGGAAGACAGCCGCGAAGCCCGCGACCGCCACGCCGGTGATGATGGTCGTGACGACCGGCGTGCGGTACTTGGGGTGGACCTTGGCGCACCAGGCGGGCAGAAGACCGTCGCGCGACATCGAAAGGAAGATGCGCGGCTGGCCGAGTTGGAAGACGAGAAGGACCGCCGTGTGGGCGATGACCGAGCCGACGGCCACGAGGAAGGCCGAGAAGCGCAGCCAGTTTCCGCCCAGCTGGTCCGCGTGCGCCTCGATGGCAGAGGTAAGAGGCTCGGCGTTGTTGAGCGTCGAGTAGGGCACCATGCCCGTGAGCACCGCGGCCACGGCGATATAAACGACGGTGCAGATGACGAGCGAACCGAGGATGCCGATCGGTATGTCGCGGGTCGGCTTCTTCGCTTCTTCGGAAGCCGTGGAGACCGCGTCGAAGCCGATGTAGGCGAAGAAGACGATGGAAGCGCCCGAGAAGATGCCCTTCCAGCCGTTGGGCGCGAAGCCGCTCCAAAACGACGTGGAGCTCGCCGGCACCCAGTTGTGGAAATCGAAGAACCGGATGCCGATGCAGACGAAGAAGAGCAGGATCACGAGCTTGGTGGACACCATGATGGTGTTGAAGCGGCTCGACTCCTTCACGCCGATGACGAGGATCCATGTGATGGCGAGGACGATGAGCACGGCGAAGAGGTTGAAGACGACAGGGTGGCCGAACAAGCGGGGCGCGGCCGCGAGCACCGCGGGCGGCGCGCTCTTGGGGCAGTTGGCCAGCCACAGCGGGATGCCCCAGTTCCAGCCGGGGTGCCCGACGGCGGCGCCCACGAGCATGCCGAGATTGTGGACCATGTCGTTGAAGTAGCCCGACCAGGAGATGGCGACGGCGACGTTGCCGGCCGCGTACTCGATGAGCAGGTCCCAGCCGATGATCCACGCGATCAGCTCGCCCATCGTCGCGAAGGCGTAGGTGTAGGCGGAGCCGGCGATGGGGATCATCGAGGCCATCTCGGCGTAGCACAAGGCGGAGAAGCCGCAGACGACGGCGGTGACGACGAAGGAAAGGATGATCGCGGGGCCTGCCGCCCAGCGCACGACGTGGCCGCTCGCGTCGAGCTGGCCGGCCGACGCGGTTCCGACGGTCAAAAAGATCCCCGCGCCGATGATGGCGCCGACGCCGAGCGCGACGAGCTCGACGGGACCCAGGGAGCGCGACAGCCCCTGGCCGTGCTCGGCGTCGCTTTCCAGCTCGTCGATCGCCTTGCGCTTCCAACAGCGGGAGAAGACCCCGTTCGATGTCCCTGCCGTCTCGGCCGCCTCGGCGCCATTCATGACGCGAAATCTTAGCTTATTATTTTCTCCCTCCCCCCTTGTGGGGGAGGGTGGGGGTGGGGGGTGAGGGAAATTCTTCTAGCCGTCGTTCTCCCTCTCCCCGATTTCGGGGAGAGACGTGTATGCTGAAGGCCAAGCCGTTGATGGTTCCTCTGAAACGCGTAACGCTTAGGATGCGCGAGTCGAAACAGAGGAGACATTTCAATGACCGGAGCCCAGCAGGCAGGCTTGTTCCTCCCGCGTAACTTAGACGTCTTCGCCGGGCTCGATGTCGACCTACGGCTGCCTCAAGAGCGAGTGAGTTCTCCCTCCGCGGAGCTCAGGCCGCGGCCTACAGCTTGCCCTGGTCCGGAGCCGACGCCCGGGCTACGGGCTGGGGATAAACGATCATGCTGGTCGGCCACCAGTCCCAAGTGGCGCGCGTCTGGCCGTTCATGACGAAGGTGCTCTTCAGCTTCTCGTGCCGGGTGCGGATCTGCGTGATCCCCAACTCTTGCACGCTCTTTAGCTCTCCGGGCTCCGCGCGGCCGTTGCTGTTCAAGTCCTGCCAGACCATGAGGCCATCGAGCTCCTTGCCTTCGATAGCGCCGTTCTCATCCTTGTCGAGACGCAGTCCGAGCTTCTGGTAGCCGTCCAGGAAGCCGATCGGGTTGCCGAAGAGATTCTGGCCCCCCGTGATGGTCTCGCCCGGGTTCAGGGGCGCGACCAGCAGGCCGTCTTTGGGGCCGATCCACTCGGTGTAGCTCGGAAAGCCCGTCGCCGTGATGTCGAACAGGATCGCCCGCGAGCGGTCGAAGCGGGTCGGATGCGGCAGCCACTCGCCCCTGTCCACGTCGGGCTTGCCGTCGCCGGAAAGGTCCAGGACGATCGGCGAGAAGGATTGGAAACCGACGACTTCGTACTGCATGTTGTTGATGGTCAGCGTTCCGTTGGAGAAGAAAGGCTGGGGATAGTTCTGTCCCGCGAAGGGATTGCCCTGCCAGCTGAAGCCCGGGATGCCGTTGGCCAGGAGGCTCGCGGTCTGGAAGGTGCCGACGATGTCGCCGTTCTCGTCTACGACATCGGTCGTGCCGCCCACGTGGGCCTGGCTGTACACCTCGGCGTCGCGCGGCCAGGACTTCATAGCGGCCACGAACTCCTGCACGCCCGCATAGGAGGCACCGTCGAGGCTTCTGGCCCTGCTGCAGTTCCCGCCGGTATAGCCCTCGCAGGCGCCGCGCAAGTTCGCGTCCATGCCGGAGGTTGTCCAATCCAGCCAGTCCTTGACGGTGTCACCCCAACAGTACATGCTGCCCGACAGGAACACCCTCAAGTTCCGGACCGTCACCGTGACGCTCGCCGAGCCGGTGTTGTTGCAGTCGTCGGCCGCGGAGAGGGTGTAGACGTGAGCGCCCAGCCCGGCGGGGGTCACGACGGCCGAGGTCTGGCCCTGCACGGAGCCCGCGCCGGTCAGCGTCAGCGAGGCCAGTTGCCGGTCGACCGTCCAGGAAAGCGTCGAGGAGTTCCCGGGCTCGACGCTGATGGGCGACGCCGCGAGCGTCACTTTGATCGGCTTGGCCTCGCAGACCTTGACGTTCACATCCTGCTTGAGCGTGTTGTCGTCGGCGCTCAACGGGAGCGAAAGGAAGACGGCCACAAGGGCGGCTATCAGAGTTCTCATAGGTCCTCGATGAACGCGGGCGGCGGATCCTGCTAATTCTCTATACCTCTGAAAGATAAAGGTTACAGCCTCTTTCGAGAGGGGGAACGGCGGCTGAGTTTTCACTGATGAACCCTCACCCCGGCCCTCTCCCGCCGTAGGCGGGAGAGGGAGAATAACGGTTGGTGCCGGTTGTTTTAAGGCTCCTGGGGCTTGAGTACGAGGGCGTCTTTCCCTATAGGACTCTTATGGAAACGGCGCGTTGGGGGTAGACTTTTATCACTGTGGAGGCCTTGATGGGTAAGCGTTACGTTTCCTTCCTTCTGGCGGCCGGACTTGCCGTCACCTTGGCGAGCACCGGCTGTGCGACGAATTGGGGCAGCGTCTTCGACGGGACCGGCCGCGCCGAGGCGCTGGCCAAACCCGCGCCGGCGGCGAGCATCACCGCGGTGCGCGCGCTGGAGGTGCCGGGCACGGCGCCGATCCAGTTCCCGTTCAAGAACTTGCAGAAGTCGGGCAGCAATCCGATCCTCACGCCTGAGCCGGCGAGCACGAACTTCGAGTCGAACGGGACTTTCAACCCGGCCGTGGTCTTGAACGGTGACAAGTTCATGATGCTGTACCGCGCCCAGGACCGGCACGCGGTGTCCACCGTCGGTCTCGCCGAGTCGACCGACGGCATCCACTTCAAGAAGCGCCCGGAGCCGGTGATCGTGCCGACCGATCCCTCGGAGAAGAACGGCGTCGAGGATCCGCGCGTCGTGAACATCGACGGGACCTTCTACGTGACGTATACCGCCTGGGACGGCGACCATACTCCCTCCTGCCTGGCGAGCTCCAAGGACCTCATCCACTGGGAAAAGCACGGGCAGATCCTCCCGGCCAAGTCGACCGCGATCCTCAATGTGAAAGTGAACGGCGAGTACTGGGCGTACTTCGGCGACACCAACATCTGGGCCGCCCACTCGGCCGACCTGATCCACTGGACCAAGGTCGAGCAGCCGGTGCTTCAGCCGCGCGGCGGCGATTGGGACGACTCGCTGGTCGAGTCCGGCCCGCCGCCGATCATGACGAAGGCCGGCATCCTCCTCATCTACAACGGCAACCTGTCGCAGGGCCGCGCCGAGGAGCTGGGCCGCCAGAAGGGCCGCGGCCAGGAGCGCGAGTACCGCACCGCTTGGGCGCTCTTCGACAAGCAGGACCCGACCAAGCTCATCGCCCGGGCCTCCGAGCCTTTCCTTAATGTGACCGAGTCGTGGGAAGTGTACGGCCAGGTGGGCGATGTGGTGTTCACCGAAGGCTTGGTGGTCAAGGACGGCAAGGCTTACCTCTATTACGGCGGCGCGGACACCACGGTCAACGTGGCGATCGGCACGCCGGCTTGGGAGAATTAGTGACGAAGCTCTGGGCGGCGCTGTTGGCCGCCCTCTTCGCGTCGTCCACCGCGGCCGCCGGAAGTTTCGGCGCCGCGGTGGACGTCTTGCGGCGCGCCGCGGCCGACCCGTCGGGGAGCGTATTCGACGGCGCCGCGGCGCGGCCCATGTCCGCCATGGACGTTCCAGCCGAGCCCGCGGCCGCCTCTAATGTTCCGGCGCCGGTGCAGGATTACATCAACGGCGTCGAGATCTCCGACGCTTACGCCCAGCAGACGTTCAAGCAGTGCCTGCCGAACACGCTCGAGACGACCGTCCGCCGCCAAGGCGACGGCAGCACGTTTATCATCACCGGCGACATCCCGGCGATGTGGACGCGCGACTCCTGCGCGCAGCTCAATCCGTACGTCTACATGGCGAAGGGGAACCCGGACCTTCAGGGGATCATCCGGGGCACGATCCTGACGAGCGCCAAGCATTTCAACTCGCCCGACCCGGACGCGCCGTTCATCAATTCATGGAAAGATGACGGCACTCTCTGGGAGCGCAAGCTCGAGCCGGACGGCGTCGCGTACGTCATCCGGCTGACGTACCTGTACTGGAAGGTGACCGGTGACGAGTCATGGGCGCATCAGACGGGCGACTTCGACATGCGCCACGCCTTTGACAAGGCTGTCGATCTCCTCAAGTCCAATACCGGACCCACCGGCATGGTGAAGTGCCCGAACCGGCCGAGCGACGATTGGACCAAGTACCCGTACCTGGTCCCGACGAACATGTTCCTGGCCGCGACTTTGCCCAAGCTGCAGGAGATGTACTCCACGATCTGGAAGGACGAGAACCGCGCTGCCGAGTGCGCGGCCATGTCGCGGACGATCCGCGACGGCATCCAGCGCTACGCGACGGTCCAGCACCCGACTTACGGCACGATCTTCGCCTTCGAGACCGACGGGGCGGGCAACAACCTGCTGATGGACGACGCCAACGTGCCGAGCCTGCTGTCCGCGCCCTACATCGAGTACTGCTCCAACACCGACCCCATCTATCAGAACACGCGCCGGTTCGTGCTGAGCCACGACAATCCGAACTTCGCTTCCGGCGCGAACGGCTCCGGCATCGGCAGCCCGCACACCCCCGGCAACAAGCTGTGGCCCATGGCCGTGGCCATGCAGGCGCTGACCTCCAACGACCCCGGCGAGATCCAGGGCGTCATCAAGGAGCTCGACGGCCTCGACGCGGGCACGCATTACATGCACGAGGGCGTCAACCCGGACAACCCCGGCGATTACAGCCGCCCCTGGTTCGCCTGGGCGAACTCGATGTATGGCGAGCTCATTATGAAGAAGGGGCTCGGGTTAAATTACTATCCTGGCGACGGGACTTACGTGAAGCCGAACCTTGGGGGGGGCGTGACGGTGCCGGTCGACTTCGGCGGCGTGTCGGGCATCAAGCTGCGCGTCGAAGGCTCCGGCTCCACCATCGTCTCCGCTACGGTCAACGGGCTCCCCGTCCGGGTGGACCCCGAGAAGGGCATCAAGCTCACCGGCGATTCCCAGGACGTCGTGATACAGACGCGCTAGCGTGCCGGCCGAAGCCGGGCACGCGCTCAAGGAAACCCGATGAATCTCGTCTCTGCTCTTGCGTTGATCCTGGCCGCGGGCGTCATCAACGGTTCCTTCGCCCTGCCCACCAAGTACATCGAGAAGTGGCGCTTCGAGAACATCTGGCTGCAGTACGCTCTTTGGTCGTTCGTGGTCCTGCCGTGGCTGTTCATGTTCGCGATCGAGCCCCGTATCCTCGCCATCTATTCCGCCGCCCCGCCGAGGCTTCTGGCCCTGATGCTCGCCGGGGGCTTCGTCTTTGGCGCGGGGCAAGTCTGCTTCGCCCTGGCGATGACGAGCATCGGACTGGGGCTCGCCTTCGTCATCAACCTCGGGCTCGGCATCAGCCTCGGCTTTCTGCTGCCGCTCGTGCTTCAGCATCCGCGCCAGATTCCCACTCCGTTCGGAGTGACGACCCTGCTCGGCACCGCGCTCGCGGTCGCGGGCCTGCTCGTGTCCAGCCGCGCGGGCAAGCTCCGCGACGAGGAGAGGTCCAAGACGCCGCGGGCGGACGAAGGCTCCCACTCTCTCGGAGTGACGCTCGCCATCCTGGCGGGCCTCTCATCGGCCTGCCAGAACGTCGTCTTCTCCTTGACGAGCCCGCTGCAGGAGCTGGCATCGAGCATGGGGGCGCGAGGCTTCGCGGCGGCCAACGTGCTGTGGCCCGGCTTCCTGCTGTGCGCGTTCGTCCCTTACGCGCTTTACACCGTTTACCTCCATCAGAAGAACGGCTCGTTCGCCTGCTACGCCGAGCCGGGCTCTTGGAAATACCACTGCTTCGCCGTCATCATGGGCGCCTTCTGGTTCGGCTCGATCGTTTTCTATAGCAAGGCCAGCAGGCTCATCGGCTCTTTGGGACCGCTGGTGGGCTGGCCGATGTTCATGGTCCTCATCATCCTGACCTCGAGCTTCTGGGGCTGGAAGCACAACGAGTGGGAGGGTTCCGGCGCAAGGGCGACCGCGGTAATGAAGAACGGGCTCGCGTTCTTGATCGCATCGATCCTGGTCCTGGGATTCAGCTCCAGCCTGCGCGCGGGGGGGTTTTAAGATGTCCAGCGAGCCGAGATCCGGAGCTCCCTTGTTCGGCGGCATCGAGGCCGGCGGGACGAAGTTCGTGTGCGCGATGGGCGGCGCCGCAGGCGCCGTCTTGAAGAAGACCGTCGTCGCCACGACGACGCCGGACAAGACGATGGCCGAAGTCAACGAGTTCTTCCGCGCTTGCCACCGCATCCGGCCGCTGTCCGCCATCGGCTTGGGCTCCTTCGGCCCCGTGGACCTGGACCCGGACTCGCCGACCTATGGTTACATCACCACCCCGCCCAAGCCGGGCTGGTCGAACTACGATATCGTCGGCGCGCTCAAGAAGGCGCTCGGCCTTCCCGTCGGCTTCGATACCGACGTCAACGGCGCGGCGCTCGGCGAGTACCGCTGGGGCGCGGCTCGTGAGCTCGATACTTTCATCTACGTCACCGTCGGCACCGGCATCGGCGCGGGGGGCATGGTATCCGGCAAGCTGATGCACGGCCTCATCCATCCCGAGATGGGGCACATGCTCATCCCGAAAGACCCGCGCGACAAGTTCGAGGGGGGCTGTCCCTTCCATGGAGGCGGGTGTTTGGAAGGCCTGGCGTCGGGGCCGGCCATCGAGAAGCGCTGGGGCAAACCCGCGTCCGAGCTGCCGCCCGATCATCCGGCCTGGGACTTGCAGGCGCAGTATCTCGCCTTGGCCTTCGCGAACTGCGTGATGGTGCTCTCGCCGCAGAAGATCATCCTCGGCGGCGGCGTGTCGAAGCAGAAGCATCTCTACACGATGATCCGCGAGAAGCTCCGGCGGCTCCTCAACGGCTACATCAAGCACGACAAGATCCTGACCGATACCGACTCCTACGTCGTGGAGCCCGGCTGCGGCGAGGAGTCCGGCATCCGCGGGGCTCTGGCCCTCGCCGAGCAGGCCCTGCCGCGCAAAGAAGAGAGCCTCGCCTGACGCCTGACCCTGCCTCGATCCGGGTAAACGCCTACTAAACAACCGCTCAACGAGGGAGGAACCCCCGCGGTCTATAGTAAGACCGATGATCGGTTTCGATGAACCGCACATCGGGAGATAGGAATGAGGAGATTGCTGATCGTTGCATGTCTGGCGGCGCAGCCTTGCGCGGCCGGCGCCCAGAATCTGGGTTTACAGGACGCCGCGAACCGCATGGCCGGCGTCGGCGGGTTCGAACCCGGCCGGGAGCGGCCTCCTTTCGACGGACACGACGTTCCTCCGGTCGGGCCCGAGCGTTCGCGTTTCGACCCATGGGCGCCGCCCTGGGGCGGCAACCAGGGCTGGGAGGTGCCTTCCTGCCCGCCCTCGGCCTACCCGAGCTATGCTCCGTGGGAGGGCTACCAGCAGCCCTATCAGTATCTCGGTTACCGCTGGCTGCGCACGGACGATACCACGTGCAGCCCGCTGCCCTCCGACCGGATCTGGTTCTCGGAGAACGCCTCCGCGAGCGCGGCTCTTCCCGCGGGCGACGCAGCCGCGACGCTGCGGCTCTCGAGCCGGGTGTACCGCGTGGCGCGCATCTTCTTCAGGGCGCCGCCGGACAGCCCGTCCATCTCCTACGTGGACCAGAGGGAGTACGCGGGACGAGCGACCACGCTCACGGCCGCGGTTTCCGTCGCCAACCGCGCCGCCAACCCCCCGCTGCCCTGGGAGTCCGAGTCCATCGTCGTCTACTTCGACGGCAGGACGGTGAACGCGCGGCCGCAGAACCCGTCCTATAGCTACAACGTGGCCGTGAGCCAGGGCGGGATGCCGCCCGACCTGACCGCTCAGGTCACGCTGACCCCGCTCGCCAAGCTCGTCACGCAGGCCGATCCCAACGGCCTTACGGCGCAGCTGCAGAAGACGGCGGACGGCAAGTCGTTCGTGATCGTCCTGGCCGACATGTGGCCCGGCTACTACCCGAACCAGAATATCGTCATCACCTATACGGTGAAACGGCACCGTCTGGTGCTCGACCCGACGGCATTCCAGGGCTCGGCGCAGTTCGGCTCCGCGGCGCAATATGCGATCGATCTCTCGAAGGCCGCGCCCCAAGAGGCGCTCAAGCCTGGAGAACCGTACTATGCGGAGATCAGGTTCCGGCGTCTCGGCGGGACCGTCTCGACTCAGGACGAGCTGCGGATCGCGAACACGCCTCAGGTGAAGTTCTAGGCAAAAGACGCTGTAAAGCCGCCCCTCCTCCGCCGCGGCGGGGGAGGGGCGCGCTGTCGTTAGGACGCCGAGGCGCGCAGGTCCACGTCCTTGGTCTCCGGGCTCCAGAAGAGGCTCAGCCACGTGAGCGCGGCGCCCAACGTCAGCGCCGCCGAGGCGGAAAGCCACAGCTCCCCGCCTTCGACAACAGCAAAGGCCTGGCGGGAATGGAGCAGGCCCACCAACGGCGTGATGCCCGCGCCGCCCACCAAGGCTGCGGCCGAGTAGCCGAAGCCGACGCCGACCGAGCGCGTCCGGGTGGGGAACCTCTCGGAGAGATAGGCCGGCACCGCGCCCCAGGCGAGCTTGAACGAGGCGGCCAGGACGGCGGCGGCCAAGCCCAGCGCCAGGCTCTTCGTCACGGCCGCGTAAATCAGCAGTTTGTAGAGAGGAACTCCCAGTATCGCCACATAGAGGCAGTACCACATCGTCAGACGCCTGCGTCCCCAGCGGTCGGCCAGCCGGCCGAAAAGGTTGTATCCCAGGAACGCCCCCAGGAGCGCCACGCCGTAGATGAACGTGTAGCGCGTCATGCTGAACTTGCCTGGGCCTTGGAGGATGTTCGGAAGGAACTGGTAGACCGCGTAATCGGTCAAGAAGAGTCCGGTCATGTAGAGGAAGACCTGCAGGAACGCCCAGAGGTCCGGCGGCTTGAAAAGGGCGAGGAACGGCCTCTTTGCGACCCGCCCCTGCTCTTTGGCCTCGGTGAAGATGGGAGACTCCACCAGGGAGCGGCGCAAATAAAGGGCGAGCAGCACGGGAGCTATCCCGGAGAGGAACATCAGCCGCCAGCCGTAGCGCTGCATGGCCTCTTCTCCGATGAGGAGGCTCGTGCCGAGCACCACGAAGGAAGCGAACGCGTAGCCGAGCGGAAAGCCGGACTGGACGAAGCCGCCTACCGCGCCCCGCGAGCCTGCCGGGGCATGCTCGATCGCGAAGGTATGGCCCACCGCGTACTCGCCGCCGAAGAAGAAGCCCATGACGAAGCGCGCGGCCATGAATATCGCGTAGGCCATCGTGAGCCCGACCTGGGCTGGCGTGGGGATGGCCGCGCAGACGGCGGACAGGACGCCGACGCCTGCGATGGTGAAAAGCAGCAGCAAGCGCCGGCCGGTTCTATCGGCGTAATGGCCGAAGAAGGCGGCGCCCAAGGGCCGGGCCGCCATCGTTACCGAGTACAGCAGGGCCGTCATCAGGAACTGGCCCGCCGGTCCGAGTCTAGGGAAGGCGAAGATATGGGAGAGGAGCGGTGCCAGGACCACGACCATGGCCATGTCGTAGGCGTCCATGCCGAAGCCCAAGAACTGCGACCACATCGCCCGCCTGGAGTCCGCGGAAGCTTCGTTTTCGGCCATACTCGGATCGGCACGAGTCTACCATAAGCGCCAGTCGAGCCTATGTGTCAAGCGCGCCGTGAGCGTCCCGATTTATGGCCGCTGTTTCGTGTTAGAATACGGCTGACCGGCGCACAGGAGCCCCCCATGAAGAAGAGACCGTTCGTTGCTCTCGTTGCCTTCGCGTTCGCATTCTCGTTCTCGGCGGCGTCCACGTCCTTCGCCGACTCGAAGAAGGCTTTCAACGAGCTGCTCCAAGAGTCGCCCACCGGCAAGGTCCCGGACGTCAAGCCCGTCGTGCCGGCCGCGCAGACGCCTTCCGCCGTTGCGCCTGCCAAGGTCATCGCGCCCGGGACGGACCTTTCGCCGAAAATCAGCGATCCGGGACGCGTCAAGCTCATCTTGAGCATCATCTCGAAGATCGCCAACGGCCAGCCGCTGCCGTTCCCCAAGGACGGCGTCATCTTCGACAACCGCGAAGGCCGCCTGGCGGCCAAGCCCTCGGGCTACTATCATGAGTACACGGTGCTGCCGCCGAACGGAAGCCCGTCCACCGTCACCGTGGGCGATCGGACCTTCCAGATATCGCCGCCGCAGGGCCACCGGGGCGCTGAGCGGCTGATCATCGGCGGCGGCGAGATCCTGTACTACTCGCCGGACCATTACACGACCTTCATCCAGCTTCAGGTCATCCGCTGAGCGTGGCGCCGGCCAGGGACTGGAGGAAGCTCCTCGCGGAGCCGGCCGGCGACGCGATCGTCGTCATCGAAGGTGGTCCGGAGGCGTCCGCCGACGTTGAGAAAGCCGCCGCGGCCCTCGGCCTGTACGCAGTGCGTCTCGACGGGCCGGAGGCGAGCGACAAGAAGACACTGCTCGCTTCCATCTCGCGCAAGCTGAGCTTTCCGGCCTATTTCGGCGGCAACTGGGACGCGCTCAAGGATTGCCTCACCGACCTGGCGGAGTGGGTCGCCGCGCCGGGCTGGGTGGTGACCGTGAGCAGCGCCGAGTCCCTTTGCGCGCACTCCCCGATCGATCGCCAAGCGTTTCTCGACGTGATGCGCGAGGCCGCCGCCTTCTGGCGCGCCCAGGTCCCGCCGCGGCCTCTGCGCCTCGTCCTCGTGCAAGACGCGCGCAAGTAGCGCCGCTCTCCTTGCGGAGGATGAGGTTCGCTGTTATCCTCAGGGAGCCATGTCGCGCCGACCGGGACGGCTGATCTTCCTCGCCCTCTTCGCCGCCGCGGCGTTCGCGCGCGGCCAGGTCTCCGACGTGCCGGTCGTCGTCCCTCCCGTGGGCGGCGCGGGCCAAGCCGCGGCCGGGGTCACGACGGCCGCGCCGGTGCCCGGCGTCGGCTTGGCGCTTCCGACCCCGGCGGTGCAGGCCTTGCCCGCTTCGCCGCTCCTCATGCCGGCGCCGGCGATCGTGCCCGCCGCCTCGCGGGCGGAGCAGCCGGTCTCG
>JAPLKK010000037.1 GCA_026388115.1 Elusimicrobiota bacterium | reverse complement strand
GTGCGCCGCGCGCGCGGCGGGGGCACGCGGTGAAAGGCCTCAAGCTCCGCACCCAGCTCCTCCTGATCGTCGCCTTCATCGAGCTGTACACGATCGGCGTCGGTCTTTCCTATTGGGTCCAGGCGAACGCCCAGGAGCGGCTGGAGTACTCCTTCCGGCAGGACTTGGCCGTGCTCACGAAGCTGCCGCGTCTGCGCGACACGCTGCGCGAGCTCGACGATTCGACCGGGCGGTACCTGCTCGTCGGCCGCCGCGAGAACTTGGAGCGCCGCTCCGCCGCGCTGGCGCGGCTGCGCGCCCAGGTCGATGAGCTCACGCCGCTCATGGAGTCGCCCCAGGCGGCCAAACGCCTGCTCGAGCTGGAGAGCGGGCTGGCCTCCTACGTGGCCGAGCAGGAGCAATGGATCTCCTTGCGGCAGAACCGCCGGCTGTCGCGGGCGGACGCCGAGCGCCTGGCGACGCTCAACTCGCCGTTCGAGGATTTGAGCTCCCGCCTCACCGACCTCAAGGACGTGAGCGCGCGGCATTTGCGCGAGCGGCGGCAGGTCGTGCAGCGCGCCTCTTTGCTCGCGCTCGGGCTGGTCCTATTCACCGGCCTTGTGTCGAGCCTCCTGCTCGCGCTCTTCCTTTCCCGCTACCTCATCGGCCCGGTCCTGCGGCTGGAGGAGTCGGCGCGCGGCTGGCAGCTTGGCGCGCCCTGGACGCTGACGGCGGGGCCGGCCGGCCCGGAGGTCGCAAGCCTCATCGGCTGCATGGGCGAGATGGCCGAGCGGCTCAACAAGCAGTTCCGGCACGAGCGGGAGCTCAACAAGTTCAAGAGCCAGCTCGTCAGCATGATCAGCCACGAATTCAACAACGCGATGACGGTGATCGTCGGCGCGACCGCCCTCTTGGAGGATTCCGACAACGAGCCGAAGGAGCAGCGCGAGCGCTACCTCAAGATGATCAAGGACAGCGTGCGCACGCTGACGATGGCGTCCTCGAACCTCTTGAACATGGGCCGGCTCGAATCGGGCCGCTTCGCGCTGAGCCCGCGCGAGACCGAGGTGCGGCAGATCCTACGGCAGACGGCCGACCGCCTCGAGGTGCTCTCGCGGCAGAAGAGGCTCGCGGTATCCTTGGAGCTCCCCGAGCCTCCCATCCCCGTGCGCGCCGACCCCGAGGCGCTCACGCTCGTACTGACCAACCTGCTTTCGAACGCGATCAAGTACACGCCGGGAGGCGGCAGCGTGACGCTCGGCCTCGCGCGGGTGCCCGAGACGCCGGACCAAGTCGAGGTGTTTTGCAGGGACACCGGCATCGGCATCTCGCCGGAGGACAAGGACCGCATCCTCACCGGCTACTTCCGCACCGAGAGCGGCAAGAAAGCGGCGAAGGGCTTCGGCGTCGAGCGCGCCCTCGCCAACGGATTGGTGGACGCTCACGGCTCGCGCTTGCGCATCGAGAGCGAGCCGGGGAAGGGCTCGCGCTTCAGCTTCCGCTTGCCCGTCTGGAGCGAGACCGCCCCGTCCGCAGAAAACAGCATGACCCTCACCCTGCCCTCTCCCGAACTCGGGAGAGGGGAAAACGACATTCAGGCCTAAAGGCCTAGACCGGTCTGGGCCCTAGGCCCCCTCTCCCGGATGGTCCGTCGGCGCATAATTTTCCCATGCGGCGGGGAATGCTGGCGCTGGCGGCGGCAGGCCTGCTTTGCGCCTGCAACGAGCCTTGCTCGAAGGACTCCTCACCGAAGGCATCGTCGCTGTCCGCCCCCGAGTCGCCGCGCTTCGGCAAGTCGTGCAACGGCGGACAAGCGCTGTCAGGAAGCCCGAGCGCGCGGGCGGCCTATTCGGCCGAGAGCATCGGCGAACCGGAGGGATTCTCCAGCGCCCTCTTCGACGGAAGCCGCCGAACGGGCGGGGCGGGGCCGCAAGCCGGCGCCGGCCCGATCGTCGCGTCCTTCCAGCGGCGCATCAGCGACCCCACGCCGGTCCAAGTGCAGCGCTCCGCGGACGGCGCGCTCACGTACGTCTCCGGCATGACGATCGACACCGACGGCCGCGTGAACGATCCTGCCGAGCGCTCCGCCATCCAGCGGCAGGACAGGCACCATCGCGACGAGACCTCGCTGCGCTACGCCGACGGCGGGTCGGTGGACCCGACCCGCATCCCCTACATCGTCTTGCCGCTCGGCTTCGAGGCCGCAAACACAGGCGATCTGGCGATGGTCGAGTACGGCGGCCGCCGCGTGTACGCCGTCGTCGGAGACCGCGGCCCGCGGGGCTCGCTCGGCGAAGCATCCGTCGCCGTCGCGCGGGCGCTGGGCATCGACGCGGACGGCGGCAAGGGAGGCGTCGAGTCCGGCGTGCGCTATACGGTCTTTCCCGGGACCGGCGCGGCCCATCCCCGCGACGAGTCCGAGCTCCTTTCCCTTATAAGCACCCGTTCCGGCACGCAATTGGCGGCGTCCGGGGCCAACCCCGACCGCGGCTAAGCCTTCGTTTGACAGAAACGCGCGGGTTTATGTTATACTTTCCGCTGTCGTAACCGCTGTAATCCACCCTTAAGATCCCTCCAAGCCCCCTGGGCCCATCGGATCGTACAGGTTGGACTCGGCGGGAGAAGTTGTCGCGGGCGTAGTTCAATGGTAGAACGCCAGCCTTCCAAGCTGGTCACGTGGGTTCGATTCCCATCGCCCGCTCGTTCTGGAAACGGCAGGGTCGCCGGGTGCGCCCGACGACAAGGGCCGGGGTAGCTCAGTGGCAGAGCATTCCCTTGGTAAGGGAAAGGTCGAGGGTTCGATTCCCTCTCCCGGCTGATTTGAAGCGCAGACAACCTTAGTTAACGGGAGACTACGGATGGCAAAGGCGAAATTCGACCGGACCAAGCCGCACGTGAACATCGGCACGATCGGACACGTGGACCACGGCAAGACGACCTTGACCGCGGCGATCACG
>JAPLKK010000026.1 GCA_026388115.1 Elusimicrobiota bacterium | reverse complement strand
CAGGCCTTCGAGCACCGCCGCCCGGTCGGCCTTTGAGCGCAAGGGCGGGTTCATCTTGAAATTGGCGTCGTCATCCGGCACGTCCGCGTCGGTGAGCGTGAAGTAATGGGGCGCGGTCTCGGCGGTGACGCGCGCGCCGCGCCTCTTCGCGCGGCGGACGGCCTCGACGGTCTCGGCGCAGCTGACATGGCACAGGTGCAGCCGGCCGCCGGTCAGCTCGGCCAGCGTGATGTCGCGCATGGCCATCACGGCCTCGGAGGCGGCCGGGATGCCGGCGACCCCCTTCCTCAACGCCGCGGCTCCCTCGTTCATGACCCCGCCGGCGGAGAGCTCGATGTCCTCGCAGTGGTCGAGGATGGGAAGGCCGATGGCCTTGGCGCGCTCGAGCGCGCGGCGCATGAGCTGGGCGTTCATCACCGGCCTGCCGTCGTCGGAGGCGGCGACGGCGCCGGCCTCGGCCAGCTCGCCGAGCTCGGCCAGCTCCAAGCCCTTCTGCCCCTTCGTCAACGCGCCGGCGACGAGCACGTTCACCCTCGCCGCGGCGCGGCCGCGGCTCAGGACGAGGCGGACCATGGCGGGCGTGTCGATGGCGGGCTCGGTGTTCGGCATGGCGAGCACCGTCGTCACGCCCCCCTTGGCGGCCGCCCGCGCGCCGGTGGCGATCGTCTCATCGCCCTCGCGCCCGGGCTCGCGCAGGTGCACATGCATGTCGATGAGCCCCGGCAGGACCCAGCAGCCCTTCGCCTCGATGACGCGGGTGCCGGGCGCGCGCTTCTTCGCCCAGAGCCCGGCCTTCACCGCCGCGATGCGGCCGTTTTCGATGAGCACGTCCCTCACCGCCTCGAGGTCCTGCGAGGGGTCGATGACGAGGCCGCCCGTGATGAGGATGCGCTCCGTCACTTCTTCCGCCCCTTCTGAGCGATCTCGGACGCCTGCCGCTTGCGCTCATCCATGAGCCGTTTCGAGAGGGCGGGGTCGGCGAGGGCGAGGATCTGCACGGCCAAGAGAGCCGCGTTCTCGGCGCCCTCGATCGCGACGGTGGCCACCGGGACGCCCCGGGGCATCTGCACGGTGGATAGAAGCGAATCGAAGCCGGAGAGCTTCGAGCCCATCGGCACGCCGATGACCGGCTTCACCGTCCGGCTGGCCAGCACCCCCGCCAGGTGCGCGGCGCCGCCCGCCCCGGCGACGAAGACCTGGACGCCTTCCTTCTCCGACTCGGCGACGCGCTCGTGCAGGAATTCCGGGCTGCGGTGCGCTGACGCGACCGTCACCGTATGCTCGACGCCGTAGGCCGCGAGCAGTTCCGCCGCCTTCGACATGACGGGGAGGTCCGACTCGCTCCCCATGAAGATCGCCACTTTCGCCTGTTTCATATCGTCAGGTTAACAAAGGGGACCGTCCCCTTTGTTAACCGCCTCGCACTGCGACGCCTATCGCTACATCCCTACGGTACTGCATCCCCTCGAAATCGATGCGCGCCGCCGCCGCGTAGGCCTTCTCGCGCGCCTGGGCGAGGTCCGCGCCCGTCGCGACGACGTTCAACACGCGCCCCCCGGAAGTGACCCAGCCCTCGGTCGTCTTCCGGGTCCCGGCATGGAAGACCACGACGTTCGGGTCCGGCTCCGAGTCCAAGCCCGTGATGCGGCGGCCGGTCGCGGGCTTGTCCGGATAGCCTTGCGACGCGAGGACCACGCACAGCGATGAGCCGGGCTTGGTCTCGAGGTTTACGCGCTCCAGCGTCCCTTGCGCGCACGCCTCGACGACGTCGAGGAAATCGGATTCCAGAAGCGGCAAGATCGCCTGAGTCTCCGGATCGCCGAAGCGGACGTTGAACTCGAGGACCTTGGGGCCCTGCGGGGTGAGCATGAGCCCGACGTAGAGCACGCCGCGGTAATCGAAGCCGTCGGACTTGAGGCCGGCGACGACGGGGCGCAGGACCTCACGGTCGACTCGGGCGAGCAGGGTCGCGTCCGCGTCCGGCACGGGGGAGTAGGCGCCCATGCCGCCGGTGTTCGGCCCCTCGCCGCCGTCCAAGAGGCGCTTGTGGTCGCGCGCCGCGGGAAGGAGACCGTAGGTCTTTCCGTCGAGCAGGACGAGCACGCTCAGCTCCGGTCCCTGAAGACACTCCTCGATGACCACCCGCTTTCCGGCATCGCCCAAGGTTCCGCCCAGCATGAGATCCTGCACGGCCGCGATCGCCTCGCGCCGCGTCTTGCAGACGCGCACCCCTTTGCCGGCGGCCAGACCGTCGGCCTTGACGACGAGCGGCAAGGGCAGCTCCGCCGCCGCGTCCGAGGCCCGCGACGGGTCGTCGTAGACCTCGAAGGCGGCCGTCGGGACGCCGTGGCGCTTCAGGAAGTCCTTTGCGAAAGCCTTCGAGGACTCGAGCCTCGCCGCGGCTTGCCCGGGGCCGAAGACCTTGATGCCCGAACCGCGCAGGGCGTCGGCCAGGCCCGCGGCAAGCGGCGCCTCGGGGCCGATGACGGCCAGGTCGATGTCCCGCTCCTTGCACGCCTTCACGACCGCGGCCGGGTCCAGCGGATCACCGGCGAGGCGCTCGGCAAGCGCCGCCATGGCGTCCGAGCCGGGCAGAACGAGCAGCTTCGGCTTGCGGGGGCTCCGGCTCAGCTTCCAGGCGAGCGCGTGCTCCCGCCCGCCGGAGCCTATGATGAGGACGTTCATTCGAAATCCGGGGTCGAGGTCGGGTACTCCGCGGTGAAGCAGGCGGCGCAATAGCCCGAGTCGCTCGCCGCCTTCGTCACGGTGCCGTCGCCGCCCCCCGCCGCGCGCAGCATCCCTTCCACGCTCAAGTGGTGGAGGCTGTCGACGCCGATGAAGCGCCGCACCTCGTCGGGCTTGCGCCGCGCCGCGATCAGCTCGTCGCGCTGGGGCGTGTCGATGCCGTAGTAGCAGGGGCTGATGATGGGCGGGCTCGAGATCGCCATGTGGATCTCGCGCACCCCCACGCGCCGCAGCATCCGGCAGATCTTGCGCGAGGTCGTGCCGCGGACGATGGAATCGTCGACGAGCACGATGCGCTTGCCTTCCAGCGTTTCGCGCACCGGCGAGAGCTTGAGAGATACCGAGGCGTCGCGCAGGACCTGCGCCGGCTGGATGAAGGTCCGGCCGACATAATGGCTGCGCACGAAGCCGACCTCGAACGGGATGCCGCTCTCGCGCGAGAATCCGAGGGCGGCCGGCACGCCGGAATCCGGCACCGGAACGACCATGTCGGCCTCGATGCCCCGCATCTCGCGTGCCAGCGCGCGGCCGAGCTCCTGGCGCGAGGCCTGCACGCTGTGGCCGAACACCCGGGAATCGGGGCGCGCGAAATAGACCTGCTCGAAGACGCAGCGGGTCGTCGGGGCGCGGAAGAAGGGTTTGATGCTCTTGGGCGCGCTGTTCGGCTCGAAGATGAGGATCTCGCCCGGCTCGATCTCGCGCACGAGCCGCGCGCCCATCAGGTTGAGCGCCGTCGTCTCGGAGGCGACGACGTGCGCGCGGCCGAAGCGGCCCAGGACGAGAGGCCTGAACCCGCCGGGGTCTCGCGCCGCGATCATCTTACCCGGCGTCAGGAAGAGCAGCGAATAGGCGCCGACCACCTGCCGGAGCGAATGGATGATCGCGTCCTCGATCGGGCCCTTGGCGCGGGCGATCAGATGGACGATCACCTCGCTGTCCGTGGAGGACTGGAAGATCGCCCCGCGGCTCTCGAGGCGCTCGCGCAGGACTCAGCGGCTGGGCGTTCTTGAGATGGCTCGCGCCCGTCGTCGCGTAGCGCACGTGGCCGACGGCGCCGCGGCCGGGCAGCCCGCGCAGCGAGGTCTCGTCGAAGACGTCCGCGGCGAGCCCCATGCCGACGCGCAGCTTCATCTGCTCGCCGTCGGAGGTGACGATGCCGGCCGACTCCTGGCCTCGATGCTGCAGCGCGAAGAGCCCGAGGTACGCGAGCTGGGCCGCGTTCTTGTTGCCGAAGACCCCGACTATCCCGCACATAGCTCAGTTCTGTACATGAGTCACGGCGTTGCGGAACATCTCGAGGCCGATGCCCTCCTTGTGGAACGTCTGCCGCGTCCAGTTCGGATGGTGGTAGCGCATGATGAAGCGCTCCGGGTGCGGCATGATGCCGAGCACGTTGCCCTCGGGGTTCGACACCGCGGCGATGTTGTACACCGAGCCGTTCGGGTTGTGGGGATATCCCGCCGGCTCGCCGGCCTCGTTGACGTAGCGGAGCACGATCGAATTGGTGCGCTTGAGATCCTCCAGGACCTTCGGCGTCCGTACGACGAACTTTCCCTCGGCGTGCGCCACCGGGAGCTCGATCATCTCGGGCAGGTTCTTGGTGAACAGGCAGTTCGAGTGGGTGTTGATGCGCAGCCGCGTCCAGCGGGCTTCGAAGCGGTTGGAGTCGTTGGCGGCGAAGCTCGCGTGCTGGGCCTCGGTCTTGGTCTGCGGCAGCAGCCCCGTCTTCACCAGGACCTGGAAGCCGTTGCAGATGCCGAGCACCGGCCGGCCCGAGCGGATGAAGGTCTTGAGGTCGCGGAGCATGAGCTTCAGCTCGTTGGCCAGGATGCGCCCGGCCGCCACGTCGTCGCCGTAGGAGAAGCCGCCGGGGATTACGAAGATGTCGGCGTCGAGGATCTTCACCGCTCCCGACTTGATCGCGTTGATGTGCGTCAGCTCGGGCTTGGCCCCGGCCATGGCGAAGGCGTTCGCCGTCTCCAGGTCGCAGTTCGTCCCGGCGCAGCGGAGGATGATGGCGACGGGCCGCTTCATAGCTTCCCCCCGTCGGACGGCCTGGCGCCGGTCATCGCCTCGGGCATGCGGTCCCGCCACCGGCTCTTCAGGGCGTCGAGGCCCTCCTCGAAGAGCGTCGTGCCGTCCATGCTGACCACGCGCAGCACCGGGTTGGCCAGCGTCGAGCCGATCCTCTTGAGCGGCTGGCCCTTCATCGCCTTGAGGAAATCGCGCTCCTTGTCCTCCGGCACCTCGATGAGGAAGCGGCTCGGGCTCTCGGAGAAGAGGACCACCTCGTCGGAGTCCACCTCTTTAGAGCGGTTCACCTCGTCGAGGTCCAGGCAGGCGCCGAACGAGCCGGAGAACGCCATCTCGGCCGCGGCGACCGCGAGCCCGCCCTCGGAGAGGTCGTGGCAGGAGGCGACGAGGCTGCGCGCGATGGCCGCGGACAAGGCGCGCATGTGCTCGAGGGCGGAGCCGGCCTCCACCTCCGGCACGCGCCCGTCCAGGGGCCGTCCGCACCATTCGGCGTAAAGCGAGCCGCCCAGCTCGTCGGAAGTCCAGCCGAGCAGGTACAGCGGGTCGTTGGGCGCCTTGAAGTCCATCGTGACGGCCCGGCGGAAGTCGTGGACCGGGGCGATGGCGGAGATCAAGAGCGTCCCCGGGATGTTGTGCCGCTCGCCTTTCGAGTCCAGGTACTCGTTGTAGAGGCTGTCCTTCCCGGAGATGAAGGGGACGTGGAAGGCGAGGGCCGCGTCCCTGCAGCCGAGCGCGGCGCGCACGAGCGCGCCCAGCACCTTCGGATCCTCGGGGTTGCCCCAGCAGAAATTATCGAGGAAGGCGGCGCGTGTGATGTCGGCGCCGACGCAGACGAGGTTGCGCAGCGCCTCGTCCGCGGCGTTCATCGCCATCGCATAGGGGTCGATGCGCCCGTAGTTGGGATTGAGGCCGTGGCCGACCGCGAGAGCGCGGTAATCGTCGGTGCGCCCGGTCGCCGCGTGCGGCCAGACGACGGCGGCGTCGCCGGGGCCGTCGGCATGCGTGCCCTGCAGCGCCTTGATGATGGAGCCGCCCTGCACCTCGTGGTCGTACTGGCGGATGACCCACTCGCGGCTGCAGACGTTCCAGTGGCCGATGAGGTCGCCCAAGGCGCGCCGCAGCTTCGCCGCGTCCGACGGCCCGCTTGCCTTGCGCGAGCCGTTCTGCGGCCTCGCCTGCCAGACGGCCGTCCGCTCCTTCTTCGGCAGGCCGTCGTGGAGGAAGCCCATGTCCAGGTCCACCACGGGAGCTCCCTTGAACGTCACCTGCAACCGACCGGTCGCCGTGAACTGGCCGAGCACGCACAGCTCCACGTCCTCGGCCGCGGCGAGCGCCTCGAGGGCCTTGAGGCTCTTGGGAGGCACGGCGAGCACCATGCGTTCCTGCGACTCGGACAGCCAGATCTCCCAGGGTTCGAGGTCGGACGCCTTCAGCTTGGCGTTCTCGAGCGCGACCCGCGCGCCGCAGTCGGCGGCCAGCTCGCCGACGGCCGAGGAGAAGCCGCCCGCGCCGCAGTCGGTGACGCCGCGGTACAGCCTCGCATCGCGCGCCTGCAGCAGCACGTCCAAGACGCGCTTTTCCGCGATCGCGTGGCCGATCTGCACGGCGGCGGGCGAGGAGGAGTCGTCCAGGGCGGCCGAGGAGAACGTCGCGCCGTGAAGGCCGTCGCGGCCGGTCGCCCCGCCCATGGCGACGATCAGGTCGCCGGGCGAGACGCTCTTTTCGACGGCCCAGCGCGGCATCAGGCCGACGGTGCCGCAGAAGACCAGCGGGTTGAAGCGGAACTCTGGGTCGAACCAGATCGCGCCGCCGACGGTCGGGATGCCCATGCGGTTGCCGTAGTCGCGCACGCCCTCGACGACGCCGCTGAAGGTCCGGCGCGGGTGGTTCACGTCGTCCGGAAGCGGGCCCGCGTAGTCCGGCGGGCAGAGGCAGAAGACGTCGGTGCCGAAGATGGGCTTGGCGCCGAGGCCCACGCCGAGCACGTCGCGGATGACGCCGCCGACGCCTGTCGCCGCGCCGCCGTAGGGCTCGATGGCGCAGGGGTGGTTGTGCGTCTCGACCTTGAAGGCGGCGGCCCACTCGTCGTCGAAGGCCACGACCCCCGCGTTGTCGCGGAAGACCGACAGGCACCACGGCTTCTTGAGCTTCTCGGTCGCGGCGAAGACGGTCTCCTTGAGGAGGTTCTTGAAGCGGATCTGCTTCTTGCCGTCCGAGAAGCGCACCGCGCTCGTGAACGTCTTATGCTTGCAGTGCTCCGACCAGGTCTGCGCGATCGTCTCCACCTCGGCGCGCGTCGGCTCGCGGCCCGCCTTCTTGAAATGCGCTTGGATGGCGGCCATCTCGTCGGCGGAGAGCGACCAGCCGTGGAGGCGGCTCATCTCGACCAATTCCTTGGCGGCGGCGTTCTTGATGGTCAGTGAAGGCGGTGTCAGCGTCTCAGTCGGCATAGTGCCCTCGGCGACGACATAAAACTACGAACGGCGACTGCCCTCACCCCCCACCCCGACCCTCCCCCGCAGGGGGGGAGGGAGAGCTAGGGAGCGGTGATGACGTACCGGTGGATGACCGGGTTCGACAAAATCTTGCGCGCCGCGCGCTCGACCTGGGCGGCGGAAAGGCGCCCGACGATCTTGTACACGGTCCCGCAGCGCACGCGCTCGGGCGCGGGCAGGCCCAGGTCCTTGAGGGCCTTGCGCACGCTCGACTCATGCGGGTCGCTCACCGAGGGCTTCAGCCACACCTCGACGCGCCAATGCGGCGCCATCATGAACGCGGGGGACATGCCGCTCTCGCCGACGCGGTACTCCTGCGTGACGGGGTCGGCCAACAGGTCCTTCGCCGCCTGCTCCACCTCGCGGGGCGTCAGCCGCCCGGTGAACTCGTAGATGGGGCAGACGCGGACCTCGGCCGGCAGCGCCATGCCGAGGTGGGCGAACTGCGCCGCAACCTGGGCGCCCGCCGCCCCTTCATAGCCCGGCTTGCCGGCCACCTCCACTCGGAAGCTGCTCGGCGCGTGCGGCGCCGACTTGGAGCCGTTCTTGGAGCTCATTTCGTCAGCCGCTCCAGCGCCTCAAGGTATCGGCGCGCGGTGCCCTCGACCACGCCGGGAGGCAGGGCGGGGCCCGGAGGGTTCTTGTCCCAACCGCTCTTCTCGAGGTGGTCGCGGACGAACTGCTTGTCGAAGCTCTCCGGCGAGGTCCCGACCTTGTAGAGAGCGGCCTCCCAGAAGCGCGAGGAGTCCGGCGTCATCGCCTCGTCGATGAGGATGATCTTGCCGTCGAGAAGGCCGAACTCGAACTTGGTGTCGGCCAGGAGGAGCCCCCGCGGCTTCATATACTCGGCGCCGAAGCGATATAGCTCAAGGCTCAGGCGCTCGAGCTGGCGGGCGGCGTCCTTGCCCACGAGCTTGGCGAAGGCGGCGCGGTCGATGTTCTGGTCGTGGCCGTGCTCGGCCTTGGTCGAGGGCGTGAAGATCGGCTCGGGAAGCTTCGAGGCCTCGCGCAGCCCCGGCGGCAGCCTGTGGCCGCAGACGCTTCCGGTCCTCTTGTATTCCTTCCAGCCCGAGCCGGCGAGATAGCCTCGCACGACGCACTCGGCGTCCAGTCGCTTCGCCTTCTTGACGAGCATCAGCCGGCCGTCGAAGGCCTCGCGGCCGAGCGGCAGCGGCTCGGGAAGCTGGCGCACGATCTCGTCGAAGTCGGCGGACAGCAGATGGTTGGCGACGATGTGCCCGGTCTTCTTGAACCAGAAGGCGGACAGTTGCGTGAGCACCCGGCCCTTGCCCGGGATGGGGGTCGGCAGGACGACGTCGAAGGCGGAGAGGCGGTCGGTCGCCACGATGAGCAGGCGGTCGTTCAGGTCGTAGAGGTCGCGCACCTTGCCGCGTGCGGCGAGCTTGAGCCCCGGGACCAACGTCTCCATCACGGTATCTGCGATCATGTTCATTCCCATTCGATCGTGGACGGCGGCTTGGAACTGATGTCGAGGACGACGCGGTTGACGCCGCGGACCTCGCTGGTGATGCGGCTCGAGATCCGGGCGAGCAGGTCGTAGGGCGCGCGCGTCCAGTCGGCCGTCATGCCGTCCACGCTCTCGACGACGCGCAGGGCGACGACCGGCTGGTGGGTGCGCTCGTCGCCCATCACGCCGACGGATTTCACGGGCAGCAGCACCGCGAAAGCCTGCCACACCTTGTCGTACCAACCCGCGTCGCGGAACTCCTGTTGGACGATGGCGTCGGCCTTGCGCACGAGCGCGAGCGCCTCGGGCGTGACCGGGCCGAGCACGCGGATGGCGAGCCCCGGGCCGGGGAAGGGATGGGCGCCCAGGATGGCCGCGGGCAGGCCCATCTCGCGGCCCAGGCGGCGCACCTCGTCTTTGAACAGGAAGCGCAGCGGCTCCACCAGCTTGAGCCTCATCTTCTTCGGCAGGCCGCCCACGTTATGGTGCGACTTGATGACGGCCGAAGGCCCGTGCACGGAGACGGACTCGATGACGTCCGGGTACAGCGTCCCCTGCGCCAGGAACTCGACGCCCTTGATGCGCTTGGCCTCGGCCTCGAAGATATCGATGAAGGTCTTGCCGATGATCTTGCGCTTCTTCTCCGGATCCGTGACGCCAGCCAGCCGCGAGAGGAACTTCTTGGACGCGTCCACCATCTTGAGCTGCAGCCGGGAGCCCCGCACCTGCCCGGAGAGGCTCTCGGCGAGGCCGTCCATCCGCTCGACGTCGCCCTCGCGCCCGAGGCCGTGGTCCACGTAGATGCAGTGGAGGTTGGCGCCGATGGCGCGGAACAGCAGCGCCGCCGCGACGGAGGAGTCCACGCCGCCGGAGAGCGCGCACACCACCTTGCCGCCGCCCACCTGCTCGCGCAGCCGCTGGATGGAGTGCGAAAGCTCGCCGGCCATCGTCCAGCGGTCCTTGAAGAGGCAGATGCGGCGGGCGAAATTCTCGAGGAGCCGCGCGCCTTGCGGGGTATGGACCACCTCCGGGTGGAACTGCACGCCGTACCAGCGCCTCTCCGGGTCGGCGATGGCGGCGAAGGGGGCCGTCTCGGTCTTGGCGATGACCCGGAAGCCGTTGCCGAGGCTCTCGGCTCCGTCGCCGTGGCTCATCCATACCTTCATCTCGCGGGGCAGGCCTTCGAAGAGCGGATCGTCTTCGAGCACCTGCACCTGCGCGTGGCCGTACTCGCGCCGCGCGGCCGGCGCGACGCGCCCGCCGTGCATGTGCACCAGGAGCTGCAAGCCGTAGCAGATGCCCAGGACCGGGATGCCGGCCTGCAGCAGCTCCGGCTCGATCCTCGGCGCGCCGGCCTTGTGCACGCTCGCCGGGCCGCCGGACAGGATGATGCCCTCGGGACGCCGGGCGAGGATGTCGGCGGCCTTGGCCGTGCAGGGGAGGATCTCGGCGTAGATCTCCAGCTCGCGCAGGCGGCGCGCGATGAGCTGGGTGTACTGGGAGCCGAAATCCAGGATAAGGATCACGACTTGCCCATGCCGATGCGCTGGGCCTTCTGGAACAGCTTGCCCTCGGTCTTGATCGCCGGAGCGATGATGATCTCGGCGAGCTGCATCTCCTTGATCGTCGAGGCGCCGACCGAGCCCATGCAGGTCTTCAGCGCGCCGACGAGGTTCTGCGAGCCGTCGTCGAGGCGGGAGGGGCCGAAGAGGATCTCCTCGAGCGACCCGGTGACGCCGACGTGGATGCGCGTGCCGCGCGGCAGGTTCGCGTGCGGCGTGGCCATGCCCCAGTGGTAGCCCATGCCGGGCGCTTCCTTGGTGCGCGCGAAGGCCGAGCCGATCATGACGCCGTCGGAGCCGCAGGCGAAGGCCTTGCACACGTCGCCGCCGGTGGACATGCCGCCGTCGGTGATGATGGGCACGTAGCGGCCGGACTTCTTGAAGTAGAAGTCGCGGGCCGCGGCGCAGTCCACCGTCGCCGTGACCTGCGGGACGCCCAGGCCCAGCACGCCGCGCGTGGTGCAGGCGGCGCCGGGGCCGACGCCCACGAGCAGGCCCGAGATGCCGGCATCCATGAGCTCGACGGCGACCGAGTAGGTGACGCAGTTGCCGAGGACGACCGGCATCTTCATCTTCTTGCAGAACTTCGTGACGTCGAAGGGCGTGTACCGCGTGGCCGTGTGGCGGACGGTGGTCACCGTCGACTGGACGAAGAACACGTCGCAGCCCGCCTCCTGGGCGAGGGGCCCGTACTTGTCGGCGTTCTGGGGGATGGTGCTGACGGCGCAGGGGACCTTCGCCTTCTTGATCTCCGCCACGCGCTGGCCGATCAGGTGCTCCTTCGTCGGCTCGCGGTAGAGGTCTTGCACCATCCGCGTCGCGGTGTCGGGATCGGCGGCGGCGATCTGCGCCACCACCTCGCGCGGCTTCTCGTAGCGCGTGTTGATGCCGTCGAGGTTCAGCACGCCGAGCCCGCCGAACTTGCCCATGGCGATGGCGAAGCGGGTGTCGACGACCCCGTCCATGGCCGAGGCGAGGAAAGGGATCGGAAGCTTGACGTGGCCGATCTGGAGAGTGGTGTTCACCTCGTCGGGGTTGACGGTGACGTCGCCCGGGACGAGAGCGATCTCGTCGAATCCATAGGCCCGGCGGGCCTCGCGGTCACGGCCGATGAAGAATGCCAAAGGTCACCTCACAGTTGCCCGTAAACTCCGAGCGGCGGCCGGGATCGCCCCTGTCGCCGCCGCTTCGATTGCGTGAAAAAATCGCATTTTTACGACGAAAAGAATTGTACCAAACTATGGAAATCCCCGGCAATGAACCCCTGCGGCGCCGGGGTCCGGCGTGCGGAGTTTTCCTTGACGAACCGCTCTTAGTTTGTGTAGCGCGTGGGGTCGGCAACGCGCGCCTGGCGGAAGGCGGCCTTGCGCTCCGCGCACTTGTTGCAGCGGCCGCAGTGGCGCAGGCCGCGCGGGGAGATGCAGGAGAAGGTGAGGCCCCAGGGCAGATCCGGCCAGCGGGCGAGGATGTCCCGCTTGCGGCGCTTTCCGAACGGCGCTTCTATCGTGAGCGGCACGCCCAGGCCGGCGCTCGCGGCCCGGGCCATGAGCCGGAAGAAGGGGGCGCGGCCGTCGGGAAAGGGATTCGATCCAAGCGAGCCGAGCGCGATGCGGCGGATGCCGCGTTCGGCGCAAAAGACCGAGACTTTCGCCAAGAGGAGGACGTTGCGGCCCGGCAGGTAGACGGCCTTGTCGGGCGCTCGGGCGGACGGTACCCGTTCTCCCGAGAGGCTCCACGCGGCGCGGCGATAGCAATCGCGGACCGGCAGATCGAGGATGCTCAACGGCTTCAGGCGCGGCGAGCGCAAGGCGCGCCGCAGCCTGCGCAGCCAGCAGAGTTCGGCTCGCTCCCAGGCGTGCCCGGCGCGGATATACACCGGATAGACCGCGCCTCCCTTCGAGAGCGCGCGAGCCAGGAGCGCCGCGCTCTCGACGCCGCCGCTGACCAGCGCGCAGGAGCGCCCGTTGCGGAGCATGGGCCGACTGTATCATAATCGCCGCGCATGGAGCGCGCGCGCCGGGACTGGTGGCGGACGCACTTCTCCGTCGACACGCTGGCGGGCTACGGCTTGGGTCCCAAGGCGGCGGTGGAGGCGCGCGGGCTGGTGAAGCTCCTGCGGCTTGCGCGCGGGGCGCGGGTGCTGGACCTGTGCTGCGGCGCCGGCCGCCATGCCGTGCTGCTCGCCGGGCGCGGCTATCGGGTCACGGGCCTCGACATCAAGCCGGACCTCTTGGCGCAAGCGCGCGCCGCGGCGCGGGAAGGGGGCGTCGGCGTGACGCTTTTGCGCGGCGATGCCCGTCGGCTCCGCTTCAACCGCCGCTTCGACGCCGTCGTCAATCTCTTCACTTCCTTCGGCTACTTCGCCACCGAAGCCGAGGACCTGGCGCTTCTGCGCGGCGCCCGGCGGGCGCTCGTCGACGGCGGAAGCTTGTTGCTCGACGTGCTCAACAAGGAATGGCTGCTGCGCCATTTCACGCCGCGCTTCGCGGAACGAGGCGAGGGGAACGTGCGGCGCGTCCTCAACGAGCTGGCGTTCGATCCCGAGCGCGGCCGCCTCGAGACGCGCCGCGTCCTCATCATGAAGTCCGGCGCGCGGCGGGCGACCCGCCTCAGCATCCGCCTGTATGCGCTGACGGAGCTCGAACGCCTCTTATCCGAAGCGGGCCTGCGCTTCAAAGGCGTCTTCGGCGGCCTCGACGGCCGCCGCTACGGTCCCGATACCTTCCGGATGGTCGTCCTCGCCCGCCGATAAGCTGTCAGCGGGCAGAGGCGTTCGGCGGGGCTTTCGACGGATGCGCCTGCTGGGTGGCGCGCAAGAGCGCCTCCATCCGGCGCTCCAATTGCCGGCTCTTGTAAAGCAGCAGCGCCCCGGCGGCCAGGAAAGCCAATCCCAAGGCGAGGACGACCTTCGCCCACTTTAGCGTCGCCGCCCGGTTCTTCAGGGCCACAATCGTAGTATAGCGGAGTCAGACACAAAAGCGAGGTGCGGGCGGGATTCGAACCCGCGAATAACGGTTTTGCAGACCGTCGCCTTGGACCACTTGGCTACCGCACCGTAAGATCAGGAAGGAGCGGTATTTTAGCAAGTTTTATGGAAGGCGGCGATAGGCCGTTGGGGTGAGGCGAGGCCCGTTTTTGCTACCATCGAGCGAGCTCATGACGGTCACGGAATTCCTCAAGACGCATGTCCCGTTCCTTCTGGGCATCACCGATGAGCAGGCCCAGTTCTTCGCCAAGGCCGTGGAGCAGATCACCTATAACGCCGGCCATACCGTGATCTTTCGCGGAAGCACGGTGGACGGCCTGCACGTGCTGGCCAGCGGCCAGGTATCCGTCCAGGCGAAGGTCGGAAAGGAGGTCCACCAAGTCGCGTCGCTCGGCCCGGGCGACGTCTTCGGCGAGATCTCCATCATCGAGGGAGTGGTGGCCGGCGCCACCATCAAGGCGGCCGAGGACGGCACCTTGATCTTCATGATCCCGCAAGAGGCTTTCCTCAAGGTCTTGCGCTCCGATCCCGCCATGGAAGCCCGCGTCAAGGCCGTCATCGACGAGCGCAAGAAGTCCCTCGAAGCGACGAAAGGACCCAAGAAGGCCTGAAGTCAGCGCTCGATCGGGATGAGGCCCTTGGGCGGCGCTAAGACTTCGTTGAGCCGCGGGCCCTTGAGATCGTCGAACTCCACCGCCTCCTTGGCCATCCGGGCGTATTTCTGATCGAGGAGGACCGCCTCGCGCAGCTCGGCGAGCGCCTCCTCGAAGCGCCCATGGACGGCCAACAGCGCGGCGTGGTGATAGCGCGCGTCGCCGAGCCGCGGGTCCATGGCGGCGGCGATCTCGACCTCGGCGAGCGCGCCGAAGATATCGTTGCCTTTGCGGTAGAGCAGCAGCGCGTTGTTCAAATGCGCCTGGGCGCGCTTGCGCCGCGCGTCCAGCGGGACCCGCGCGAGCTGGTAGCGGTAGAGGTTCGGCGGGTGCCCAGGCTTCTCGTAGAGCAGGAAGGCGCAGGTGCCCAAGGGCGAATAGTCGATCTGCACCAGAGAGTAGGGCGCCGGCGGGATGGAGACTTGGTAGCCGATGCGCAGGCTCGCCGTGGAGGCGAGCGCCTCGATGCCCAGGCCGCCCACGACGGGCTCTTTGTACAGCCGCTCCCGGTAGCCTGAACGCGTGAACCCCGCCCGCGCCATCGCGTCCTGCGCCGCGGCCGCCTGCCCCCGGTCCCAGAGAGTCCCTTCCTTTACGATAAGGGTCCACGTGGGAGCCGCCTTGGTCGAGTCGGGCGCGAGCGCCACCGCGCCGATCCGCCCCGCTTCCGGGTCGATCGGTCCGCCTTCCGGCGACGGCGGGTAGCGGAGATGCCGGAGCGCCACCGCGCAGGCGTCGTTCCAGCCCAACAGCGAGACTTCCTCGTAGCCGAACCGGTTCTTGTCGGTCAGCTCCCCGTGCGCGAGGGAGGCGAGCAGCAGCGCCGCGGGCAGCACTAGCATACCGCTAGTATAAGGAAGCGCCGCGGCGGCTGTCGAGCCCCGGCGTGTTACCGGCGCAGGAGGGGCGGGATGGCGGGAGGGGGCAGGGTCTGAGCGGGCAGGGGCGCGACGGCGTCCATGACGCGCTCCGGGACCGCCACTGGCTTCAGCGGCTGGGCGCCCGCGTGGTGGGTCAGCACCACCACCGGCCCGAACAGGAGCGCGGCCACGAGAAAGACGATGAGGGTGAGCGACTGCTTGCCGTCCATCACATCGCTATTGTAGCCCGCTTGTCGACGGCGATGATGGGCCCTCCGGGCTCCCCGGCGCGGGTAATCGGCCTAGGGTTCGCTGGGTCCGTGTCCGACTCGGGGTGGGACCTTGGACCCCGATGGGCTTCCTGGGTCTCTAGGCCAGGTCGACCGCGTCCCAGGTCCCCTTATACAGCTCGTGCAGGCGCGCCCGGAGAGGCAGGTTCTCCGGGTTGCCGAGGGCGGGGTCCGAAGCGAGCAGTTCCTCGGAATCCTCGCAGGCTTGCGCCAGGATGTCAGCGTGCTGTACCAGGTCCGCCATGTGCAGCGCCAGTTCGGTGCCGTGCTGGACCGTGCCGAGCATCTCTCCCGGGCCGCGGAGCTTCAGGTCTTCCTCGGCGATGCGGAAGCCGTCCGAGGTCCCGCACAGCGTGTCGAGCCTGCGCCGCGCTTGGTCGGTCTTGGGGTCGGCGACGAGGACGCAGAACGACTCGTGTCCCGACCGGCCGATGCGCCCGCGCAGCTGGTGCAGGCTTGCCAAGCCGAAGCGCTCGGCGTTTTGCACCACCATGGCCGTCGCGTTGGGGACGTCCACGCCCACCTCGATGACGGGGGTGGCGACGAGCACGTCGTAGGCTCCGGCGGCGAAGCCCTCCATCACTTGGACCTTCTTGGCCCCCGCCATCTGGCCGTGCACCAGGGCCACGCGCAGGCCCTTGAACTCCACGTCGCGCAGGCGCTCGAACTCCGCTTCGGCCGCCTTGAGCTCGAGGCGGCTTGACTCCTCGATGATGGGATAGACGACGTAGGCCTGCCGCTTGGCCGCGACCTCGCGGCGCACCACGTCGAAGGCCTCCGGCTCGGCGGCGCGCCAGGTGCGGATCGGCGCGCGGCCGGGCGGCATCTCGTCGAGGGCCGAGACCTTCAGGTCTCCGTAGAGCGCCAGCGCGAGCGTGCGCGGGATGGGCGTTGCCGTCATCACGAGCATGTCCATCGGCGGGCCCTTGCTGCGCAAGGTCGCCCGCTGGCGCACGCCGAAGCGGTGCTGCTCGTCGATGACGATGAGGCGCAGGTTCTTGAACGCCACGTCGCCCTCGAGCAGGGCGTGCGTGCCGATCACGATGTCCACCTTTCCCTCGCGCACGCGCGCGAGGATCTTCTCGCGCTCGCGCTTGCGCACGCGCGAGGTGAGCAGCGCCGTCTCCACCTCGAGGGCTCCCAGGAATTTCGCCAGCGTCCAGTGGTGCTGCTCGGCCAGGATCTCGGTGGGGGCCATGAAGGCGCCCTGGTAGCCGTTCTCCGCCGCCAACAGCAAGGACGCGATGGCGACCACGGTCTTGCCGGAGCCGACGTCGCCTTGGAGCAGGCGCGTCATCGGATGCTCGCCCTGCATGTCGGTGAAGATCTCGTTGATCACCTTTTTCTGCGCGTGCGTCAGCTCGAAGCCCAGCTGTTCGCGGAAAGGGGTCAGCAGGCGCTTGCGGATCTCGTAGCCGTAGCCCTTGAGCCGCTCGCGGGTCATCTGGGCCTTTCGCACCCAACCCAGCTCCAGCAGCAGCAGCTCCTCATAAGCCAGCCGCCGCCGCGCCTCCTCGAGCTCCGCGTGGGCGCGGGGGAAATGGACGGCCGACAGCGCCTGCGCGGAGGTGAGGAAGGTGCGCTTGCGCAGCACCGAGGGCGGCAAGGGCTCGGCGGCGCGGCCGGCGTAGCCGACCGCCGCGTGGACCATCTCGCGCATCAGGCGGGCCGTGATGCCCTCGGTGAGAGAATAGACGGGCACGATGCGGTCGACGTGGAGCGAGGCTTTCGGGTCGTCTAGCCGGTAGTACTCCTCGGCATGCAGCTCGCGCACGCGCAGGAGCGTCGCCTCGGCGCGGCCGACGACCCAGAGGTCGGCGCCGGGCTTGACCTCCTCGCGCAGCTTCTCGAGCACGTCGTAGCGGCGGCTTGGGCGCTTGAACCAGACCGCGTCCACCTGCGCTCCCCAGGAGGGCACGCTGATCGTCGCCCGATAGATCAGCAGGCGCGCGCCGGCCGGGATGGTGCGCACGCGCAGGACGCGGCCGCGCAGCACGACCGGGCCCCTGGCCGGGAGGGTGCCCGGAGGCGGGGTCTCTCGGCGGTCCTCCCAGCCGCGCGGATAGTAGCGCAAGAGCTGCCCGATGGTCTCGATCCCGAGCCGCTCCAGCGCG
>JAPLKK010000002.1 GCA_026388115.1 Elusimicrobiota bacterium | reverse complement strand
TCCCGAGGCATGAAGCCGACGAGGAGGTTCTTGCCGAGCGCGAGCTGCCCGCCGGCGACCGCGGGGCCGTCGGCCAGGACGTCGCCGGTCTTCACCCGATCGCCGGAACGGGCGAGCGGGGTCTGATTGACGGTCGTGTCCTGGTTGGAGCGGCGGTACTTCTTCAAGGTGTAGACGTCCACCTCGGTGCCCTTGCCGCCCTCGGCGGCCACGGCGATGAGGTCGCCGGTGGCGTACAGCACGCGCCCCGGCCGCTTGGCCGTGACGCAGGCGCCCGAGTCGCGGGCCACCGGCCCTTCGATCCCGGTCCCGACCAGCGGGGCCTCGGGGATGAGCAGCGGCACTCCCTGGCGCTGCATGTTCGAACCCATGAGGGCGCGGTTGGCGTCATCATGCTCGAGGAACGGGATGCACGCCGCGGAGATGGAGACGACCTGCATGGGCGAGATGTCCATGTAGGTCACCTTTTCGGGCGCCACGACCGGGAAGTTGCCCTTGTTGCGGCAGGCGGCGGTGTCGGTCGAGAGGCGCTCCTTGTCGAGGGGCGTGTTGGCCTGGGCCACCATCTGGTCCTGCTCGGCGTCGGCGGCGAGGTAATCCACGTCGCCGGTAAGCTTGCCGTGCTTGACGCGGCGATACGGCGACTCGATCAAGCCGTAGTCGTTGACCTTCGCGAAGGTCGCCAGGGAGGTGATGAGGCCGATGTTCGGGCCTTCCGGCGTCTCGATGGGGCAGATGCGGCCGTAATGCGTGAAGTGCACGTCGCGCACCTCGAAGCCGGCGCGCTTGCGGTGCAGGCCGCCGGGGCCCAGCGCCGAGAGGCGCCGCTTGTGCGTCATCTCGGCCAGGGGGTTGATCTGGTCCATGAACTGCGAAAGCTGGGACGTGCCGAAGAACTTGCGCAGGATGCCGACGACCGGCGCCGTGTTGAGGAGATTGCGCGGCGTGATGAGCGACTTGTCCTGCACGCTCATGCGGTCGCGGATGACGCGCGACATCTGCGCCAGGCCGACGCGGATCTGATTCTCCAGCAGCTCGCCCACGCCGCGCACGCGGCGGTTGCCAAGGTTGTCGATGTCGTCGATGTCGAAGCGGAAGGGCTCGCCGTTGATCTCATCTTGGACCCGGCCGTTGTTCAGGGCCACGACGTGCTGCATCGTGACGATGATGTCCTCGACGGTGAGGGTGCGGCGCTTGTCGGAGGACACCTCGGTGAGGGTGCGGCGCGTGTCGGAGGGCACCTCGAAGCGGAAGTCCTTGCGCTTGGCCAGCCGCTCGAGCAGAGGCTTGAGCTTCTTGAAGATCTTGTAGCGCCCCACATGGGACAGGTCGTACTTGCGCAGGTTCTTGAAGATGAGGTTGTCGAGGTACCGCTCGGCCTGGCCGGGGACGATGAACTCCTGGCCGCGCAGCTTCTTGTAGATGTCCTGCTGAGCCTCCTTCGTCGTCTTGAGGGCGTCTTTGCGCAGGGTCTCGAGGATCGTGGGGTCTTCCTTGAGAGGGCTGCCGGCTAGGATCTTCACGCTCGCGACCTTCTTATCAAGGAAGCGCTTGATCGCCTCGTGAGTGACCGGGTGGCGCGCCTCGAGCAGCACCTCGCCGGAGTCCTTGTCCACCGCGTCTTCGCAGCAGATGCGCCCGAGCAGGGTGTCGGCGGCGTCGGGACCGACCTTCACCTCCTCGTAGGGATAGAAGATCTGGAGGATCTCCGCGTCCGTCTCGATGCCGCACGCGCGCAAGAGCTCGGTCGCCGGGAACTTCTTCTTGCGGTCGATGCGGACGAAGAGAGCGTTGTTGAGGTCGAACTCGAACTCGACCCAGGCGCCGCGGTACGGGATCACGCGGGCGAAATAAAGCGGTTTTCCGAGCGACGAGATCTTCTTCTCCTCGTCTTCCTCGAAGATGATGCCCGGCGAGCGGTGGAGCTGGCTGACCACGACGCGCTCGGCCCCGTTGATGATGAACGAGGCGGAGTCGGTCATGATCGGCACTTCGCAGATCACCACTTCCTGCTCCACGATCTGCTTCAGCTTTCCGGAGGGCTGGCGCGAGGACAGGCGGAGCACGGCCTTGACGGGCCGCGAGGACGTGCCGTCATGCGCCTGCGCCTCCTCGGCGGTGGCGTACTTGGGGTCGCCCAGCTCGTAGCGGATGAAATCCAGGACGAGGCTGCCGTCCGAGGACTCGATGGGGAATACGTCCAGGAAGGCGGCCTGCAGCCCCATGAGCTTGCGCTCCTTGGGGTTCACGAACTCCTGGAGAAAGTCTTTGAAAGACCGCTTCTGCATTTCCAGCAGGTCGGGAACGTTAAGGGCCTGCGGGATTTTGGAGAAGTTGATCTGTTTCATTTAGTCCCCGTTGTCGCGTCGCAATCGGCGCTAGCCGATCGCGACGCTTGTTTTCATCTTAACGGCCGTCGCCGAAGCGCCGGCCCCTTTGGGGCCGGCGCTTCAGCGACAATTTATTTCAGCTCCACGGTCGCGCCGGCGTCGACGAGCTTCTTCTTCCACTCCTCGGCCTGCGCCTTCGCCACATCTTCCTTCACGGTCTTGGGCGCGCCCTCGACGAGGTCCTTGGCCTCCTTGAGGCCCAGGTTCGTCAGCTCGCGCACGACCTTGATGACGTTGATCTTCTTGTCGCCCGCGCCCGTGAGGACGACGTTGAAGCTCGTCTTCTCCTCGGCGGCGGCGGCCGGCGCCCCGGCGGCGGCGGGAGCGGCCATCATCGGCCCCATGGCCGCGGCCTTCACGCCAAACTTTTCCTCGACGGCCTTCACGAGGTCCGCCAGCTCGAGGACGGTCAGATTCGCGATCGCTTCGACGATCTCTTCCTTGCTCAGCTTCGTTGCAGTCGCCATTCTCTCTCTCCTGTTTGTGGTAGCGCTTTTCGCTTTATCCCTTGCGGGACTACCGCCCCCTTATGCGGCCGCGGGGGCTGCGGCAGGCTCCTTCTTCTTCTTATCCTCGAGCGCCTTGAGCACGAGGACGAAATCCCTGATCGGCGCCGCAAGAACCATCGCGCTCTGGGCGACGCCCATGTACAGCGTCCCGGCGAGCCTCGACAAGACCTCCGCCCGGCTCCCCAAAGCAGACAGCTGGGCGCACTCGGCGGCGTTGAGCCACTGGTCGCCCACATAGCCGGCCTTCACCTTCATGCGCGGGAACTCTTTCGCGAAGGCGACCAGCGTCTTCGCCGCCGCGATCGGGTCCGTGCCGGGGGCGATGATGATGCCGATCGGGCCCTTGAGGGTCGTGGCGTCCGGAGCGGCCGGCACGCCGGCCTCTTTCAGCGCGTTGGCGATGAGGCTGTTCTTAACCACCTGGTACTTGCATTTGAAGGGCTTGAGCTTGGAGCGCAGCTGCGCGAGCTCCACGAACTTGAGCCCCTGGTACTGAGTGATGTAAAGGCTGGGCGAGTTGCCCATCACCTTCGCCAGCGCCTTGGCCTGCTCGATCTTCTGTTGCCTGGTCAGCTTCATAGTCCCTACCTAAACCTGATGTGCGCGCCCGCCGCGTACTGGACCCCGTCCACGAACGAGGCCTCCGCGAAGAGCGACTCGTGCTCGTACACCGACACCTGCAGGCCCGCGAACGGCGTGAACGCATCCTGGATGCCGCCCGCGCGCCCGCCCGCCTGATTGTCCGTCAACGACGACCACGTCCTCAGCCACTTCACCCCGCCGTACGGCTCCACCGACGTCTTGGGGTCCTTGAAATCGAAGCGATGGCTCGTCTCGATCGCGACCTGCGCCTGGCGCATGTCCAGCTGCTGGTCGATTGCCGTCGGGCCGAGCGCGTCGAGACGGTAGCGCTGCAGCCCGTACGACAAGTCCAGCGTCAAGGCCGGACCCACGATCGTGTCCGGGATGACGACCGCCCGCGCGCCGCCCACGAGCGCGAAACCCGTCCGCTGCGTCGTCGCGATCCCGCTTCCCGGGATGTCGAGGGACATGTTGCCCAACCCGCCGGCGACGTAATACTGCACCGCCTCCCACGGCTGGGCGAGGAGCTTCACCATGCCGAGTCCGCCGGTCGCGTGCACCTTCACGTTGCCGTTGGTATTGCAGACGAACGCCGGATTGTAGGTGCCGCCGCCGGTGCAGGTGCCGTTGGAGCTCAGCGTGAACTTCAGGTCCTGCGCTTTCGTGCCCTGGTAGTACGGGATCAGCTTCCAGGTCCCGGGCTCCAATTGACGCGCCGAAGTCGCGAGCGTTTGCGCGCCCGCGACTCCAGAGAAAAAAAACACCGACGCAAGGGAGCAAGCTCCCCGCTTGAATTTACAGGGCATCAACCCTAATTTAGTTTTGGTGCGGGCGCAACGTGCGCCGCGCGTCTCAAGGAGCCAACGAGACCGGCGACGACCTACTCTCTCAACGCCGAGTTGGGCGTTAATACCATCGGCCCTGGCAGGCTTAACTGCCGTGTTCGGAATGGGAACGGGTGTTTCCCTGCCGGAAATATCACCGATCTCGTTGGCTCCTCGGACGTTTGTATGTCGAGGCGGGAGTCTGGTTGGATGAGTCAGGGCAATTATCGGGTGCCCGGAAGCCCATACATCGATTGCGTCCTACCGCAAACGAACTCCACTTAACCGTTCCCAACCGTTTTGGATAATACCAAAATCCTGCGGGTGATGACAACAGCTATTTTTCAACACCCGCGTAAGAGAACAAGACTTAGAAGCGTCCCATCTCTTCGAATGACGATCGAAGAATATGGCCAAGCCTCACGGACGATTAGTACCGGTTCGCTGAAACCCTCGCGGGCCTTACACTCCCGGCCTATCAACCTGGTAGTCTTCCAGGGTCCTTCAGGCGGCTTACGCCGCGGGAAACCTTATCTTGAGGCGGGTTTCACGCTTAGATGCTTTCAGCGTTTATCCCTACCCGACACCGCTACCCAGCTCTGCCTTTGGCAAGACAACTGGAATACAGGAGGTCAGTCCAGCCAGGTCCTCTCGTACTGTGGCCAGCTCCTCTCAAGTTTCCTCCGCGCATGGTAGATAGAGACCGTCAACTCTGTTGCTTTCCCTCCCATTAGAACATAGAGAGGTACAAACCCTTTCGGGCGGCGCGGCATTTCTGCAGCGCTCTGCATGTTGCCATGCAGTTCGGACTATATCTTTACCCTCTCCCAAACGGAGAGAGATGCCTGGCGTATAGTCTCTGAGGATCCCGTTGCGCGCGTGCGCACCGGTTTCCTGCGGATTGTCCTCGGGTTATGTCGAGGAGTTTCCCGCATACAGCCAAGTTTATAGACAGCAGATCTCTACTGTCTCACGACGTACTGAACCCAGCTCACGTACCGCTTTAATGGGCGAACAGCCCAACCCTTCCCACCTGCTCCAGCGGGAGGATGCGATGAGCCGACATCGAGGTGCCAAACCTGGTCGTCGATGTGAACTCTTGGACCAGATCAGCCTGTTATCCCCGGGGTAGCTTTTATCCGTTGAGCGATGGCCCTCCCACGAGGTACCACCGGATCACTAGGCCCTACTTTCGTACCTGTTCGGCTTGTAGGCCTTACAGTCAAGCTCCCTTCTGCCCTTGCACTCTATGGTCGATTGCTATTCGACCTGAGGGAACCTTTGGACGCCTCCGTTACTCTTTGGGAGGCGACCGCCCCAGTCAAACTGCCCGCCTAACACTGTCCAGCGGCCGGCTTACGGCCTGCTGTTAGGGTCGTAGTTCCGAAAGGGTGGTATTTCACCGTTGCCTCCCCCCGATCCACAAACCGGGGTTCAAAGGCTCCCACCTATCCTACGCATTCAAAACCACGACGCAATGTTAAGTTACAGTAAAGCTCCACGGGGTCTTTTCGTCTAACCACGCGTAGCCAGCGTCTTCACTGGCACCACAATTTCGCCGAGCACTTGGTTGAGACAGCGGGACCTTTGTTACGCCATTCGTGCAGGTCGGAACTTACCCGACAAGGAATTTCGCTACCTTAGGACGGTTATAGTTACCGCCGCCGTTTACTGGGGCTTGAGTTCGTCGCTTCGCCTTGCGGCTAACAACTCCCCTTGACCTTCCAGCACCGGGCAGGCGTCACACCCTATACCTCATCTTGCGATTTCAGCAGAGTGCTGTGTTTCTGTTAAACAGTCACGGTCCCCCTTTCACTGCGGCTCCAAGTTTTACGTTGGAGCACCCCTTCTTCCGAAGTTACGGGGTCATTTTGCCTAGTTCCTTAACCAAGTCTCACTCGCGCACCTTAGCATTTTCAGCCCACCCACCTGTGTCGGTTTGCGGTACGGTTGCGATGTTTACGCCGTGCGAAGGTTTTCTTGGCAGCGTGGTCAGCCCACTTCCCAGGGTTGCCCCCGAGTCGTCTCGGTTTTCAGGTTAACGCCGCCCCGGATTTTCCTGGAGCAGCACCCCTACCACCTTTCACGGATTAGCCTCTAATCCGCTGGATTACCCTTCTGCGTCACTCCTCACGACATAGTAAACACCGTAGTTCCGGAATATTAACCGGATGCCCATCCCCTACGCCCTTCGGCCTCGGGTTAGGACCGACTGACCCTGAACTGACGAACATTGTTCAAGGAAACCTTGGGTTTTCGGTGTCAAGGATTCTCACCTTGATTCTCGCTACTTATTCCGACATCCTCACTTCATAGCGCTCCAGCACTCCTCTCGGTATGCCTTCGCTGCGCTACGAACGCTCCCCTACCCCTCCCCCGGTCCGAAGACCGGAGAAAGCCGTGATTGCGGTGCTATGCTTGAGCCCCGTGTCATTTTCCGCGCGGATTCGCTAGACTAGTGAGCTGTTACGCACTCTTTAAAGGGTGGCTGCTTCTAAGCCAACCTCCTAGCTGTTTAAGCAAATCCACAGCGTTTTCCACTTAGCATAGACTTTGGGACCTAGATCGACGGTCTGGGCTGTTTCCCTCTTGCACGTGAAGCTTATCCCTCACGAACTGACTGCCGGCCAGTACGCCGCGGTATTCGGAGTTTGATTGAATTCACAGGAGGGGTTGCCTCCGCTACATCATTCAGTGCTCTACCCCCGCGGTTTAACGGCCGACGCTAGCCCTAAAGCTATTTCGGGGAGAACCAGCTATCACCAAGCTCGATTAGCCTTTCACCCCTAATCCCAGCTCATGTAGATGCTTTTCAACGCATAACACTTCGGGCCTCCAGTCGGTGTTACCCGACCTTCACCCTGTCCAGGATTAGATCGCTTGGCTTCGGGTCTGATAAGTCGAACTATTCGCCCTTTCGGACTCGCTTTCGCTCCGGCTTCGGACATGGCTTTCACCATGCCCTTAACCTCGCTCTGCTTATCAACTCGCCGGATCATTCTTCAACAGGCACGCGGTCAGCCGTTGCTCCGCCTTGCGGCGGAGCCATAGGCCTCCCACAGCTTGTAGGCACACGGTTTCAGGTTCTATTTCACTCCCCATCAGGGGTTCTTTTCGCCTTTCCCTCGCGGTACTGGTGCACTATCGGTCGCCAGAGAGTATTTAGCCTTGGAGAGTGGTCTCCCCAGATTCCCGCGGGCTATCACGTGACCCGTGGTACTCAGGAACTTGTCAGGAGCTGTCTGGATTTCGCATACGGGACTATCACCCTCTATGGTCGGCCTTTCCAGGACCGTTCCGCTATCCGACAGTTTGTAACTCCTTGGTTCTGCACCGGACAAGCCCTACAACACCGCCGAGACAAGTCCCGACGGTTTAGGCTATTCCCCGTTCGCTCGCCACTACTAGGGGAATCTCGGTTGATTTCTATTCCTCCAGGTACTGAGATGTTTCACTTCCCTGGGTTGTCTTCAGGGCACTATCTCCCGGGCTGACGCCCGGGCCTTTATGCCAAGATTGCGCGATTCAACACCGCGCACGGTTTCCCGATTCGGAGATCCCCGGATCAAAGCTTGTTTACGGCTCCCCGGGGCTTATCGCAGCTTGCCACGTCCTTCATCGACTTCTGGCGCCAAGGCATCCACCATATGCCCTTTGTAGCTTGACCATATTCTTCGATCGCACTCAGGCCGAAGCCCGAGTAATAACCAAAGATTTTTACTATTTAATACATATGTAAGACGCTTAGCTTGTTCTCTTAACTTTGTCCCTCGACTTGCTCGGTCCTCCGCCTCCTTAAAAGGGCTTACGAGACCGCAGTCCTGAAGCACGATAGACGTTCAAAGAACGAAAACTTTTCTTGCTCTCGTCGACAGATCTTGGACCCTGCCGGGTTCGAACCGGCGACC
>JAPLKK010000067.1 GCA_026388115.1 Elusimicrobiota bacterium | reverse complement strand
TCGCGCTCCTCGCCGCCGGCGTCGCCTGGCCGCAGGTCGGCCAGGACGAAGGCATCGGCGTGGCCGACGGCAAGGGGGCCTTCTACTCCGTCACCAACCGCCGCGGCTCCAACGGCTATTTTCAGGTGACCAAGCTCAGCCTCAGCGGCGCGATGCAGTGGAACGTCGCTTTCGACCCGCGCGTGGACGCCCAGGCGAGCGCCGTGGCCGTCGACCGGGACGGGAACCTCATCGTGGCCGGCACGCAGATGAAGGATGACCGCAAGCTGGCGCTGGTCGTGAAGTACGCGCCTTCGGGCGCTCTGCTCTGGAGCCGGACGCAGGACGCGGGCGGCAACGCCATGCCGACCTCGACGGCCGCGGATGCGGACGGCAACTTCTACGTCGCCGCCACGGTCTCCGACGACCAAGGCTCGTTCGTGCGCGTGCTGCGCTATAATACTGTCGGCGCGTATTTCTGGGGGCAGAACTTCCGCGCTGGGCGCTCCTCCTACGCGCGGGGCCTTTCCATCGACCCGAGCGGCGACGCGCGGGCGACCGTCGAGATCTCCTACGGCGACCTGTCGACGGGGGTGCAGGTCAAGCAGGTGGTCTTCCTCACTTACGGGGCGGTGGTGCCGCAATGATCCTTTCTACGGCGATCCTTTCGTTCGCGCTGGCGGCGCAGGCCGCCCATAAGGAGCATCCGCACCACCGGGAGAGCTTCGTCATGCTCCTGCGCCACCACCTGCGCAGCCTCGACCCCGGCGTCGCCTACGACCAGAACAGCTACTCGGTCGTGGCGAACATCTACGAGCCGATCGTCGCCTTCGACGGGGCGCGGGACCGGTTCAAGCCGTGGCTGGCGACCGCGGTGCCGACGAAGGCGAACGGCCTGCTCTCCGCGGACGGCCGCACCTACCGGTTCCCGCTGCGCTCCGGCGTGCGCTTCCATGAGGGGGAGACGCTGACGGCGGAGGACGCGCGCTACTCCGTCTTGCGGGAGATGCTCATCGAGACGCCCGGCCACTCCACCTCGCTGCTCTTGCGGCCGCTGCTCGGCGTGGACTCCGCCCTCGACGCGGAGGGCCGCTGGGCTCTCGAGCAAGCCTCGGTGGAGCGCGCCGTGCGCGTCGAGAGCGGCGCGCTCGTCTTCGAGCTGAAGAAGCCCTTCCCGGGCTTCCTCGCGATGCTCGCCGCGTGGCCGGTGGTCATGCCGAAGAGCTGGGCGCTGGCGCAGGGCGATTGGGACGGCCGCATCCCGAAGCCCGGCGAACCTCGGCTCGCGGCGTCCGAGTCTTTGCGCTTCCATGCCAACGGCACCGGCGCCTACCGGCTCGTCCGCTCGACCGGCGACGGGCGCGAGGCGTGGTTCGAGCGCTTCGACGGCTACTGGGGGCCTGCGCCCGACATCGGGAAAGTGTACGTGCGCTCGGAGCCTCACGACGCCATCCGGGCGGCGCTGTTGCGCGACGGCGAGGCGGACTACGCCTACGTGGACGGCTCGGACCTGGCGGCGCTCGGCGCCGAGAAGGACATCAAGATCGAGACGGGGATCCCGAACTACGCGACCGGCGAGACGATGTTCCTGACGCTCGCCTTGGACGGCAAGGACAACCCGCGCCTGGGCTCGGGCCTCCTGGACGGCGCGGGCATTCCGCCGGATTTCTTCAAGGAGCCGCAGGTGCGCCAGGCTTTCGCGCTGTCCTTCGATTTCGACGCCTACAATCGCGAGGCGTTGGGCGGCTACGGCAAGCGCGCAGGGGGGCCGATCGCCGAGACGCTGCTTCCGGGGAAGGTGGCGCCTCCCTACCCGTACGACCTCGCGAAGGCGAAGAAGCTGTTCAAGGGCGCCTACGGCGGCCTGCTGTGGAAGAAGGGCTTCCGTCTGGTCATGGCCTACCCGCGCGGCCTGCCGCGCAGGCAGGCGGCACCGTTCGGGGGACTTCGAGCGGGAGGCGTTCTCCCACCGTCTGCCCGTTTCGGTCATCAGCCTCTCGCCCGACTATCCCGACCCGCACGCCATCGCTTTCGAGTTCTTCCATTCCAAGGGCCTGTTCCCGCGCGCGCAAGCCTTCGCCGACCCCGAGCTGGACCGGCTCGAGGAGGAGGCCGCCGCGGAGCCCGACCCCGCGGCCCGGGTGGCGAAGTACATCCGCCTCGAGGAACTGGCGGGCAAGCGCGCCTACCAGATCTACACCGACCATCACCCGCACATCCGCGCCCACTGCGTCCATCTCCGGGGCGTCGAGGGCGACCATACCATGGGCGGGCTGGGCTTCGCGAACCTTCTGTACTGGCCGTCCCTTTCCAGGGATTAGAATCCCGTCCGGTGCCGTTTGACGTATTGACGGCTGCCGGCACGCGCCCTACACTCACGGGGATGCTTCGTCGAGGAAACCGCCTCCTTGGGTGTCTCTTCGTGTTCTTCGATCCTTCCAAGACCTGGGGAACCTGGGAAGGGTGGGGCGCCTCGCTCGCTTGGTGGGCCAACGCCTTCGGCGACCGCGACGACTTGGCCGACATCCTGTATACGGACCGGCAGACGCCTCTGCTGGGCGAGAAGCTGCCGGGGCTCAACCTCAACGTCGTCCGCTACAACGCGGGCGGGTCGGGGCGGAACGCGATCGGCGATGGGGGCGACAATCGGATGGTCGCCTCGCCCAACATCCCGCAGTATAAGCAGATCCAAGGCTACTGGCTCGATTGGACCAGCGCCGACCCGGGTTCGGCCAGTTGGGACTGGTCCGCGGATGCTCGTCAGCGGACGATGCTCCTGAAGGCGAAGGCGCGCGGCGCGAATCTCTTCGAGCTCTTCTCGAACTCGCCGATGTGGTGGATGCTCTACAATCATAATCCGTCCGGCACCGACGACAAGATCCTCGACACGTTGAAGATATGGGAGAACGCCAAGCATCCCATCGGCGTCGCGAACAACCTGCAGGACTGGAACTATCAGAACCACGCCGTCTATCTCGCCACGGTCGCGCGCTACGCCCGGGACGAATGGGGAATCCCCTTCGACTCGGTCGAGCCTTTCAACGAGCCGACCGGCAGCGGCGGACGTTATTTTTGGAAGGCGTCCGGGAGCCAGGAAGGCTGCAACTTCGACCACGCCTTGCAGAAGAAGGTCATCGCTTTCCTGCGAGGCGAGCTGGACCGGCGCGGCTTGAGCTCCGTTCGCGTCGCCGCCTCGGATGAGAACACGTACTCGTCGGCCATCGCGACCTGGAGGAGCCTGGGCGACAAGGTCCGCTCGCTGGTCGGGCGCGTGAACGTCCATGGCTATGAGGGCCAGGGCGGCCGTCGGGACGTGCTGTTCAAGGAGGCGGCGGGGCGCAGGATCTGGAACTCGGAGTATGGCGACGGCGACGGCACCGGCATGACGATGGCGGGCAACCTGAACCTCGATCTGCGCTGGCTGCATCCGACCGCCTGGAATTACTGGCAGCCGCTCGACGCCTCCGGCGGCTGGGGCTTCATCAAGTTCGACGACAAGGATCTCACGATCCAGAAGGTGAACACCAAGTATTTCGTCATGGCGCAGTTCACCCGCCACATCGCCCCGGGCATGGAGATCATCGACGGCGGGGAGGGGAACACCGTCGCCGCCTACGACGCGCGCGGCCGCAAGCTGGTCCTCGTCACCACCAGCCACGGGACGGGCCAGTGGATCAATTACGCCCGGTCGCGCTTCTCCCGTGTCGGCGGGCCCGTCACGCGCTGGGCGACCGTCACCGGGGGCGGGGACCGGTACGCCGAGCATCGGGACACCGAACTGCACGAGACGAAGTTCTGGTCCTGGTTCGACAAGGACACCGTGCAGACCTTCGAAGTGCAGGACGTCGTTCCCTGATCCTGCAAGGCGCGTCGTAAGTCCGTCGGGACGGCCGGCGGACCCAAGAGGTATAATCCCCTCGAATGGCGTCACCGCGGGTGCTTTTCTTCAGCGAGAGCCAGGGCTGGTCGGGCGGGGCCAAGCAGCTCTTGCGTCTGGCCGAGCGGCTTAGGGCGGGCGGCTGGGACATCCGCGTCGCCTGCCCGCGCGACGGGCAGACCTTCCGCAAGGCCGAGGAGATGGGGCTGAGCCCCATCGACCTGCATCCGCGCGAGGACTATGACGTGCCCACCGCTTGGCGCCTCGCGCGGCTCCTATCGAGGGAAGGCATCGACCTCCTGCACGCCCATCATTCGCGGGCCCACGCCGTGGGCCTCATCGCCTCGTATCTGTCGCGGCGGCCGCCCCTCTTCGTCGTGACGCGGCGCGTCTCCTTCGCGCCGCAGCGCAATCCGTTCAGCCTCTTCAAGTACCGCAGCGGCCGCATCAGCGGCTTCATCGCCGTGGCCGGCTCCATCCGGCAGGCGCTCATCTCGGCCGGCGTCGAGCCGTCGCGCGTGACCGTCATCCCGAGCGGGGTGGACCTCGACACCTTCACCCCGAGGCCGCGCGACGAGGCCTTGGCCGCCGAGCTGGGCCTGGACGCGCGCGTGCCCGTCGTGGGCAAGATCGCCAACTACGGGTCCTGGAAGGGCCAGGACGTCGCGCTCGCCGCGGCTTCGCGGCTGAAGGCGCAGGGGCGCAAGGCGGTGTTCCTGTTCGCCGGGCGCGATACCGACGGCCCCGAGATCAGGGGCAAGGCTCGCGCGCTCGGGCTGGCGGACGCGGACGTGCGCTTCCTGGGCTTCCGCGAGGACGTGCCGCGGCTGTTGTCGCTGCTCGCCGTGAGCCTCAACGCGGCGACCGCGGGCGAGGGCCTCTCCGGCGCCTTGCGAGAGTCCTTCGCGATGAACGTCCCGGTCGCCGCCTCCGACGCGGGGGGCAACGGCGAGCTGGTCGAAGACGGCGTCACGGGGAGGCTCTCTCCCGCGGGCGACGCCGACGGCTTGGCGCGCGCCGTGGCCTCGCTGCTGGACGACCCGGCGGGCGCCAAGCGGATGGCGGAAGAAGGGCGGCGCAGGGTCGCCGAGCGCTACGGCGCCGACCGGGTGGCCGCGCTGACGGCCGATTTCTACCGCTCGCTCTTGGCCGGGGCCGGGCGGGCGAGCAGCGGCGATATCGCCGCCCAGGCCTCGTCGACCCCGATGTCGCGGCAGGACTCCCAGGAGCTCGAGACGAGGAAGTGATGCGGGCCGGTCTTCGGCATCCAGACGGTCTTGGTGTAGCCGCTCAGGAACGTGAACGTCGGGACGTCGAGCGCGGCGGCGAGGTGCGCGGTGCCGGTGGCGTTGACGATCAGCAGCCGCGCGTGGCGCAGGGCTCCCGCAAGAGCGCCCAGGCTCATCGGCTTGAGCCAGGGGACCGGGCGCTTGAGGCGCGCGATGATCTCGCGCACCGGCTTCTCCTCGCCGGGGCCGGCCATGTAGACCGGGAGGACGCCGGGCAGGTCGAGGATGCGGTCGGTCAGCGCGACGAACTTCTCCTCGGGCCAGCGGTTGTCGAACTTCTTGAAGTTCCCGGGATGGATGAGGACGATGTCGCCGCTCGGCGGCCCGGACCCCGGGCTGGCCGTCCCCAAGGCCTTGTACAAGGCGCGCCGGCCGGCGAGCGCCGCGGCCTCGGACACGCGCACGCGCAGGCGCGGCTCGTAGGGCGCGCCGATCGCCTGCGCCAGCCTCGCATAGCGGTCGAGCATGTGCTCGGTCTCGGCCGGCGCGTCGATCGTGCGGGTGAATACGGCGTTCCCGGTCGGCTTGCGGAAGGCGACCTTCACGCGCGCGCGGGAGAGCC
>JAPLKK010000121.1:32503-78348 GCA_026388115.1 Elusimicrobiota bacterium | reverse complement strand
CGCCGCGGAGCAGGCGCGCCTCGAGCGGCTCGCCGCGCAGTTTGCGCCGGTGGACATCAAGGCCGACGTCTCAAAGCTGCCGGACAATGAGCGGGCGGCGCTCGCCAAGCTGGTGCAGGCGGCCAAGCTCATGGACGCGCTGTTCTTGCGGCAGGACTGGGCGGGCAGCGATTCGATGCTCCTGTCGCTGATGGCCGACCCGACGCCGGCCGGCCGGGCGCGCCTGCGCTTCTTTCTCATCGAGAAAGGCCCCTGGTCCCGGGAGGATTCCAACAAGCCCTTCATCCCGGGCGCGCCGGCCAAGCCCGCGGGAGCGAACTTCTATCCCGCCGATGCGACCAAGGATGAGATCGAGAAGTGGTTCTCGTCTCTGCCGCCGGCCGACAAGGAAGCGGCGACCGGGTTCTTCACGGTGGTCAAACGCTCCAACGGCAAGCTGGCGGCGGTCCCTTACTCCGTCGAGTACCAGAACGAGCTGATGAGCGCGGCGGCCCTGCTGCGCGAGGCGGCGGCGCTCACGGCCCAGCCGACGCTCAAAGCGTACCTGGAAAAGCGCGCCGCCGCGTTCCTCTCCAACGATTACTACGATTCGGACGTGGCGTGGATGGAGCTCGACGCCTCCCTCGAGCCGACCATCGGCCCTTACGAGACCTACGAGGACGACTGGTTCAGCGATAAAGCGGCCTTCGAGGCCTTCATCGCCGTGCGCGACGACGCCGAGACCGCCAAGCTCGCGCGCTTCTCCTCGCAGCTGCAGGAGCTGGAAGACCACCTGCCCATCGACCCCGCGTGGCGGAACCCAAAGCTCGGGGCGCTGGCGCCCATCCGCGTGGTCAACCAGGTCATCGCCACCGGCGACGGGGCGCACGGCGTGACGACCGCGGCTTTCAATCTTCCCAACGACGAGCGCGTCACCCGCGAGAAGGGGACCAAGCGCGTGATGCTCAAGAACGTGCAGGAGGCGAAGTTCGACGTCGTCCTGACGCCGCTGGCCAAGCGTGCGCTGGCCCCGGCGGACGTCTCGCGCCTCGACTTCGACGCCTTCTTCACGCACATCCTCATGCACGAGCTCATGCACGGCTTGGGGCCGCACGAGGTGAAGGCGGGCCCGGGAAAGGGCGAGGCGGTGCGCAAGGCCTTCCAGGACGTTTCCAGCGCCTTCGAGGAGGCCAAGGCCGATATCTCCGGGCTCTGGGCGCTGCAGCGGCTCGTGGACAAGGGAGTCCTGGACAAGCGCCTGGAGCGCACGATGTACGTCACCTTCCTGGCCTCCAGCTTCCGCACGCTGCGCTTCGGCGCGACCGAGGCGCACGGCAAGGGCATGGCCCTGCAGCTCAACTATCTCATCGAGAAGGGCGGCTTCCGTGCGGACAAGGACGGCACCTTCTCCGTCGACGACGCGAAGATCAAGAGAGCGGTGGAGAAGCTCGTCACCGAGATCATGACCGTTCAGGCTCACGGCGACTACGCGGCCGCCAAGGCGCTGTTCGCTAAATACGGCGTCCTTACGCCCGAGGAACAGGCCATGATCGAACGCGCCAAGGACCTGCCGGTGGACATCGCCCCGCGCGCCGTGACGGCCGAGGCGCTCTTGGGCGGCGGGCGCTGATCGAAACGCCGCGTCCGGGGCCCTGCTGCCGGCGCAATGGCCGAGCCTACGAAGCCGGCGCTCCGAGGGCCTGGAGGAGCTCCGCGGCGGAATGGAAGCGGAGCTTCGGGTCGGCTTGCAGCGCCCGAAAGACGGCCTGATCGAGCTTCGGGCCGAGGCCGGGGGCCGCTGCGCTCGGCGGCGCGAAGCGCATCTCGCGCTTCTGCGCCGCGAGATCCGGGCCGGCGAAGGGGGGCCGCCCCGTCACCGCCTCGTAGAACATCACGCCCAGCGAATACAGGTCTGACTCCCGCGACAACGCGCCAAGCTCCTGCTCCGGCGCCGTGTAGGGAGACATCGCGGCCGCGTCGGCGGCCGCGCGGCCGGCCGATGGGGCGCCGACGCGATGAGTCAAGCCGAAGTCCATCACCTTCGCCGCGCCCTGCGGCGTCAGCATGACGTTGCCGGGCTTCAGGCCGCCGTGGACGATGCCTGCGGCGTGGGCGAAATCGAGCGCCGAGCCGACCTGCCCAATGATGGCGCGGGCGGAGTACTCGCTGAGCGCCCCCAGGCGCCCCAGGGCCGAGCGCAGGGGCTCGCCTTCCACGAACTCCAAGACGAGCAGGGGCTCCGCGCCTTCGTTGACGATGGCGAAGATCTCGACGATGTGAGGATGCTTCAGCCCCGCGGCCTGCCGGGCCTCCGCTAGGAGCATCTCGCGTCCCTGCCGGCCGCTCCCAGGCGCGGCGATCAACCGCTTGACGGCGACCTTGCGCTGGAGGAAGAGGTCGGTGGCCTCGAAGACGGGCCCGGAGGCTCCGCGGCCGATCTCCCGCTCGAGCTTGTAGGCGCCGCCGACCGTCTTTCCAAGGGCCAGCGGTCCGCCGCCGCGCCGGCGTCTCTTCCACGCCCAGAAGCCCGCTCCGCACGCGGCCAGGACGGCAGCCGCCGCCGCGACCCGCCGCTGCTGAGCCTGGCGGGCGCGCTCTTTGGCGAGCTCCTTTTGCCTCCGGTCATAGGCCTGCCAATCCTGGCCGAGGACGGCGCTGATCTTGCTTTCGAAATTCCACATCTCGTCGGCAAAGTGCCTTCGGTCCGCGGCCGCGTGGGCGCGGTCGCGGGCGCTTCCCTTGAGCTCGCCGGAAAAGAACTGCCGCATGTCGGCGGCCTCTTGCTGCTCGTAAAGCGCGACGAACTCTTTCAGCCGGCGGTGGAACTGCCAGTACTCCTTGTACAGGCCGCTCGCGAGACGGTCCCGCTCGGCTCCGACGGCGGATAGATCGTCGGCACCGGCGTAGCCGCCCAGCAGCGTCTCAAGCCGGTCCACGTCCGAAAGAAGCTCGGCCTTGCGTCGGCGCAGCTCCGCCTGGGCTGCGGCGAGCGGGTCCGCCTCATCGGGGGACAGCTGCATGCCTGCGGAGGCCTCGGGAGCGCCTTTGGCTCCGGCCGAAGCCCGCGCGGCCGGAGCCCAGACCAGCGCGAGCGCGGCGACCAGCGGCAGGCAGACGAACGTCCTCGATGGGATGTCGATGGTCAGCGGAGGTCCTCTGCAGGGGATTCTCCCAAGTCGGCGAGCCCGACCGCAAGCCGCGACGACGTCACTTCTTGTCGGCGACCGCGCAGCGCAACGGGCCGGCCGACGCCATCAGGCCGTCGAAATCCGCGGAGGAGCGGTGGAAGAAGAGCGCCGCGGCGGCCACCAGGGCGAGAGCCAAGGGGAACAGCAGCCCGCGGGCGCGCTTGGTCGAGGCGAGCACAGCGAGAGGCGCTTCCAGCTGGCGCGGCGGCGGCGTGGCGCAGCCTCGCCGGGTCTTAAAGTCGGTGTAGGCGCGCTCGGGGTCGAACTTGGCGATGGTGAAATAGAAGGAAGCCCCTTTGCCCGGACCGTCGGAGCGGACCCAGATCTTGCCGCCATGTTGAGAGACGACGCGCTCCGCGACGTACAGTCCAAGGCCTACGTTGCCGCGCGCTCTCTCGGGGCCCGCGCGGAAGAACTTATCGAAGATCTTCGCCTGATGCTCAGGGGAGATGCCTTCGCCGTTATCGGTGACCTCGACGATGAGGTCGGGGTTCGCGTCGTGGAGCCTGATCCCCACGCGCCCGGTGCCCGTCTTCACGTGCTGGATGGCGTTGGACACGAGGTTCTGGACCGCCTGCCGGATGCGGCCCGCGTCGGCGATGACGACGTCCTTGCCCGAGAAGGGCGCCAGGATCAGCTGGACCTGGCGGCTGGAGGCGGTATGCTCCATCGCGTCGACGACCTGCTTGAGCACCTCGAAGAGGCCGACCGGGCCGGCGTGCATCGGCAGGTCTCCGCGCTCCAAGGCCGTGCTGTCGAGGATATCGCCGATCGTGCTCTCCATGAAGCGGCAGCAAGAGCGGATCCTCGCCAGGATCTTTTCGCGCTCCGCCGGGGACAGCTGTCTCGATGCCAGGATCTCGGAGTAGCCCTCGACGCAGCCGAGCGGGTTGCGCAGGTCGTGGGCCACGATGGAGATGAGCTCCTGCGCCTCGCTCATTTCGCTGTTCCATCCGTTCATGCCACTAGCTTAGCCCTAAGGGTCATTCGCTTTCCAACTAACTTATGTTTAGGGAAGAACTGCTTGAAAACACGGCATTTTTTGCACGTTCGCTGCGCGGCTGAAAATTCCTTTAGACCGTTCCATGGATCCGGCGCGCTTCTACTTCGTGAGCGCGGTGTAGGCGCCGTCCCAGCCCTCGCCCGGCGGCGCCGCGCGGTAGGCTTCGACGCGCTGCTCGTAGAGCCGGTAGAGCTTGGTCAAGCGGAGGGAACCGCCCAGGTCCTCGCAGGCCGCGAGCCTGCGGCGGGCTTCGTCCCAGCCTTGCGCCCGGTAGGCGGCCAGCATCGCCGCGTGCTCCTCGGCCAGGCGCCGGAAATCCGCGTCGGCGGCGAGCGCGGCGTCCCCGAGAAGGGCATGGATGCGGACCGGCTTGGTCTTGCCTTTCACCTTGATGAGGTCGAGCTCCAAGGCGGCGAAGGCCGGCGCCAATTCGCGCGTCCGGGGGCCGATGACCGTGTCCACCCCGTACGTCTTCGACTGGCCCTCGAGCCTGGAGGCGAGGTTCACGTCGTCGCCGAGGACCGAGTAGTTGAACTTCTGGTCCGAGCCCATGTTGCCCACCAGGCAGGGCCCGCTGTTGAGGCCGGCGCCGATGTGGATGGCGATGAACTTGCGGCCCGCGGCGATGTCCTCCTTCTCCCAGCGGCCGTTGAGCTCGCCCAGCCGCCGGTGCATCTCCAGGGCGGAGGCGCAGGCGTTGGCCGCGTGGGCGGGGTCGTCCTCGGGCGCGTTCCAAAAAGCCATGATGCAGTCGCCGATGTACTTGTCGATGGTGCCTCGCCTCTCCATGATGATGCCGCTCATGGGCGTCAAGAAGCGGTTGATGACGCGGGTGAGGCCGATGGCGTCGTACTGCTCGGAGATGGTGGTGAATCCGCGGATGTCGCAGAAGAGGACGGTCATGTCGCGCACGACGCCGCCGAGCTGGAGCTTCTCCGGGTGGCGCGCGAGGTCGGCGACCAGCTTGGGATGCAGGTACTGCCCGAAGGCGCTGCGCACCTGCCGCCGCTCCGCCTCGGTCTTGAGATAGGTGATTAGGGAGGAGGCGAGATAGATGGCGAGGACGGAGAGGGACGGATAGACGGCGTCGAAGAGCCAGCCGCGGTAGGTGAAGGAGCGCCAGGAAAGGACGATCGAGCCCGCGATGGCGGCGAGGCCCAGGACCGCGCACCACGTGGGGCCGAGCCGGCGCATGAGGACGATGAGGAGCAGGCCCAGGGCGACTAGGAAACAGATCTCGGCGCCGGTCGCCCAGTCGGGCCGGCTGAGGAAATCTCCGAGCAGGACCTGCTCGGCCACCTGGGCGTGCGCCTCGACGCCGGGCGCCGAGGGGTCGAGCGGGGTGGGGCGCAGGTCCCGCAGGCCCTGGGCGCTCGTCCCGACGAAGACGATGGCGCCCCGGAAGGTGCCCGGCTCCGCCGAGCCGTCAAGGGCCTTCCATGCCGGGACGGTGCGGCCCGGCTCCTTTTTGGTGAAATGCATCGAGAACCGGCCCTCGCCGTCGGTCGGTATCTTGAACGCCCCGACCTTGACCATCACGATGCCGGTGTGCTGGCCGCCGAAGGCCCTGGCGCCGGAGCCGCCGCTCGACTTGACCGCGATGGTCTTGGCTCCCTGCGCCACGCGCAGGGCCTCGAGCGCGAGAGAAGGGTAGACATGCCCGCGGGCGTTGAAGAGGAGCGGGGCGCGTCGGAGGATGCCGTCGGAATCGGGGACGAAACCGATGCAGCCGACTCCGGCGGCCGCTTTCTCCAGGGGGGCAAGGTTGCGCACCGTCCCCTCGAACTCCGGGAGAAACAGCGTGGGCGGGTCGCCGCTGACGCCGAAGTTCGCCGGGCGCTCGGGCAAAGGCGAGGCGGCGTCTCCGCCCATGGCGAAGCCGAGCACGACCCGCCCGCCGGCCATCGAGCGGGCGAACGCCGCGTCGTGGTCCGGCAGGGCGGCGATGCGCGACTTGACATCGCGCAGGGACGGGTCGGCGGGCCAGGAGGCGATGACGCTCGCCGGCGAGGGGCGGTCCGGCTCGGCGAACACCGCGTCGAAGGCGACGGCCGACGCTCCCGCCTCGTTCAGGCGGCGGACGAGGCGCGCCAGCGTCGTGCGGGGCCACGGCCACTGTCCGACCCGGCGCAGGGATTCCTCGTCGATGTCGACGACGCGGACGGGGACGGGCGCGTAGGCGCGCGGCGAGGCCCGGAGATAGGCGTCGAAGGCCTGGTTCTGGATCCACGTCACCCAGGGCGAGTCGGCCACCCGCAGGGCCAGGGCGCCCGCGAGGATCGCCCCCGGCAAGAGGAGATGCAGCCAGTCGCGCAGCTTGCCGCGCAGGGCCGCTAGGTTCATCGTCGTGTTGTCCCAAATTTTCCGCAGGGTTGCAATCAGCCGCGCCCGGCATGGAGATTCATTGACGTTAACATGACAAACTGGCTACATTGAGGCCCATGACCAGCTTCCTCTTCGCCGCGCTCTTCCATGCGGCCGCGTCCGGCGTTCGGGCCCAGACACCACCTTCCGACCAAGCGCCGCCTTCCTATGAAGAGGTCCTCGCCAACCCGGACGACGTCAAGCTCAATTACCGCTACGCGCTGGGGCAGATCAACCGCGGCCAGCTGCGCGGGGCCTCGGCCACCCTCGAGCGTGTTCTCATGGTGGATCCGGACCAGACCCCGTCGCGCCTGCTGCACGCGCTCGTGCTGGTGCGGCTCGACAACCTGACTGACGCCCAGCGCGAGTTCGCCGTCCTCAAGGCGATGACCCTGCCCGCGGACATGCGCGCGACCGTCGACGAGTATGACCGCCAGCTTGCCCGCCAGTCCAAGACGACGAAGGTGGCCGGGCGGCTGGCCCTGGGATTCGAAGGCGACTCCAACCGCAACGCCGGACCCTCGACGGGCAAGGCGCTGTTCTTGGACCAGAAGCTCGATCTCTCGGGAGGCTCCCTTCGGCGGTCGGACTCGAGCATGCTCGGCATGGCCGGCTTCGACCTGCGCCAGCAGCTTCCGGGCGGCGGCGGGCACGAGGCCTTCGCCGGCTACAGCTACTTCCGCCAGGACCAGCGGGTGCAGTCGAGCCTCGACCTGCAGGCGCACTCGGTCTACGCGGGGCTGGGGATCAACGCGATGGGGTTCAGGTTCACGCCGAACGGCAGCTTCGACAACATCTCCCTGGACCGCGAGACCTTGCTCGTCACCGAGGGCGGCGGGCTGAAGGTGAGCCGCCGGCTCTCCTCGCGGATCGAGGGGAGCGTCAACTTCCAGGGGCAGTACCAGGACTTCCGGCAGACCGCGGCGGCCGGGCCGATGGACGAGCGGCGCGGCCCGATGTGGGACGCCGGCCTCGGGGCGCAATACGAAGTGACTCCGACGGTCCGTCTGAACCTCACCTTCGACGGGGTCGTCAAGCGCGCCGCGAAGGATTACAACGGCTACCAGCGCTATACCGCCGGCTTCGGCCAGACATGGCTCATCGGCCGCGGCTTCTTCATGGACGGGCTCGTGCAGGCCTTCTGGGACCGCTACGACCACGCGGACGTCGCCGTGAGCGCCACGAAGCGTTCCGACGACATCTACCGGGCGCGCGTCAGCATCGGCGCGCCGCTGGCCTCCTCCGGCATGCTGAGCGGCTTGGTGGCGACCGTCGCCGTTGACTACTATCACGCGCACTCGAACCTGCCGAACTACAGCTACGACAACGGCAAGGTGATGGGGATGCTGAACTACCGTTGGGAGGCATACCGATGAGAACCTCGACGCGCTTCGTCCTGATCGTCTTCGTCGCGCTCGCCGCGGCCCGGCCTTCGTCCGCGGCCCTGACCCGCATCGGCGCTGCCGCGGCGGTGGCCGGCGGCGTGACGGCGACCTCCGAGGGGGAGGCGGTCGGCCACGTCCTATCGAGCGGCAAGCCGGTCTTCCTCAACGACCATGTGGTCAGCGACGCCAAGGGGCGGCTCCAGGTGCTCCTGCTGGATGAGACGGTATTCACGCTCGGGGCCAACGCGGACATGGTGCTCGATGAGTTCGTCTACGACCCCAACACCAACGCCGGGAAGGTCACCGCCCGCGTGGTCTCCGGGGCGTTCCGGTTCGTGACGGGAAAGATGGCGGCCAAGGACCCCGGCCAGATGAAGGTGAAGGCCGGCGTGGCGACCATCGGCATCCGGGGCACGATCGTGGCCTGCAGCGTCACCGCGCAGGGCACGACTTGCGTCCTGCTCGGACCGGGACAGAACACCTCGGGTTCCGACCGCGTGGGCTCGATCCGCGTCGAGAGCGAGGGCCGGACGGTGGAGATCAACCGGGCAGGCTTCGCGACGGTGGTCGAGGTGGGAAGGCCGCCGTCGCCGCCTTTCAGGCTGGCGCCGGACGCGGTCAGGACCATGTTCGGCGCGCTCGCGGGGGCTCCGCCGTCCAACCATGACCAGCAGGGAAAGGAAGGCGATAATAAGGTGGTGGTCGACGAGGCGAAGATGAAGGTGATCTCGACGATCCTCGCGCTCGCCGACACGAACGCGGACCTGAACAAGGCGCAGAACAATTCGTCGCTCACGAACACAGCGAGCCAGGAGAGCACCCGCGAGAACGGAGCCACCAGCGGAATCTCCTCCTGGGAGGACCTGCGCGTGTTGACGGGGGCCGCGACCTACTCCGGAAGCGGCACGTACAGCTTTACGTCGGCGGCCAACTCCCTCGCCCAAACCGGGAACTGGGAGTTCCACCTCAATGTGGACTTCACCAACCGAACGGTCGGCGGCATGACCACCGGGACGACCGGCAGCTCGAGTTCGTACCTGCGAGCCACTAGCGGACCCGTGGCATATCCCACGAATCTGAACCCGTCATCGGACTGGTCGCGTACCTCGTTCGACTCGTTGACGGGTAACGCGACTCTGACGCAGAAGTCTTCCTCGACGCCTGGACCTGGCGAGATTCAGGGGAACAATTCGGCCTTCGACGGGACGAAGATCCAGTTCAACACCGTCGACCGCACGGCCGCGCATGAGGTTCAGGTCGACATGCAGTACAGCAGTACGAACGGCACCGCGAGCGGGACGGCGAAGGCGCCGTGCACCAATACCCTGACCCCTTAATGAGACGCGACGGCACGGCGGCTGGCGAGGAACCTCCGCCGCGGGCCGCATCTCATTTTGGTGCCGTTTGATGTCTTGACGGGCCGGGTTTCCCGGCTATTCTTATCGCGACGGCCCGTATCGGGCCCACTCCGATCGCGCCAAGAGCCCACCATGAAGACAGCGAACGTCGGTCTCCTTCTCCTCTCCTGCCTGGTCGCGCATGCATGGCAGGCCGCCGCACAAGGGACCGCGGCCGACGCCGAACCCTCGATCCACGGACGGACCCAGCCGCCGCCGGACGCCGGCAAGCCTCCCGCCCAGCCGAGCCGCCGCGCCTCCGCCGGCGACTGCGCGGCGGCCGCGCAGGACGCGGCCGCCCTACGGGCGTATGAAGGCGCGAAGCTCGCGTGGAACTTGCGCCGCATCTCCAATGTCGGCGAGTCGTACGGCCTCGCGCCATGCAAGGATGCGCAGGCGGGCGTCGACAAGGCCTCCGCCTGCCGCGCGGCGTTCGACGCGCTCTACGACGCCGAGTGCGGGACGGCCCAGGACGACGCCGCGTGCGCCGCGGCGAAGAACGAGAAGTCCGAGGCCGCTCTCCTCGATAGCCAGAACGCGCGCCTCAGCAACGACTTGCGCACTCGCGCCAAGGAGCGCGCCGCGCTCGCCGCCTGCTCTCAGGGCGCCGCGGCGGGCGCGCAAGGCGGCGGCGAGAGCGGGGCGCTCTCGAGCGGAGGCGCGTCCTCGGGTGGTTCCGGTTCTGGCGCGCGGAGCGCAGGCTCCGCGGCCCAGGTCGCTCCCATGGCGGCCGCGGCGCCGGCCTTGCCCGGTCCCTCCAACCCCCCGCCGTCTCCGGCCCCCGCGCCTCAATTCCCCAGCCTGGGCGACATCTGGAATTCGGTCACGAAGACGGCGTCGGACACATGGAACGGCGTCACCGACACCGCCGGGAAGGTGGTGAGCACGGTCACCGGCGCCGTCGTCAGCGGAGGCAAGGCGGTCGTCGGCGCGGTCACCAGCACCGCCTACACGATAGCCAAGCTCCCCTTCAACGTGGGCACCGCCATCGCCAAAGCGGGGAGTACCCTTTCGAACAACGCGGGCGGGGGGGTGCTGGGCTTCCTGAAAGGCGCGGCCGGCACGATCCTGAACGCGACCGGGCAGATCCTTCAGGCGCCGTGGCGCATCTCCAAGTACATCCTCCCGTCGCTCAACTCGAACCACCCGGACTTCACGAACGTGGACTGCGAGCTTCTGTTCGTCTTCAACTGCAACGGGCCGAAGGCGAAATACGCCCGCGTGAAGGGAGAGCTCTTCGTGCCGGGCAATTACAGCGTGGCCGTGACCACCGACGACATCCGTCAGACGGACATCGGCGACTGCTACTTCATGTCGTCGATGGCGGCGATCGCCGAGACGCACCCGGGCTGGCTGGTCAACCACATCCATGACAACGGCAATCAGACCTACACCGTCACGTTCTTCGACGGCGCCTCGCCGCGGACCGTCACGGTGAACAACGAGTTCCCGGTCAGCAACCCCAAGGACGCGAATCCGAACCCCGTCTTCGCGTATTTCGGCAGGCACGACGCCGGCACCAACCAAAATGTAATATGGCCGATGGTGATGGAGAAGGCGTACGCGGAGAAGAGCTTCAACGGCTCCTATAACTGGATCGGCAACGGCGGCTGGCCCGATCAGGCGCTCAACACGCTGACGGGCAAGAAGACCGTGGTCTACTCCCCCGGCTCCGTCACCTTCGACCAGCTGGCCAAGTGGCTGGGCGACGGCAACGCGGTCGTCATCGCCTCCACCCCGGGAGGCGGCGACGGCGAGTGGTACGACGACGGAAAGATCGCCCACAGCCACGCCTACTTCCTGAAATCGCTGAATCTGAAGACGCGGACCATCACCATGGGCAACCCCTGGGGTCATCATGACGCGGAGAATCTGACCGAGAAGGAGTTCCAACAGAACGTGTCGGGGGTCTATGTCAATCCCGTTGAATAGCCGCGCCGAGCTCTGGGCCGCTGCCGCATGCCTCGCCGCGTGGGCCTGCCTTGCCGCCTGCAACCGCGTGGACGCCGTGCCCGACCTGCCGGGCGCTACCGATGAGAGCACGCTGAGGATCCAAGAGGCGTCGCAAGGCCACTACGGGAACCTGTTCATCGGCGTCGGCAACATCAAGCGCTCCGAGTATACCGACGAGGCGGGCGCGAAGAAGACCGGATTGACCGCGTGGCTGTTCATCGCCAACGACAGCGGCCCGAAGAACGAGACGAAGATCAATGTCCACCCGGGCCAGAAGGTGACCGCCGGAGCGTATACCTTCCTGGTGCAGGAGATCCGGAAAGCCAAGCGCGGCTCGGTGTGCCTGCAGTTCGAAACGACTCCCGCTCCACAGAAGACGCCTCCGCCGTCCAAGCCTTAAGGCGACCTCCGCGGTCCGTGTCCCTGCGTGGTTGGCAACGCTCGCGCTTAACCCGCCGTTTCCGCCTCCTTGCATTCCGCCGTTGCGCTGTTATAATCCGATAAGAATGGCCAGCTACGACGTCTTGATCGTAGACGACGACCCTTATCAAGCTCACATCGTTGAGGAAGTCGTCGGCGGCATGGGGTTCTCGAGCCGGCTCGTGCTGGAAGGCGCGCGCGCCGTCGAGGAGGCCAGACGCTCCAAGCCCCGGCTGGTCGTCATGGACATCATCATGCCGGGCGCCGACGGCCTGGCTTTGTGCATGAAGCTGCAGCCGGAGCTCGTCTCGTGGGGCGGGCAGGTGCTCATCACCTCCGGGAAGGACCGCTCGAAGGAGGAGCCGAGAGCGCTTCGAGCCGGAGCGGCGGGCTACCTGCAGAAGCCGTACCGGGTCAAGGAGCTGCGCGCCGTGATCCAGTCGCTGCTCGGCGGGGCGCCGGCGGCGCACGCCCCGCCCGGCGTGCAGGTTCTCGTCAAGATCTGGGGCAGCCGCGGGACGGGCCCGTGCCCGCCGGGCTCGGCGGCCTACGGCAGCCGGACCCCGTGCGTCTCGGCGGGCTTGGCGTCGGGAGAGATCTTCATCATGGATGCCGGCACCGGCATCAAGGATTGCTCGGCGGCTTTGCTGGCGCACCCCGGCTCCGCCGGCGCCACCTTGCTCTTGACGCATTACCATCCGGCGCACATCGAGGGGCTCGAGGGCTTGCCGCTGTTGGCCAAGCCCGGTTATGCCGTCAGCGCCTGCGGGCCGATGGACCCGGATACGGACCTCGGAGCGTTGTTCAAGAGGCTGTCGCCTCAGGCCGCGGTGAAGCACTCCTTTCTCGAGGAAAAGGCCTATCGCCTGAGCGCCGAGACGACGCTCGACGTCCTCCATACGAACCATCCGAGCACGACCTTGGCGTTCGCGCTCCAGACCGCCGGCAAGAAGATCGTCTATTGTCCCGACGCCGAACTGCCCGCCGAGGGCGAGGTGGACGTCGGCAACAATGTCGAGCGCCTGCGTCAGTTCGCCATGGGCGCCGATCTGCTGCTCCTCGATTCGTATTTTTCCCCCGAGGACCACGTCCAGGGATCGGGCCAGGGGCACTCGAGCTGGCCCGCCTCGCTCCGCCTCGCGGTGGACGCGGGCGCCCGGCGCTTGTGCCTCTTCCACGCGGCGGCGCGGTATTCCGACGAGCAGCTTGCCGCGATCGAGCGGTCCGTCCGGGAGGCGGCGGCCGAGGAAATGAGCTCCGTCGAGTGCGTGATGGCCAAAGACGGGCTCACCTTCGAGCTGTAACCACCAAGCCCGTGCGCTACTGGCTCCTGCGCCGCAAGAAGCCCGAGGGTCCCTACCCGCCCGAGGAGCTGGCCGCCGTCGCCGATTTCGACCCGCTGGAGCTGGTCTGCCCCGAGAGCAAGCGCGTCGGCGACCGGCGCGCCTGGAAGGCGGCCCGGACGTTCAAGGACGTCGCCGCCGCGTTGTCCAAGCCCGCCTCGCACGCCGCCGCTCGCAAGGAGGCCGCAGCCGGCCCGCTTCGCTACTGGCTGCTCGAGGGCAAAAGGCGCTTGGGTCCCTTCGCTCCGGCGGAGCTGAAGGGCCAGCCTCAGTTTTCCGATGACAGCCTCGTCTGCCCGGAGGACAAGTCGTACTCCCAGCGCCGCAACTGGAAGCCCGCGCGCAAGCTGAAATCGCTGGCGGCGGCGCTTGAAGCGGCGTCGAGCCTCGCCGCGCCCGCTCCGCCGCCCGCTGGGCCGCCGGCCGCGCCGGAGCCTTCCGCCGCGCCGCGGGCGAGCGCTGCCGTCGATCTGTTCAGCCCGCAGGAGAGGAAGACCCTGCCGTCGGACGCCACGCGGTTCATCACTCCGGTGCCGGCCCCGGCGGCGAAGCCCTCCGCCCTCGTGGAGAAAGAGTCCCCGCAAGCGGCGGCGGCCGAGCGCCGCCTGGCGCGCCGCCGAACTCTGGACTATCCCACGTTCCTGCTGGTGGCGGCGCTCGTGGTCTTCGGGGGCGGAGCGTGGCTCGTGATGAGCGGACACTTCTCCGTTGCTCCCGAGAGCCGGCCGTCGGGGAAGGTCGGGTTCAAGCCGGACTCTCTGCCCGCGCCGACAGCGGGGCGACAACTGCCGGAAGGCATCGGCGTGTCGGCCGGCGAGCCGGTCGGGCCGGCGCCGGCCGGAGGCGAATCGTTCGGGGTGGCCAAGGCGAGCGAAAAACGGAAATCGGACGCTGGCTACACGTCGGCGAGCCTGGTCTGGCTGAACGGGCTGCCCGATGAAGACGTGCTCAGGCTGCGCCGCACGCTGCGCAAGGACGTCTGGGAGGCCTGCTTCTCCGAAAAGGTATTCGCCTCATGCGCCGCCGCCTGCGCCAAGTACAGCGGCTGCGCGCCGCCCAGCGGCTGGGACATCTGTTTACGGCTCTATCACGACGAGCAGTACTGTGTGGCGCGCTGTTGGGAAGAGCACGCTTGCGAACCGCCCGGCCAAGTCGTGAGCCGCCTCTGCTTCGCGGACTCGACCAAGCCCTACTGCCGTCGAAAATAGGAGCCGCCCGCGAAGCGTGGCACCTCGCTTCGCGGGCGGCTGCTCCCATCACCTTCTTGAATCGGCCGTCACGGACCGACGCGGCTGGAATTCCCTCCGTTGGTGTTCGTGTTCGCGGTGTTGCTGGCGTCTTTTACGCCGGGCAGATTGTAAGTGGCGTTGCGCTCGGTGTCGATCCTTTGATGCAGCTCGGCGTTGTCGCCGAGTTTCTTCGTCATGTCGGGAGGCGTGTAGGACTGACCGTTGGCCTTCGCCTGCGCGTCATCCTTGGCTATCTGCCCCTGGGTCTGCTGGTTCTCGTCCTGCATCTGCTGCCCTATCTTGCTCGCCTGATCAGCGGCGTTCTTCGCCGCCGAGAGCATCATCATGCCCATGGCGAGCAGCGCCGCTCCGGCGGCGATCAATGCGATCCCGATCATCGTCGTCGGCGGCTTCAGCAGCGACATGCCCACAGCCATGAGCACCCCGCCGATGGCCATCATCGCCATTCCAATCATGCGCAGCATGGCGGCCAGCGCGGCCAACGCCTTCGCCATATCCTTCTGCTGCGTGTAGTCGGGGGTGGCGTCGACGGCCGTCGGGACGTCCGGGATGGTCGGCTGCGGCGGCTGCGTAGTGTCCATGGTGTTCGGCGCGCCGGTGCCGGGAGGTACGACCACCTGGGGGACTCCGTCGTTGGCGACGGGCGCGGCGAGCTGCCCGCCTTGCGTGGCCTGCTGCTCGAACGCGTTGGTGGCGTACTGCCGCTGGCCCTCCGAGCTCGGCATGCCCGCCGCCGCGTAGGAGAGGGTTCGCGCCATCTTGAGCTGGCCCATGGCCCTGTTGGCGTGGCCCTGGGTGCCGGACATGTTCGTCGCCGACATCCGGGCCGGCGTCTTCCTGAAGCCGGTGAGCTTCTGGTGGTTCTTGTCGAGAGCCGGCAAGGCCGACGGCTGCTTCAACTGGAAGCCGCCATTGAGCGGCTTCAGGTCGGCCAGCCGCGCGCCCGACGCGAAGTTGTTGCCGCTCGCGTTGCCCAGGCCGTTGAGCTTCGTCGAGAGTTGGGCCGCCTCGGCGGCTCCGCCGGCCGGGAACGCGCCGAGCGCGTCGACCGTGGCATCCGCGCCCGGGACGGGCGACGCTTCGGCGGCGCCCGAGCCGGAGCCGGCTCCGCGACCGGCGCCGGTGCCCGTTCCCTCATCTTTCGGAGCCAGGAAGTTCCTGTCTTCGAAAAGGATCTCGCCTTGATTGGCGCGCGCGACATAGTCGAGCGACTTGTCTTTCGGCGCGGCCAGGGCGATGGTCGAGCTGGGGCCGCTCAGGGAGGGCCGCGTGAAGGCCGCCGTCACCGGCCGGGCCGAAGGCGCGACGGCGAAGCCGACGAGCGCGCCGGCCGCGGTGCCGCCGGCGACGACGCCGGCGAGGACCAGCCAGGCGCCGGCCTTCGAGAGCAGCAGCTGTCCCAGCAGAGAGGCCCGTCCCCCGAAGACCGCGGCCAGCTTCGCCGCGATCCTTCCAAGGCCGAAGCACTCGGTGAGGGCGGGCTCCGAAGCCGCGACGCGCGCCAGCGCGCTGCCGCCGCCGGGGCAGCCGGTCTGCCAGTACACGCCCACTCCCTTCCTTTCCTTCTCCTTCTGACGAAGCGTCGGGATGTCGGGCTGGTCGATGTCGTCCGGGGCGGTCTCCGGAGCGAGCGCGACCATCGTCTCGCCCCCATCCTCGATCCTGCGGCCCTTCCAAATCTCGGTTTTCATTTGACTCCACCTCGGGCGGTGCTGAAGCCCGTCTCGCTTGGAGGATTGCCGGAAAGCCCGGGCTGACGCCACTAAAAAGATTCTTAAGGGGAGAATCCCTGCATTTGCACCGATAATTCGGTGCCGAAGGGACGTCGCTTAAACGCGCGTCACGTGCGCTTACGCATCGGTCAGCTCGATGCTCGGCGGGCCGGCTTGAAGCCGGAGAGCGGCCCCGTCGTCTTCCTCATCAGGATCTCCGAGTGGCCTCGGACGACGTAATCCTTGAGCCGGCCGACCACCTTATAGTCCAGGCGCTCGTAGAGCTTGCGGGCCCGATGGTTGAACGAGGATACGCAAAGGAAGACGTTGGGGCTCTCCGCGAAGATGCGCCGCTCGGCGAACGAGATAAGGCGGCCGCCGACCCCGGAGCCCCGATGCGCGGGATCGACCGCGATCGTCTGGATGTATCCCCTGAAGGGGCCGGTCATCGCGATGATGATGAAGCCCACCGGCCGGCCGCCGGCGGCCGCGACATGCACCTCGCGCGATGGATCCAGAAGGATCGCCAAGGCGGAGCGGCAGCCGCGTCTTAGCGTGAGCCAAGGCTCCGATCCCGCCATGAGGCGCGCGCACCATTCGAGTTCGGCCCGTCCTTTGGCACGTCGCACTCCGACGCTTAGCCGTGCCGCCATGATTCGGGGATGCTACCATCTTCCGCGCCCTCTTGCGCAATCGCGGCTCGCCGCTATACTGATGACGCATGTCCGAAGGGGCGCGATTCTGGCTGCTGGAGTCCGGACACCCGAAAGGGCCGTTCGCCGTCGCGGAACTGGCCGCGCGGCCAGGGTTCGGGCCCCAATCCTTGGTCTGCCCCGAGGGCAAGGCGCCGGGAAAGCGGCGGAACTGGAGGCCCGCGCGGCGGGTGAAGGAACTGGCGGGCTTGCTGCCGGAGCCGAGGCGCCCGCCTGAATCAGACGCTGGGGCGAGCAAAGCCGGGGGCAGCGAAAAGGACGAGGCGCGCGTCCTCCTGCCGTCGGGGGCCGCTGCCGCATCCAAGCCGCGCCGGGCGGAGGCGGGCGCGGCCGACGGCCAGAAGCTTTCGTACGCGGCCGCCTTCCGGCGGTTCAACCCGCTTCTCTCGCGCCTCGCGCTCTTGACCGCGTTCGTGTGCGTGCCGCTTGCGTTGCTCTCCAAGCGGCCCCCTCCGTTTAAAGACCCCTTGGCGCCATGGGGCGGCTCTGCGCAATCCGAGGCCGTGCCGGGGTCCGAGCACCTTTTGACTTCCTCGGGCCGTGCCGGCGCGTCCGCCGGTAGCGGCCCGAGACCCGTGGAGACGGGGGCGGTTCGCGCGGAGACGTGGGGGAAATGTCTCGATGCCGGCCGTTTTGAGGAATGCGCGGCGTCCTGCCAGAAGACTCCCGGGTGTCGCGTTCCGGACGCGTGGGAAGTCTGTCTTGGCTCCGGCCGGTCGGAGCAGAGGTGTTTCGATATCTGCTCGACGTCCGGCCAATGCAAGCCCTCGATCGAGGTGCTGAACCGCCGCTGCCGAGGATCGTCGGAGGCGGCCACTCCCTTGATCTGCCGCGGTCTTCTCGCTCAGTAAGAGCGCCGCGCTCTTGAAATGCGGGCTTAGCTGCCGTTCAGCCGGGCGTTCCTTTCCTCAAAGAAATCCTTTGATCGCCGGATTTCTTCACAAACAGAGGAAACTTAGTGGCGTCGACGTTCGGTTTGGACGCATACCATTGGCGCGAGGCTACACTTATGAATACGAAATCCATTTTGGTCGCCGTGACGCTGATGGCGGTTCCCCTTGGGCGCCGAGCCCAAGCGTTTGTGTGCGCGAACGGGACTCCTATGCCGATCCCGGATTGCTGCCCGGAGCGCAGGGCTGCGGCGAAAGCGGTGGTCGGGGCCCTCGGCGACGCCTGTGGTAAGGGCGTGAATAACGACGCCGTGAAGAAAGCGGTGGATGCAAAAGCGGGCGGCGACAGCGGCCTGGGACAGTTGGGACAAGCCCTGTCGTCCTCCCTGGGCCAACTTGCGTCAGCGATGGGGAAGGGCGCAAGCCCGCAGACGGCCAGCCCTGAGACCCCCAGCTATCCTTCGGACACCGGAGCCACGAGTTCTCCCTCCCAGACGCCTGCCGCGCCGACCCCGACGAACCAGTGGTGCCCGGGCACGGCTACGTGGGCTACATCCTGCCCCCCGCCGACGGCGCCGATCCAGCAGGTGGGGGCCGTCACCAGCTTGAACCCGAATACGGCTTCCGCGAATCCGACGACTCCGGCCTTGGCTCCGCTCCCGGCGCCGTGGTCGGCCAATGCGACTTCAACGCAAGCTCCCGACGGCTCCAACGCGCAAGCCCCTTCGGGGCTCTCCCGTGCTTTTATCAAACGACCGCCGATCCGAGTGCTTCGTTCGCGAAATCCGTGAAGAGTTGATCATAGAGAAACCTGCTCAGCCGCCGTTCAGCAGGAGGTCTCGCTCCGAAAAAAAGTCCTTTGATTACCGGATGCCCTCGCGCTGAAAAAAAAGTTAGTGGCGCCCGGACCCGCTTTGGGCGCATACCTTTCGCGTGAGGTCAAACCGATGAAAACGAGATTTCTGGCGGTAGCCGCGATGCTGCTGATGGTTCCCGTTCGCAAATGCGGCGCCATGTGCGCCACTTGCGGGGGCGGAGGGGCGGATTCTTGCCCGGCGGGACAGGTCAAGTGCAAGTCGGGGGTATGCGCGATCAAGGATTGCTGCCCCGAGAATGTCGCCCAGACGAAGCAGGCCTGCCTGGCCTCCGGCGGCGGCCTCGGCTGCAACTCCTGCCCCCCGAATTTTAATTACCAGAACGCCCTGGACAAAGCGTTCCAGCAACAGGGTGGGGCCGACGGCCTCGGCAGCGGGGCATCGCAGGGTGGCGCTGGCAGCAGCGGCGCAGGAAAGGGAGCCGGCGGTAGCGCGGCAGGCCAGGGCGGCGGCAACAGCGCCATGGGACCGTTGGCGCAGGGTCTGGCGCAAGGAGCCGTAGGGGCGCTTGGCCAGGCCGCCGCCGGGATGGCGGGAGGCCAGCAGGTCGGCAACGACTCGGCGGGCTACAGCGATCCTTCGACGGCGGACATCGGATCGGACCAGGCGACCTCCCCGGCCGACGCGGAGAGCGCGCCGATGCAGTGGTGCCCAGGCACGGGTACATGGGCTACCTCCTGCCCCACCGCGGGCACCGCGCCGACCCAGCAGGTGGGGGCCGTCACGTCAGCAGCCCCGAGCGCCGCTTCTGCGAATGCGGCTTCCAACCCGGTACAGCCTATGAGGTACGCCAGCCCGGCCTCGTCGCAGGCTCCCGCGCTAGGCGCCGATGGGCAGACCTCCACGGGGCTCTCCCGCAACCATGGGATGGTCCGAGTGATACGGTCGAGGAATCCGTGAGCCGGCGATCGTGGAGAAGCCCGCTCAGGCGCCGTTTAACGGGGCTCTTCGTCCCTCAAAAAGCCCTTTGATTCGCGCGCTTGTTCACGCTGAAGAAAAAGTTAGTGGCGCCCGCAAGCCGTTTGGATGCATACCTTTGGCGTGAGGTCGGACTGATGAAAATGAGATTCATTTTGATCGCCGCAACGCTGCTTGCGGTTCCTCTGGGACGCGGGGCCCAAGCGTTCGTGTGCGCGAACGGGACTCCGATGCCGATCCCGGACTGCTGCCCGGAGCGCAAGGCTGCGGCGAAGGGGGTAGTCGGGGCCCTCGGCGACGCCTGTGGTGGCGGCGTGAATCAGAACGCCGTGAATAAAGCGGTCCAGCAAGCGGCGGGCGGCGGCGACGGCGGCCTGGGACAGTTGGGGCAACTCATGGGGCCCCTGGGCCAAGCCGCATCGGCGATGGGGCAGGGCGGAGGCGCCGGGCAGAGCCCCAGCGCCCAGGACCCCAGCTCTCAGAACCCCACCTATCCGTCGGACACCGGATCCTCGACTCCCCAGACGCCCGCCGCGCCGACCCCGACGAACCAGTGGTGCCCGGGCACGGGCACGTGGTCTACCAGCTGCCCCACGTCGAACGCGCCGGTCCAGCAGCAGGTGGGGGCCGCCACTCTCATGAAGTCGAACGCGGCTCCGGCTTTGGCTCCGCTCCCGGCTCCGTGGTCGACCAGCGCGCCTTCAGCGCAAGCTCCCGACGGCTCGAACGCGCAAGCCCCTTCCGGGCTCTCCCGCCCCTTCATAAAGCGGCCGCCGATCCGAGTGCTCAAGTCGAGGAATCCGTAGGAGGCGATCATGAGAGGAAAGAGTCATGCGTCCTCGTTTTGGCTGGCGGCTGTTGTAGCCGCCGCGCTGCCGATGCTCTGCCCCGGACAGGGCTCGGCTGGGGCAGCGGCGAACGACGCCGATCCTTGCGACGCAAAGAAGCAGGCAAAGGTGAAACAAAAGACGGAGCAGTTCGAGCAGAACCTCCGCGATGCGCTGGGGCCCGGCACGGTGCGCAACGTGAATTTCGATCCGTGCAAAAAAAAGGCGGACCTGGGGGCCAACATCGCCGGCTGCAACCTCGAGGCGAGCGACGGGAAGGTGAACGCCAACTGCCCCCAAAGCACGGCGGACCGCTTCGCGAAGGCCGAACAGGATGCGAAAGACAACGGCAACCCGCAGGTCAAGGGCCGGGCGACCATGTTCGGCGGGCCGGCCGATTCCAGCACCAACGGCTGGGCCGGCAAGACAGCCGATGGCAGTTCCACCCGCGTGCCGGGAGTGGCGGTGAACGCCGACGGCAACGCCACGGACTCGTTCAACAGGAGCCACCTGGGCGGCTACTGGCTCGTGCACATGGACGACGGGGATTGGGTCTACAGGCAGACCGACCTGGGACCGGCGGGTTGGACCGGGAACAAGATCGACCTTACGGCCGGCTCGCTGCCGGCGCACGGCCTGAGCGTCACGACCCCGGCCTCGTGGAACAACGTCAGCGCGACCTATCTGGGAAAGGATTCCAGCTACGCCCAGTATAACGGCAAGTGCGTCGGCAAGTGCCGCTAGGAACGGATATGAATCCCATCACGCAGGGAGGGCCTGTGAGATCCAAGTGGAATCGTTCTGCCGCGTTCGCGCTGTTCCTGCTCGCCATGGGCGTCTCTATCTCGGCGCCTCGATGCCGGGCGGGCGAGCCCGATCGTTATTCGGCTCCGGACGATCGCTACACCGCCGCGATAACGACCGCGAAGACCGGCGAGAGCAAGATCGCGATCGGGCCGTCGCGGGGCGAAACCGTATTCAGCAAGAGCTTCGTTTCCGCTGACGGCGGACACGGGTTGAGGGTCACGAAAGCGGCTTGGACGGCCGACTCGCGATTCTTCGTCTTCATGCTCGAATCCTCCGGAGGGCATCAGCCGTGGCATCATCCGATGTATTTCTGGGACCGGCAGGACAACCAGCTCTACTCGCTCGATCGTAGGATGGGACCGATCACCGACGGGTTCGCGCTTGCGTCACCGGACATCGTGAGCGGCACCACCTGGTCGAATCCTGGGGATTCAAACTCCATCGACGGAGTCCCGTTCAGCGTCAGCTTGAGAGATGTTGCGGCGCATTCGCGGCAGTCGGGCCAGCAGCAGGACGGCCGGCAGAAGCAGGATTCTCCCGCCCAGCTTGAAGCTCGCGACGACGCCATACCGTCGGCCGTGCGCGACGTAGCCGATCGTGTATATAATGACGCGAAACGAGGACACGCATGGGAAGGCCGATAAGACCCCGATGGGAAAGCTCGTTTAGGTTTGCGCTGCTCGCCGCCGGTTTCATGCTCGCATCGCTCGCGCTGTCGAGCGTTGCGCGCGAGCCGGCCGCGGGAGGGGGCAAGCGCAACTATTTCTTGGCTCCGGATAATCTCTACGGCGCCGCGCTCATCACTACGAAGACCCGCGAGAGCGAGGTGGCGATCGGGCCGTCGCACGGCAAAGTGAGATTCAAGAAGAGCTTCGCATCCGCCGACGGCGAACACGGGGCGAGGATCACGAAAGGGGCATGGACGGCGGACTCGCGATTCTTCGTCTTCATGATCGAATCCTCGGGCGGACATCAGCCTTGGCATCGTCCGATGTTCTTCTGGGACAGGCGGGACAACCGCCTTTACTCGCTCGATCAGCACATCGGAGCCGTCACTGGCGGCTTTGAGCTGGCGCCGCCGGACATCGTTAGGTGCACCGCCCGGGCGGACCTCAAGGACCTCAAGAACCTCGACGGAGATCCATTCGTCGTCAGCCTGAGCAGCGTCGCGGCGAACTACAGGCCTGAATAGCCGGCGCTCAGTGATCGTACAGCCGAACGTTTCTTCCTTGAAGAAAGCCTTGCCACCGCTTGAGTTCTTCGCCTTAGAGAAAAGTTAGTGGCTCCGGAACGCCGTTTGGACGCATCATTTGCGCGAGGCCAGCCTAATGAAGACGAGCTCCGTTTTCGTCGCCGCGATGCTGATGGCGATCCCTTTCGAATGCGGGGCCGCGGTTTGCCCGGCTGGGACCCCGGCGGGTTGCTGCCCTGACGCGATGGGCAATACGCCGCAGACGTGCGGACTGCAGCAGCAACAGCAGGGAGGGCAGGCCGCCGGCAGCAACAACGCGGCAGCGGTTGTGCAAGCTATCTCGCCTGCTCTAGGAGCCGTCGCGGGAGCGCTGATGAAAGGCGCAATGGCGGGGAACGATGGAAGCGCTGCAGGAGCGCTGACGCAGGGAGCACCGCTGACGCAGGGCGCGCCAAGGATGGGACCCAATGCGGATCCTTGCGACGCCAAAAAGCAGGCAGAGGTGAGACAAAAGAAGAAGCAGTTCGAGCAGGCCGTTGGCAAGAACCTGGGGAATGGGACGCTGCGTAAAGCGGACTTCGACCCGTGCAGCGGAAAAGCAAGCCTGGGGGCCAACGTCGCCGGTTGCACGATCGACGCGAAGGACGGGAAGGTGAACGCCGACTGTCCCAGCGGCGCGAACGGCGATATCTCGAAGGCTGAAAAAGACGCCATCGACGCCGGCAACTCGCACCTCACTGGGCGGGCGACGATGTTCGGCGGGCCGGGCGATAAGAGCACCAACGGTTGGGACAACCTGACCGCCAGCGGCGAGTCCACGCGCACGCCGGGCATCGCGGTGAACGCCGACGGCAATGCCACCGGCGCGTTCAATAGGAGCCATCTGGGCGGCTACTGGATCCTGCACATGGACGATGGAGATTGGATCTATAGGCAGACCGACCTTGGGCCGGCTGGGTGGACCGGGAACAAGTTCGATCTTTCAGCCGGCTCGCTGCCGGCGCACGGCTTGAGCACCTCGACCCAGACCTCATGGAACAACGTCACCGGGACGTATCTGGGAAAGGATTCCAGCTACGCGCAGTATAACGGCAAGTGCGTCGCCAATTGCCGGTAAGATACGGCTCTCAGCAACCCTACAGCCAGACCTTCCCTCGCTGAAATAGGCATTGCGCGCCTGACGTTTCCGTGCTAAATAAAACGTTAGTGGACTCGGCAAGCCCTTTGGATGCATACCTTTGGTGCGAGGCCACACCCATGAGAACGAGATTTCTTGTCATCGCCGCGTTGCTGTTGGCGGTTCCTTTTGAGTGCTGGGGGAATATCGCACGTACCAAGGCGGTGGCGGCGAAGATCAAAGCTTGCATTGCTTCTGGGCAGACCCGGGCAGCGTGCGAAGCCCGATACGACAAAGAAGGCAAAAAGGCCGCGGACGCCGACGCGAAGGAGGCCATCAGCAAGGCTAAGGCGGCGTCAGGTGCCGGCGAGGCGGCTGGCGCCGGTGGCAAGGCCGGCGGCAGCGACCCGATGACGCAAGCCCTGATGGGCGCTGTTCCGGCCGCCGTGGGGGGGCTGGGCGCGGCCGCGGCAGGGGCGATGCAGAATAAGAGCGCAAGCCCGACGGACCCCAACGCCGGCTCGCAGGACTCCAGCTTTCCTTCGACGTCCGGCACCTCCTATTCTCCGACCCAGACGTCCGCCGCGCCGAGCCCGGTGACGCAGTGGTGCCCGGCCACGGCCGAATGGGCTACGTCCTGCCCGAACGCGCCGACCCAGCAGCAGGCGGGTTCCGCCACCAGCATGAACCCGAGCGCGGCTTCCGCGGCTCCGGCGGCCGCGACTTTGAAGCCGGTCCGGTCGCTGTCGTCGCCCGATGCGGCTTCGCAAGCTCTCGACGACTCAAACGCGCAAGCCCCCTCGGGGTTCTCGCGTCCCTTTGTCAAACGAGCACCAGTCCGAGCACTCAAGTCGGGGGGGTCTGATCAATGAATAAGAGTTTTGCCGTCGTCGTTGCGATTCTACTGGCGGTCCCTCTTGAATGTTGGGCGGCATTGCGGAGCCCCATAGTGGCCGACAAGGTGAAAGCCTGCAGGGCCGCGGGGGAACCCGACTGCGATGCCCGCTACGAAAAAGAAGCCCAAGAGGCCGCCAACAAAGACGTGGAAACAACGAAACAGCAGCTGAACGGAAACCAGACGGATCCCGGCGCCAAGCCGGGCGAGACGCCTGGCGCCAAGCCGGGCGAGACGCCTGGCGCCAAGCCGGGCGAGACGCCTGGCGCCAAGCCGGGTGAGACGCCTGGCGCCAAGCCGGGCGAGACGCCTGGCGCCAAGCCGGGTGAGACGCCTGGCGCCAAGCCGGGTGAGACGCCTGGCGCCAAGCCGGGAGGGACGCCTGGCGCCAAACCGAACGCGCCTTCCGCTGGTGCGCCAGGGAAGGCGGCCTGCGACAGCGGCTCGTCGACGATGATGGGAGCCCTTGGGGCCGCAGCGGTAGGCGCAGGGGCGGGCGTGGCGATCGGCATGATGATGAACAAGAAGAAGAACTCGCAGCAGACTCAGCCGCTGCAGAATTCCAAGACGACCACTACGACGAGCCAGACGAGCGCACAACCAAGCTCATCGGCGCAGTCCCCCGCCGCGGCGGTGCCGACGGCGCCGATCCAGCAGGTGACGGCGGCCCAGACCTTGGGCAGCAACAAGGGCGTGTCTTCGTCGCCGGCCGCCTCCTCTCCGGTTCAGGCCGGCGTATCGAGCGACGGGAAGTCTTCGCAATCTCCCGCGGCCGTGGGCGCTAAGAGCTCGAACGCGCAGCCTTCCAAGCCTTTCCGTGCCTATAAGAAGCGAGCGAAGCGGACCCTTCAACCGATCAAGTATTGATGCGTCGTTTTGGGGAATGACGGACGGTTCAGGCAGGTGGTGCCGGGCGAAAAAAGGCCTGTGAGCACAAGCAAATTTCACTAAGAAAAAATTTAGTGGCGGTGAGTTCGCCTTGGGAGCTACATGTAGGGTATGAAGCTCAGGAATACCAACCCGGAGAAGTCGAGCATGCGAAAGCTGCCGGCATTCGTGGCCCAGCCCGGGAATCTTCTTGCCGGCATCGCCGTGATCGCCGTGATCTCGCTGGGCCTCAAGCACATCAGCTCGTCGCCGGATGCCGACGAGACTCGCAGCGCGCGCCCGTCGGGTAAGGCGCCCACCGGCTGGATCTTCGGCGCCGCCGGGAACAAGGCCCGGGCGCTTGCGGTTCCGCGCGTCGGCCGAAAATCTTCGACGTCGCAGGCCGGCCGGAGCCTTTCGATGGTGGAGCCCTTCTCCGGTTGGACCGCCCCGAATGAGACCGCCACCGCCCCGGAATCCAACCATTTCGTCGAGGCGCCTAACGCCGAACAGCCGGCTCGGCCCGAGCCGCAGCAACCCGCCTCCGCGCCCGCGGCCGAGCCCGCCCGCGTCGTCGGCACGTTGGACCACGCGGGCTTTGGTCACGACGTCAACAGGGCGGGAGGTGGGGCCGTCGCCGGGGCGCACGTCGGGACGGGCGACCAAGCTATGGCTCACCCGAATGGGGCGCAGACGGGGCCGGATGGCGCCGTCGCCGCCAACCTCAACCGTTCGGCGGATATCGGGAAGACGGCGCCCGCGCATCACTTCCTCGCCTCGCTGATCACGGACCCCACGGGCCGCCGGGCGGCCTCGCCTCTTGGATCCAACCCGATCTCGAAAGCCATGCCGTGGTCGGCGGAATCGGCTGGGAGCGCCTTGTCCTGGGGCGGTGGGGCAACGAACTCCGCGTCCCAACGCGCCGGCACGTCGGCGCCGGCTGCCGCGGCACCGGCAGCGGCGGCGTCTCCGGCGGCGCCCGTCGCTCCGGCGAATACGGGGGCGGCGACGGGCGGCGGCAGTGGCGGCGGCGGCACTAACAACGCCCCCACTTTGCAGTACCTCAGCCCGCAGCAGTTCGTCGACCAGCAGGGCGACTTCCTCGTCAACTACGTCGCCCGGCCCGCTTCCGCCGACTTCACCGAGATCACGCGGATGGCGCTCCTGACGGATGCGGATGCGGCAAGCCGGTTGGGCTCGAGCGGGTTCGCTTCCTATTCGGCGCACCTGCAAGCCGCTCACGACTGCGAGGCCCGGCTCGCGGCGGGGACGGACAATTTCAGCTCGTCGGGTGGGGCGCTCGACTGCGAGGGGACCACGTCGTACGCGTTCACCCTCCGATCGGTGCAAGCCGCCAATATCGCCGCCATGCAGAGCCAGTCGCCGAACGACCAGGGGGTGGCCGCGGCGCTATGGGACATGCGGCACCCGTGGAATGAATTCCTGAAGGTGGGACAGAAATCTGAAACAAGCGTTGAGCGTCCTGAAGACGAGCTCGGCGGCGGCGGACGTGTTCGCCGACGAGCAGACCGAGCTGACCGCGGCGATCAATAGTTGGTTCGCCGCCTTCGCCAAAGCCACGCCGGTCGACCAACGTGCATCCAAGGCGTCCGATGCCGAGAAGCATCTGGACCAGGCGATCTCGGACGCGTACACGGCGGCGGCGATGGTCAAGCAGGAGCAGCAAAAGTGACGCGGGCAAAGCGCGGCGGGACCGCGGCCGTGACGCCTGTCGAAGAGACGGGGCTGAGCGGCGGCGAGCTGTCTCCCAAGATTCCGACGCTCCGGAAGAAGGAGAAAGAGAAGAAGGGCGCGGGGGTCGCTTGGAGCTCAGGCTCCCCGAGCTCGGGCATCGCGCTGGTCAGGGCCCCCGCGGAAATGGCCTTCAGAGGACCTTTGGGCCTCGGGCGGATCGCCGGCTATATCGCCAAGATTCTGGGCGAGCAAAGCGTCCTGGGAGCGGCTTTCGCGTCGAAGATGGGCGGCTGGCTGGTCTTGACGGCTTTCCTGGGCGCCGGGGTCGCGGCGGGCCTCTCCATCGGCTCTTTCATGCGGGCGCACGCCGGCAAGCCCGCGGCCTACGCCGGCCTGGCCCCCTCGGCGGGGGTGCAGTCGTCGGGAGCGGCGAGTTCCGCCGCCTCGGGCGCCGGATCGGCCCAGCCGGCCGACAAGACCTCGGACGGCGTTGCGACGGCGGGGGGCGGCGCTGGCCTCTCGGCCGGCGCCGCAACGGAGAGCGGGCCTCAGGCGGCGCCGGCAAGCGGCGCGGCATCCTCCGGCGGCGCTGCGGCCTCCGGCGCGGGCGCCGAGACCTCCGATTTCCAGGGGCTCGCCGCGCTTCCCGCCGGCTCCCAGGGCATCGCAACCGCCCCGGGCATGGCGGACGCCAGCCCCATGGCGCCCGGAACGGTGATGGGAATGGTCGCGACGATGAGGAACGCCATCACCATGGCCGCCCCTCCTGCAGCGCGAGCCGTCCCCCGCGCGGCGGGGCACCAAAAGCTGGGGAAATTCCCCAAGCAGCAGACGGCTGCCGGCAAGCAGATCGACTCGACCCGGGTCTCGTCGCGCGTTTCCATGGGAGCGCTCAAATGGGCGAAGCTCAGCTCGATGCAGGGCAAGGTGCTCGCCCCCACGGAGGAGGCGGCTTCTCGCTATGAGAGAAACGCTTTTGAAATGACCCGGACCAACGGCGGCACCATGTCCGCGCCCGCGGACGTGGGCTTGCCTCAAGTGGTCTCGCCGATGGGGGGAGGCGTTCTCAACGACGGCGTGCAGCCGGCTCCGGACGCGGGACCGTCCAAGGATTTCACCCCCTATCAGCCCCAGATCGACAACGCCAAGAACCTCAGCAACGCGGCCCGGAAGAACCACAACATGGGAGTGGCGATGATGTTCATCGGCTCGCTCCTTCTGGCCTTGGGCGCGGCGCTGATGGCGATCGCTCCCATGCTGGGGGGCATGCTGCTGGCGACCGGGATGATGCTGATCACGCAAGGCATACAGCACCTCGCCATCGCGCAGAACCAATCCCACCAAGCCGACCGGCTGGGCAAGAACATCCAGCAGGATTACAGCCAAACGAAGCAGGGGCAGATCGTCAGCGACTGCGCCCGCGTGTCGGGGCAAGGCCGCAGGTGCCATCCCGGGCCGTTCCAGTGGCCGGCTGACACGGTGCCGGAGGCCACGGAGCGCGTTTCGAAGCAGACCTACACCGAGGGGAATTGAGGCCGGGCAAGGGAGGGCTTATGAGATCCGGATGGAAGCGCTCGTTCATGTTCGGGCTGGCCTGCTCCGGCTTCGGGGTCGCATCCCTTGCGCCGTCCACCGTCGGGCAGACGGTCACCACGTCTACGACCACCACGCAGTATCCTCCCCCCAGCGGGGACGAGGGTGGCTGCTGCGGCGGTGGCGGCGGCGGCTCGCCGACCCAGCCCACGACCACGACCACTACGACTACCACGACGACGAACTCCTCGTCCTCTCAGAGTCCCACCGACTGGAACTCGGGAGCCAAACCCCAGTGATCGGCTGCGCGGGGGAGGGCCTATGAGATTGAAATGGACGCGCTCGTTCGCATTCGCTCTGGCCTGCTCCGGCTTCGGGGTCGCATCCCTTGCGCCGTCCACCGTCGCGCAAGGCTCCGGCGGCGGCGAGGGAGGTTGCTGCGGCGGCGGCGCCTCGCCGACCCAGCCCCCGACCACTACGACGACCCAGTCGCACACGACGACGACAAGCACGGGGACGGCCCAGAGCCCGACCGACTGGAACTCGGGAGCCACTCCGAGCAAGTGACCGGTCTTCGCGCTCTGGACCGGGATTGACCTCGGTCCCTTGCCGGACCTGCTTTCCGGGGTTACTCTTCGCTTTGGAATGCTGCAGGTCCTGCTGGCGTTCATCCTCCTGACGCCGCCCGCATTCGCGGACGACTTGACGGATGGCTCCAAGGAAGAGATGCGCCGGGCGCGGACGCTCTCCGTCGATGAGATGAAGCGGCTCGTGGACACGAGCACGGCCGCGTCGGCCGGATTCCAGACGGGAGATCAGGACAAGCTCCAGGCCGACGCGATGAGCGAGCTGCGCTCGGTCTCCTCCGACGTCGTGCGCTGCCTGCTGCGCCTGGAGCCGATGCGGGAGCGCTATCGCATCGCCGAGGACCTCTTTGCTCTCGAGGGGGAACGAGCCGAACTGCTGCGGGCGGTGACGCAAGCGCAGGGCCCTTTCAACGAGAAGCTCCAGCGCTTGGAGATGTTGAAGAGGAGGCGACAGCGCGCCGAGTTCGAGAAGGTCGCCCGCAAGGGACTGCGGACAGGCCCCGACATGCTCTTGCAGAGCTTCATGCCCATCGTCTATGCGGACGCCAAGCCGAAGAATACAGAGGCGAGGATCCGATTCTGGTTTCCCCCGGGAACGCCCATGCCCAAGGTGGTCCGGGACGGGCTCGATCTGGCGTATCTCTTGGACGAGATGGAAAAGCTCGACCTCCGCCTTCGGTCCGCGCTGCAGGAGGACGAGGAAGCCTACGCCGAGGCGCGCAAGTCCTTCGAGCGGCGGCGCTCGCGCCGGAGGCTGGCGGCCGGCGGCACGGCAAGCGCCCTCTTTCTGGCCGGAGCGGGGCTCTGGTTCGCACGGGGCAGGCGCCGGCCGGCCTCCGGATCTTCCGGCGCGGGCGACGTCATCGGCGGCAACTTCCGGCTCGAGCGTGAGCTCGGCCGCGGCGGCATGGGAGTGGTCTTTGAGGCCACCGACCTGGGCTTGCGGCGCAAGGTGGCGGTCAAACGCTTGCGCGAGGAGTTCAAGCAGAGCCCGAGGGACATGGAGGCCTTCCTGGCGGAGGCGCGGCTGGTCGCGGCGCTCAAGCATCCGCACATCGTGGAGATCTACGCCGTGGTCAAAGACGGTTCGGACGTCTACTTGGTCTTCGAGCTGGTCGAGGGCCAGCCGCTGAACGTCGCCTTGGGGCGGGAGGGCCGCTTGGGGCTCGGCGCCGCGTGCGCGCTCGCGCGGCAGGTCGGCTCGGCCCTGGATTTCGCTCACGCCAACGGCGTGCTACACCGGGACTTGAAGCCCGCCAACGTCATGCTGACGACGCAAGGCGCGGCCAAGGTGATGGACTTCGGGCTGGCGCACCGGGTCGCCGCGACGGTGACGCGCCTGACCGGCCTGCAGACCTTCGGCACGCCGCCCTACATGGCGCCGGAGCAGGAGCTGGGGACGTCGTCTCGCGAGTCGGACCTTTACTCGCTGGGAGTGATGCTGTACGAGCTCGTCACCGGGAGACTGCCGTTCATGGGCCCGAACTATCTGGCGCAGAAGCGCGAGATGCTGTTCGTCCCGCCTTCCCAGGCCGCTCCAGGGCTTCCCGGCGCGCTCGACGACGTCGTCCGGCGGGCGCTGGACCCCGAGCCGGAGCGCCGGTACCACTCCGCGGCGGAACTCGCGCAGGCGCTGGCGTCGTTGGCCCCCTGACAGGATCAGGGCCGGGCAGAGCTGCCGGGGCTGTTGCGCGGCAGCGAGACGAAGAAAGCCGAGCCGCGGCCCAGTTCGCTCTCGGCCCAGATGCGCCCCCCGTGCCTTTCGGCGATCCGCTTGCAGATCGCGAGCCCGAGCCCCGGCCCGCTGGGCAGGCGCGCCGCGCCGGCCGTTTCCTCGATCCGCGAGAATTTCTCGAAGATCCTCGAGAGCCTGTCCTTCGGTATGCCGGCTCCCGTGTCCTCGACCACGACGACGTCCTCTCCCGGCGTCCCGGCCGGCCCGCGCCTGAAGCTCAGCGAGACCCGGCCGCCCTTGGGCGTGTAGCGGAGCGCGTTCCAAGCCAGGTTCGACAGAAGCCGCTGCAGGGCGCGCTCGTCGGCCCAGACGGCGTCGTCGTCGGGAATGGCCGAGGCGTCGAAGACGACACCCAACTCGCGGGCCTTTGCCTCGAGCGGGCCGATCGCCGTCTGCACCACGGTTCCCAAGTGAAGCTCCTGGGGCGCGACGGGCATCTTGCCCGCCTCGATCCGGGTGAGATCCAGGATGTTGTCGATCGACTCCGCGAGCCGGTGGCCGCCTTCGGAGATCCGGTCTACGGCGGCTGCCTGCTTTTCCGTGACCGGGCCGTAGGTGCCCGAGCGCAGCAGCTCGGCGTACCCTGTGACGGCCGACAACGGGTTGTTCAGATCGTGGGTGATGGTCAGCAGGAAGCTTTCCTTGAGATGCTCGAGCTCTTTGAGACGCTGGCTCATGGCGTTGAATTCGCCCGACAACTCGCCGAGCTCGTCGGCGCGGCTCGTCTGGACCCGGGCCGAAAGATGACCCTCGCCGACGGCCTGTACGCCCGTGAGAAGCTTGCGGATGGTCCGCGTGAATCCGGCCGAAAGCCGCGCCGCGCCGGCGAACCCGAGCGCCAGGCAGGCCAGAGCGGCAAGCAGCAGGTTCTTGAGCGCCGGGCCGGCCGCTTGGGCGGCGGCCGCCGATGCCTCGCGGCGGAGCTGGGCGGCGTCATAGCCCGCGCGCAGGACCACGCCGGTCGTATCGGCGCCCAAGGTTCCCTTTCTCGTTTCGATGCGCGCCTGGAGCGGGATCACCCACTCCCAGGCGGAGGCGCCGCTCGATTCGTAGGACGACTTCGGCCGGCGCCCGGCGGCCAAGGCGAGACGGACTCCCTCCTCGTTGAGGGGCTCCGAAAAGCCCGCTCGCGCCGCGCGCCACAACGTCCCGCCGTCGGCGCGCGAGACCGAGAGGAAAAGCATTCCTCTCTCCATCATCGCCGTTCTGGCCGAGGGCGCCAAGAGCGACAGATTCCGCGCCGCGATGGCGTGCTCGGCCGACGCCGCGAGCTCCTCGTTGAACGCTGTGAGCCGGGATTCGACCTGCGCGTCGCTCGCGCGTCGCGCGGACCACGCCAGGATCGCCGCGGACAACGCGAAGGAGAAGGCGACCAGCCCGCAGATCAGCAGCGCGAGCCTCATCCGGATCGTCATGGCCGGCCAAAGTGTAGGCCCGGCCTGCCAGGGCTGTCAAGCGGCCGGCGAAGGGGCGGCCAGGGCTTCAGGAGGGCTGGGTCTAGGCTGAGACCAGCGAATCGAGCGCTTGAGCCAACTGCCCCGCGGTGCGGAATCGCGCCGCCGGCTCCGGGTGCATCGCGCGGGCCAGGACCTCGTCTATCGCCCGCGGAAGGACGGAGACGACCTGGGACGCCGGACGCCAGAACTTTTCGCGCTTTTGCGCCAGGAAGTTGGGGCCGGGGAACGGGATGTTTCCCGTGACCGCCTCGTAGACGAGGGCGCCGAGGGAGAATACGTCCGAGACGGGCGACGTCTCCCCCAGCTCCGCTTCGGGCGCCATGTACTGCGGAGTTCCCCAGTTCTCGGCCTGGGTGAGATAGGCGACGGTCATGCTGGCGCGGCAGGCGAGGCCGAAGTCGGTGACCTTCGCGGCGCCCTGCGGCGTGACCATGACGTTCGCCGGCTTGAGGGCGCGGTGGATGACGCTCTGGGCATGGGCATAGTCCAGCGCCGAGGCCACTTGGCGCGCCAGCGAGCAGACGGAGCGAAGGTCCAGCTTGCCGGCCTTGGCCAGCGCGCGGTCCAAGCCTCGGCCTTCGATCAGCTCGAAGATGAGATAGGTCTCGTCCGGGTCCTGGACGATCGCGTCGATGCCGACGATGTTCGGATGCTTGAGCCCGGCCACGATCCGGGCTTCGGCCAGGAACTGCTCCAGCTCCCTCGGGTCCTGCTTGAGCTCCTCGCGCAGCTGCTTGACCGCCACCTTGCGGCCAAGCGCCAGATCGGTGGCCTCGAAGACCAGCCCCATTCCTCCTCGGCCGATCTCCCTCTCGAGGCGGTAGTTCCGTCCGATGAGGCGGGGGCGCCCGGCACCGCCCGCCGAGCGCGAGTGCCGCCGGAAGGCCCAAAAGCCCGCGCCCGCCGCGAGGCAGAAGAAAGCGCCGGCTGCGGCGGCGCAACGCCGCGCAGCGGAGCGCTCCGAAAGGATCGCCCGGCGCCGGGCCGAATATTCGCCCCTCTGTTCTCGAAGGAGTCCGACGCAATCGGTGGACCAGAAGGCATCCATGCGGCGGTATTGCGTCCACTCCTTCGCCTGCCTCCCGACCTCGTCGGCGTCGCTCTTGGCGCCGCGGGCGACCACCGCGGGCAGATGGCGATGGGTCCGGAGGCGGATCAGCTTCTCCAGGGCCGTCAGCCGGAGCCGCAGGCCGGAGCAGGCGGCCTCTAGAGGCTTGGAGAGCGCGTAGTGGTCCCGATCGAGCGCGTCGAGATCGGCGTAATTGCGGTATTCCGCTCGGAGCGCCCTGGCGCGATCGACGGGGAGAGCCTGCTCCGTGCGGTCGATCTCCGCGATCAGAGACGCGATGTCGCGGTCGACCTGCTCGCCGGAGATGTTCATTGGCCCGAGCTCGTCGACGCGCAGGTTCAGGAGCTGTTCGATGAACGGTAGGGCGAGCTCGCGCTGAGAGGCGTCGATGCGGGTGCCGGTCGAGGCCGCGACCGCGGGCCGGCCTGCCGTGGCCGCCGCCGCGACCGAGAGACATGATGCCAACAGCGCCGCCGCGTGCATAGGGAACGCATGGAATCTTAGCATCTTCGTCCGGGTCAGCACGCAATTGGCGCGCGCCGCCGGGGGCCACGGCGACACAACGACAGAATGCGGGACGATTAGGGCCAACGGCCTCGTAATCGCCGTTTAACCGGATTGCCCCTCATGAAAAAATCCTTCGTGTTGTGAATCTTTTTCAATCAGCGGAAACTTAGTAGCGCCAGAGTGCCATTTGGAGTCATACCTTTCATGCGAGGTCAAACCCATGAAAACAGCGATTCTGATTCCCATCTTTCTGGCCGCCGCCCTATCCGCGGGGATGACTCGCGGAGCATGGGCCGAAGGTGCCGGGAACCCCGGCGACGCCGAAGAGGCGGCTCTGCAGATCCCCCGGGTCCCGCCGCCGGTCGAGATCAACTTCGGGCAGACGGCCTCGGCCGGCCCGGTGACGTGCGGCTATGGGAGCTGTCCCGCAGGCACCCGTTGCGTTCGAAAGTGTCCTCCAGGCAGCCAGTGCGTGGTACTGTCCGTAGCGGACTTCTTCCGGTGCGTGCCGACCAAGGAACAGAGTGACGCTTGCGCCGCCTGCAGGGAGAGATCGAAGTCCGGCGGCAACCGCTACACTCAGATCGATCCGTGCTCGACGGTCTGTCGGCGGCCGCACCGCCCTTTCCCCGTCACTCCTATCGCCCCTGTTGGCGGAAACGGGAGCTGCATCGTACATCGCCATTGTGGAGACTTGACGGTCCCCAATGGTGGCGTAGCCGGCAATTCTAGAGCCTGCGGGGTGGTTTGCCCGCCGCCAAAGCTGTGCGTCAACGGTTCTTTTGTGTCCTACGGCACTTACGCTACGCGGCATCAGTATGAGACATCGTGCCCTGATGATCCCTTCTCCGAATGAGGTGCTCCCGTGCGGGGAAGCTCCTTCGGACCCTAGTGTAGTGTCCCCAACACTTCTTTGTCGGCCGACAGGTCAACACGTTATGGCCGCGCGCCGCCGGGGCGCAAGAAGCGGTTGTTTCCGAGCGTCATTTTCGATCAGAGGAATCTTAGTGGCGAGCGTTGCCGGATTCCGGCTAGAGTTTTAGCAGCAGGAGGGATTATGCTCGGCAATCTGAAACGCTCGTTGGTGTTCATGGCCGCTTTCGCGTCGTTTGCGGTGGTGTCGCTCAAGCGGCCGACCGCAGCGCAGCTGGTAGAGCCATGTGGAAACGGCGACCCAAGATACGAGACGGCTTCGGTCGTCTGCTCGACCAGCCCTGTAAACGTATCGACCTCGACGGCGACCGCGCCGCCGGATAGCGAGGGCGGTTGCTGCGGCTGAAGCGCGAAATGCCGGCGCTTTGGGAGCGGAGATCGCATCATGAGCCGCTTGTATTGAGACGTCGGAGCTAGGATGAGGAGATGGGTGAAATGAAGAGCGTTCCCCGGAAGTGTCTGGCCGCTTTTGCAGCTCTAGCCGTGCTAACCGCGGCGATTCCAGCCCCCGCCGGCAGTCTCGACACAGGCGCGGTCCTCAAGAAGGTCGAGGCCATCACCGGCACCCAATCCGCCGCCGATATCCAGGTGCCGGCTGCCGGGGAACCAAGGGCGGTCGGCACGGAAAATGCGCAGAACGGGCCGGCTTCCCGGTTTCCGAATGCCATTCAATGCAAGGTCGTGGACCCTCCTGCCGCAGGCGTAGGATGGATACGTGGGCTGAATGATAAGAAGCCCACGTCGTCGGTGCTGAATAAGACAGGGGGCATATTAGTCAAAGAAGAAAACGGTAGAGATGAGTTATGGGTCTACTTTAATGACCCCAATCCCATGGTTTTCGCTTACTTGTTTGGATTCAAAGCCAGTGAAATGGCGGACATGGCGCAAAAGAATAGAAATGAAGTAGAAGGCGCGCTCTCCATGACTAAGTTTGTGGATGAGACCCTGCCTTCTCATAAAGTCGGCGACTACAAAGTGGCCTGCCGCGTCCTCGACGGAGCCGCCAACCCCAAGGCATCCGGCCTCTTGGAATTCACGCCGCCGCCTGTCGTCGAGCCGCCCCCTCCCGCCCAGCAGCTTTCAGCGAACTGTGAGATACACGGCGCGCAGACTGTCTGCCCGGGCCCGCAGGGCAATACCTACTGTTACAGAAACGCCTATGGTCCCGGATGCGACATTGCTTCCGGCGGCCGCGTGTCCTGTGCCGAGCACAGCAACGGCAACAACGAGTGCAGGTATCCGTCCGGCGAGGTGGTCATCTGTTGGACGCAATCGAGCAACGGATACGCCGTCTGCACCCTGTCCGGTCAAAAAACGACAGAATGCGGGACTATCAGGGCCAACGGCCCGCACTGGGCTGCCTGCATCGCCTCGACCCTGTAATCGCCGTTCAACCGGATCGCCCCTCATGAAAAAATCCTTCTTGTTTTGAATCTTTTTCAATCAGCGGAAATTTAGTAGCGCCAGAGCGCCATTTGGAGCCATACCTTTCATGCGAGGTCAAACCCATGAGAACAGCGATTGTGATTCCCATCTTTCTCGCCGCCGCCCTCTGTGCGGTTGCGAGTCTCGGAGCCCGGGCCGGCTACGACGAAATGCTCGACGAATCCTACGACCCGACGCTGCCTGCGCCTGCCGTCGGGACGGTGGTCGACGCGGACATGCACGGGCCAGCGAGCCAAGCGGTGCCGACCGGCGGCAACGGAAAGACCGATACCTGCGCGGCGTGCAGGCAGAGGGGGCGGTTGTATCCGCAGCTTCATGTCACGGATCCGTGTTCGCTCGCGTGTCGCGGTCGCGTCACGCCGGCTCCCGTCAAGCGGACAGTCGGTCTGCGCCGCCGGCAACCGTTGCGTTCGGCACGCCCCCCCGCCGACGTCCGGAACGGCCGCGCCCATCTTCCGGTGCGAACCGATCAGCGGAAAGGCGTCTGCAACAGGAGCGGGTTGCACGATGCCGAATGGAGCCGTCGTACCAGACGGCTATTCCTACCATACCGGAAACTGCGGGACGTCTCTCGTGCAGATGTGCCCAAGCCGAAAAATGATGTGCAGCAACGGCACATGGGTCGAGCCGGCTGCCGTTTGTGCGTCAGTTCCCGGCATGATATGCGGCACCTATTGTCCAAGTCTCGATGCCGACCACAAGTATCGGTGTTCTGGCGGGGGGCCGGTAGGCGGCGAATTCTGGTCACCGACACCTTGCACGCGATCATGTTTGGCTCAGTGAAGTGACTGTGGATTCAGAGCGACGAGGCATCTGCACGCTTCTCAATATGACAAAAGCCGGCTAGCGGCGGGCGGACGGCGGAGGCGCCGCCTTGCGGTCGTCGCAGGCGCTCGCATCGGACGGCGGACCGGCGCGGCGCGGGCGTACGGGAAGAGCGGCGAACACCCGGGCGACCAGCTCCTGCTCGCGAGTCGACGGAGACCCGAGGCTCGAGGCGAACTGGTCCGGCCACAGGAAGCGCACGGCAAAGGCGATGGCGAAGAGCTCCGAGTCGTTTGGAGGCTCGTCATACGGCACGTCGGCGCACACGCGCGCGAGAGAGAAGCGATTCTCCGCGAACCACTTGAGTATCTTGCTGCCTTTCATCTCGAGCAAGAACATCTGGCTGAAGAGGTCGATCCAGTCGTAGGCCTCCTTGGACAGCGGCGGCAGGAAGCGCTTCATCGCCAGATGGCCGAACTCGTGGGCGGCCACGCTCATCCACAGGCCCTCGACGTGATCGAAGCATACGCGATTGAGCCAGAGCTGATTCTTGCCGGCGGCGCCCCACGTCACCAGCGTTGGGGTGAAGGGCCGCTCCTCGATGACGACCTTATCGAGGACTCCCGGGACTTGCTCGGTAAGCTCGGCAAGCGTGGAACGGAGCGTCTCAAGCTGGGCTGGGTCGAGAGGTCGAGTACCCTCCTTGACCTCGATGGTGAAGTCAGCGGCGCGGGCGAGGGCGGAGAGCGCGAGCAGCCCGGCAGCGAGCAGGCGATGCATCCCCGTCTAATCCTCGTTGAACTTGAAGTTACGGAGACGGATGCCGTACCGGTTCAGCGTGTTCGTGATCGCCATCCGGAGCAGGACCTTCATGGTCGCCTGCCGCTCCGCGTCCGAGGGCGGAGTGATGTCGTGCTCGTGGTTCCAGATGTCCACGAGAGGATAGGGGCTTCCTTCTTTTCCGCCCGACACGCGATATCTCTCCTTTTGTTCGATCGTGAACTTCCGTGTCACTCCGAAGACGATGTCTTCGAGGAGTCGCTGGATAGACTTGTCGTTCTCCGCCTTGGCTTCCGGTCCCTCGACGAACTTGTAGCTCAGGGACTTGGCCTCGTCGATGGTGTTCCCCAGCGCAGCCCCATCGAGTTCATAGCTGGCGGAGAACGAATAGTTCTCCCGGTCTCCGCCGAACAGGGTCATCCCGGCGTTCCCTCTCACCGACCCGGTGCGGCTGAAGTAATACACCTCTTTGGCGACGACGGTCCTGGCCGCGGTTTCCTGACCGAGCCGGGCCTCGATCCCCGCCCTGTCTTGCGGGCTGATCCCGAGCTGCGGCATGTCTTGGCCATACGCGACCGCCGCGGCGGCCGCAACCGCCGTCCATATCCCCATCGTCAAGCCGGTAGTTTTCATGATTCACCTCCCTTCTAAGCTAGGTCAGGGCCCCGCCTCTCCTCACATGAATGTGCGTTGGATCGGCTTGGACGCGCCACTAAGGACTTTCTTATTGCAGAAAGCGTCGATAATACCGACGCTTGCTCGTCGCTGGCGTCGGGTGGCTGAACGGCAGCTGAGGCGTTCGTCGAAGGATTTGCCCCCTGGACAGCGCAAAGGCCGGGGAGAGTACGGTGTCACTCATTAGGCCGTCCCGGTCACTGTGCCTGTCATCAACTTATTTGACTTCCGCAGCGGGAGCTTTCGCTCTGGCAAGTCAAGGAAGTTGAATAAGTTGATGACAGGCACCGTAACTCCAGTCGCCGCGCTACTGGCAATCGGATCGACTTGAGACGCGCTTATGGCGCGGTTTGCGGATGCGATTTGTGACGCTGCTGCAATGCTTTCCCATATCAGCGAAATCTTAGTGGCGCCAGCGCGCCTTTTGGAGGAATCATCGGCGCGAAGCCGTTACAGGCATTATGGGGGTGGCCTCGATGATGAAAACCTTGAGATTGACGATGCTGGTTGTTGCTGCAATCGCGATAACGGCGGCAGGAGCCGACGCACAGCAGTTGAACAGTGGCGTCTGCGGCGGCGGCGATCCTGTACTACCCTGCCCCTCGGGCAAGCGGGTCGGCTGCGTGAGCGGAAGCTGGGCATGCGTGGGCAGGGGAACTACGCAGCCGGCGGTCAGTGCCCAGGTCGCGGCGGTGCTGCTCAGATTAGCCGATAGCAATGCGCTCTCGTTCTCCGGCGCTCTTTCCGTGTCAGGCTGCGGAACGACCGGCAACTCCAACTCATTGGGTTGCGCCGTGATCGCGCAAGCGTGGCTTCACAATGGGAAGGTTATCTCGACGATCAAGCAACCCATCACCGCCGAGACCGCTAGCGTATCGAGCACGTATCCGGTGGGGAACAACTACGGTAGTTGGCAGGTGGTCCTCCACTTGTTGCAGACGTCTTCCACCGGCGCGTCGGATCAGGTCTTGGGTGCAGCCACCATTCAGGTCCTCCAGCCACTAAGGATCCTCCCGCCACCGACAACGACGCAGCCCTTGCCAACGGCTGGCGCGACGAGCGGCTCTCCAGGGACTGGGTTGATATCCACGTCGAAAGCGACGACGCAAAGCGGCGTGACGCCGCCGTGCTGCAAAAAGCTGCAGCCGATCCAAAGCCCGTTCAGCGCCTTGTAGGAGAGCCTCCCCCGGGAGCGCCGAGCCTCTTCGCGGCGCTCCCGGGGGTCGTCTTGTCGGGAACTCTTGCGACGCCCGGTCACGGATAAATAACCGGCCGACGTTCCACAACCGGGCCGAGCAAGCCATGGGCGTGGCTCTGTAATCGGTCCCGGCCCGCCGCTCAGCAAATGTTCAGTCCGCCTCCCTGGTGTCCCGTATTCTTCTTGCGCGTCCAGCTTCCTTTTCCGCTGAGAAGAATCTTAGTGGCCATCCTTGGCGCCTGTGGGCTACACAGCGAGTGAAGACAGAGACAGGTGGTCGGGAGGCAAAAATGAATCTCGTGATACTCTTCAGCGCGCTACTCGGAATCATGGTGCCGGCGGCTTCTGCGGCGAGACCTCCCGTTCAGCAGGGATTGGCTGACGCAGACTATTGGGCCCAGCAGTTGGGCACCAGCGTCAATATCCCGGCAGACGCAAGGCGGCAGGTGCAAGCCGGGAACGCCGATGACCTGCGGACGGCTGTCAACTCGGGGGGGCCGACCGTGAAGGGCAGGATGACCGGCTTCGGCGGCAGCTGCGACAGGGGAGACAACGGGCACACCGCGTCAGGCGTGGCGTCGGGGAGCGTCCCCGGCGTCGCCGTCAGGGTGGGCAGCAGACCTAACCGAAAATACCTGAACGGTTATTGGCTCGTGAAGTTCTCCCGCGGCGAGTACGTCTTCAAGCAGATCGACGTCGGTCCCGGCTCCAAGAAAGCCGTGATCGACCTGTCGGCGGCGGCCATAGTGAAGCTCGGAATAGGCGGCGCCTGCGCAGTCAACTCGTGGTCGGAGAGCAACGTGACCGCAATCTTTCTCGGGAGAGACTCGAAGTGGGCCGCCTGCAATGGACAGCCTATTCTAAATTGCAGGCGCTAGTATCCCTTGGATGGCCTACGTAGTTCGAAGCTGGAGCAGGAGTCCTCGCCCGATCCGTCAGCCCGCCGCGGGCGGCGCGGCGGCGACGGCTTGCGCGAACTCGGCCGCCGAGTGGAAGCGTAGCGCCGGGTCGGCTTGCAACGCGCGGTTCATCGCTTCGTCGAGGGCCGGCGGCAGGCCGGGCAGCACGGCCGAAAGGGGGGTGAAGCGCATCTCGCGCTTCTGGGCCAGGTAGTTGGGGCCGGGGAACGGCAAGCGCCCGGCCACGGCTTCGTAAAAGAGGACCGCCAGCGCGAAGAGGTCCGATTCGCGCGATACCAGGCCCATCTCCTGCTCCGGCGCCATGTAAGGCGGCGTCCCCCACTTGGCGACCCGGGTGAGCTTCGCCACCGTCACGAGCGCCTGATGGGCAAGGCCGAAATCCATCACCTTGGCCGAGCCCTGCGGGGTCACCATGATGTTGCCGGGCTTGAGGTCGCGATGGATGATCTTGTTCGCGTGGGCGTAATCGAGCGCAGCGGCCACCTGTCCGATCAGCGCGCAGGCCGAGTGGAAGGGGAGGCGTCCCACGCTGCGAAGCTCCATGTCGAGCGGACGGCCGGGCACGAGCTCGAAGACGAGGTGGAGGTCGTCGCCCTCGTTGATGATCGCGTGGATCTCGACGATGTTGGGGTGCCTGAGCGCCGCGACCAGGCGCGCCTCGGCCAGGAACCTCTCCAGGTCCTCGGGGTTCTGCCTGAGCTCCGGGCGCAGCAGCTTGATCGCCACCTTCCGCCGCAGGCCGATGTCCGTCGCCTCGAACACGCGGCCCATGCCTCCGCGGCCGAGCTCGCGGTCGAGGCGGTAGTTGCCGCCGATGAGGCTGCCCGTGCCCAGCCCCGCCGCCTTGGCCGCCAGCCTCCGCCTGCGCAGCTGCCGCGCCCCGAAGCCCGCGATCATCAGGAGGAAGGCTCCGCCCGCCGCCGTCTCCCACAACAGCCGCCTTCGCTCCGCCTGCGCCTGGAGCTGCTCGCGGCGCTGCCTGTACGCGTCCTCGTCCATGTCGAGGACCGACCGCACCGTGACATGGATGTGGTGCATGTCCTCGCTGACGCGGCCGAAGGCGAGGAAGTCGGCCACCTTGGCGCGCGTGATCATGGCGGGATTGCCGCTGGTGAGCAGCGCCTTGGCCTCTTCGGTCAGGCGAGCCGTCTTGAGCGCGTCGAGCATGCCGACGTCGCCCGCCATGCGGTCGGCGCCGTCGATGAGGGTCCGCCGGTCTGGAGCGGTTCCATCAGCGCCTTGGCCAGGGCTCGCAGCCGCGCTACGGTCGCCAGGAACTCGACGGTCGCCGGGTCGGTCGCGCCCGAGGCGGGGAGGGGCGCCTCTGCGACGGCCTGGAGGGCTTCCAGGCTCAACGGCATCCTTTTCATGGAGTTCGGCGGTTTGACCGTGATCTCGTTCTCCCTCGCAGCCTCGGGATCCGTGCTCGCTTGGCCGTACGGAACGAGCAGGCCCACGGTCAGCAAGATCAATGGTCCGCCGAGCATGGGCCCAGTTTAGGGGAAACCACCAGCACTGTCAAGCCGACGGGTTCCGCGTGTCTTGGTTCCGAAGGCGAATGTTTCAGGGCGGCGGTGCCTGTAACAATAAGTCATTGAACAATAAGCCAATTTCAGTAGAGAGAAAACTTAGTGGCGATAGCATCGCCGTTCGAGCTACATGTTGACTGTGAGGGGGGAGGGCCTATGAGATCTGGCTGGAGGCGCTCATTCGCGTTGACGCTGGCCTGCGCCGGCTTCGCGCTGGCATCGCTTGCACGGTCTACCGTCGGGCAGACGACCGTCACCACGTCCACGACCACCACGCAGTATCCTCCTCCCGACAGCGGGAATGACGGAGGCTGCTGCGGCGGCGACCAGTCCCAGTCCCAGCCCGAGCCTGTGAAGAGCACAAGGACGACAACGACGAGGACGGACGCCAACGGCACGACGACGTCTGCGAGCAACGAGACCATCACTTGGTCCACCGGAACCACGACGAGCACGGGCAACTGACCGCCGGCGGTCGTCCAGAGAGAAAGATGAAAACCGCAGTCCTTCTGAGCGCGCTCCTCGCGATCCGCCCCCCGCTCGCTTGCGCAGCGGAGGGGCCATACGCGGCCACGAACCAGCCTCCCGCTAACCAGTCCGCCAAAAAGAACATGCGGGCGATCGCTCCCGCGCTCCTGGTCCCAGCCCTCGCGCTCTTGCCGGCGCTCGCTTCCGGGGAAACGATGCCGAGCGCGACGTCGGCCGGGTCCGCCAGCCAGGCATGGGATACGGTCAAGCGGCTCAATCGGGATCCGGATACCGCGCATTCCGCCCCGCCGCCGGCCGAAGTGAACCGGATGCTCAGCGACGGATCCATCGACAATCTGCGCGGCGCCCTCAACGCCGGAGGCCCGACCGTGAAGGGTAGGATGACCGCCTTCGGCGGCAGCTGCGATAGAGGGGACAGCGGAGCGACGGCCACCCGCGTGGCGTCGGGCAGCGTGCCCGGAGTCGCCGTCAACGTGGACGGAAGCGCCACGGGGGCCGGGAACCGGAGCCGCCTGAACGGCTACTGGCTCGTGAAGATGGCCGACGGCGATTGGATCTTCAGGCAGATCGACCTGGGCCCCGGATCGGGCCCCTACAGCAAGGGGGTCCGCGTCGATCTATCGGCGGCGGCCTTGCCCGCGCACGGCTACGGCCCCTGCTCGGTCAACACTTTCTCGCAAGGCAACGTCGCCGCGACGTATCTCGGAAAGAGCGCGAGCTGGGCCGCCTACAACGGGAAGTGCGTGGGAGGCTGCCGCTCGAGCGCTCGCTGAATCTTGGACAGGCGCACGACCCTCCAGGGGTCCGAATGGATCTCCGAGTATTACCGGTACAACGACTTGGAGGCGCGGTCCCGGGAGTTCCAGTCCAGGGTCGCGGATATGCTGGGAAAAGAGCTGGGCAGGGACCTTCGCAAGGACCGCGAGCGGGCCGACCAGCTTCTGAGCGCCCTGGGCTTGACGGGACGCGACAAGGAGCGGGAAGCGCTGTTGGTCCGGCTCATCGACGCGGTCCCGGACGACGTCCAGTATCGGCGCTATCTGGGCTGGCAGCTGCTCGAGCAGAAGCGCGCCGGCGAGGCCTTGGCCCAGTTCGACGCCATCCTCGAGAAGGCCTTGGGCTGGGAGAGGCTGAACGCCACGCAGGGCCGGGCTTGGGCCCTCTCCGCGCTCGGCCGCGCGCGCGAGGCGCTCGAGAGCCTCGACAGGGCCCTGGCGACCCCCGGAGCGTCCGAGGACGAGACCTCCGAGATCGAGGACTGCCGCAAGAAGATCGCCGAGGGCACTGGCCGGAGAGCCAAGTAGGAACGATTTGCGGTGCCGCCCGTCATCTCGCGGCAATGGGCAGGAGGCCGCCTGCAAAGGGAAAATCAGGCGAGCGTCTCGCCGGTCCGAGCCATGCGCCGCATCTTCACGAGCTGGTTCAGGTTGAAGAAGAAGTGCATGAGGATCGGCAGCAGCAAGGTGCCGGAAGCCACGAACGCGATGGTGTAAAGAAGGGCCCCGACTACCCGCGTCCACACGGGGCCGTAGCGATGGATCAACGCGAAGACGAAGGCCGAAAGGAAGGCGCCGGCCGTCAGGGCGGCTGGGATCGGCAGCCATGCCGTCAGGAGGGCCGAGGCGAAGGGGAAGACCATGCCGCGGAACGCGTACTCCTCGGCTGCCGCGCCGATGAGGAGCTGGAGGGCCAGAAGCAGCGGCGCCCGGTCCATCATCTTGTCGGTGGGGCTCTTCCCCTTCATCGTCCAAGGCGCGAGCTTGTGGGCGAAGACCCGCAGGGGAATCCCGATCAACGCCGCCGCGCCGGCGATGGCAATCAGCAAGGGCCAGGAGTGCAGGACGCCGACCCCGAACGAGAGGGGGACGAAGGGAGCGCGGATCGTCGCGAACGCCGCCGCGGGCGCGACGGAAAGCATGCTCAAAAGACCCGCCAGAGTGAGCCAGCGCTTCGCCTTGGACCAAGCGTAAGGCTCGTCCGCGTCGCGCTCTTTGGGCAGGGGCAGGGAGTTCCAGACTCTGACCGTGGCAGCCCTTGCCGACGCGAGAAGGGCCGCGGGGCGGCTCGTTGGCTTCGCCCCTCCCTCGACGGCGATCGACGGCTCCCGCTCCATATCCGCGCGCTGCTTGTCCCCGTCGAACAGAGTCCGTCCGTTGTCCGCTTGGCCCGGCGCCCGGGCTTGCACGCCGGTCGAGGCAGGATCCGCCGCCGCGAAACGAGGCAGCGCTTTCTGTGCAGGAAGCTGGAACGCGCCCCGGGTCATCGCCGCGGAGGGCGGCGCGGCGGAGACCGTCGCAGGCGCCGCTTTCGCCTGCGCGACCGAGGCCGGGGCCGCTTCGGCAAGGGACGCCGTCTTGGCCGGCGCGGTCTCGGCGAAGTCCCTCCTGACCGAGGATTGCGCGAGGGGAGCGATGCTCGAGGAAGGAAGGGCTATCGCGGCGTGTCCAACCTGAGGGAGAGTTTGAATCGTCGCGACGGGCGTCACCGGCGCGATCGCTGGAGCGGTCAGAGTGAGGGGGCACGGGGAGACCGATATCTGGGGGGAGATAGCCGCGCCGGCGCTTTGCGCCGCCCCTGCCGCCGCCGAGTCGCCGGCATTGGGAACGGCCACTTCCACGGTGCGCATCTGCGCCGTGGTGGGCGAGGCGAGCGCGAATAGGATCGAAAAGGCCGCCGAAAGCCTCATCTCTACGATGGTGGTCCGGAATCCCGCTTTCGCCAGGGGTCCTCGGGCCCATCGTGCTCCTAGGACTCGCGAACGTCCTTTCGCTGAGAAACGGCAGCTTGGTACGTGACGGGTTCTGGACAGACCTGCATCTTCAACTGGGGACAGCCCTGTTGCTGGGATGCAGCGGTGTCGCCGCCGAACGTCGGCTCCGGGCAAGGGCTGAGCTGCGCCAAGCAGGCCGGGCATCAGGATAAGCGCCGTTCAGCCCGGCGCCTCTCCGATGAAAAAAGCCAGCGAATCCACGCTCTTTCGCTATCAGTGGAATCTTAGTGGCGGCGGAAGGCCGTTTGGAGGCATATCTCAAGCAGGAGGAACAAGCTTATGAAAAAGGGATTTGCCGCCGTCGTCGCGATGCTGACGCTGCTCGGTCCGGAGTGTTGGGCCGGGATCAGCCCGGGAACGTTCGCCGCGTCATCGAGCGCCTCCTCAAAAGGCGCCCGGTGCGCGGACGGCAGTCAGGCGGCTAGGAAAGACTGCTGCCCTGAGAGCATCAAGGAGACGAAGAAGCTCTGCGAGTCAGCCGGCAAGAAAGGGGGGACCGGCTCGCAACTCCCCAAAGTCTGGTTGGTCGGCCTGTCATCCGACGACGAGGCCCAACTCGCCGGCTTGACGCTCGACCAGTCCATCATCTGCGAGGCCTGCAAGAACAAGTTCAACGCGGACCCGGCTATGAAGGACGCGTATAAGAAGGCGGCGGGCCAGAA
>JAPLKK010000121.1:13834-32431 GCA_026388115.1 Elusimicrobiota bacterium | reverse complement strand
CCCGAAGGGCGCCCGTCAGCAGCAGGCGGGCGCGCGCAGCGCCGGCGCCTCGCCTCGCCCGGGTGGGACGGCAAGCGCCAATGACGGCGGCATCGGGCCGGCGTTGGCGCTCGCAGGCCTTGCCGCGGCGGGGGCCGCCGCGGCGCTGGCCTCAAAGAAGAAGAAGCAGCCGGAGCCGGTCACTTCGACCACGACCTATACCTACCGCTCGGCTGCTCCGGAGGAGGAAGGGGCGCCCGTCCAGTGGTGCCCGGCTACCGCGACCTGGTCCACCTCTTGCCCGTGAGGAGGATACTCGCATCAAGACCACGCTCATCCTTCTCGCCTTCAGCTGGCGCATCCAGCCCTGCTGGTTGCCGCCCGCGCCGTCGGCGAGCCAGACCTTGGACATCGTTTGAGGCCCGGTGCTCGATTCATAGTAGGCCATCTTTCAAGACGCCGCCTACCCATTCATCGCCGCCAGGAGAGTTCTTGGTCTTATCGCTCTATGGGTTGGAGCTCAACCTAAGGTCCCGAACCTGGGCGCGGACCGCCTGCATGAAGGCGTCGCCGGGGTCCTTCTTGTGCGTGAAGTATCTGGGGTCTTTCTCCCACCAGAGCCCGGAGCCCCGGAAGCGCCCGTACTCGTGATGCCCGATGACATATTCGATCTTCGGGTAGCGCTCTTTGAGGTGGCGCACGAGCCAGGCGTTCGCTGCCGCCTGGGCGCTCTGGAGATGCCGTTCGTCGGAGGCGACATTCTCGACGCCGATGGCGCTGAGATTGAGCCCGATCGTGTGGCGGGCCATGCGGTTCTCAGGCATCAGGCGATAGATCGTCCCGTCCTGATCCACGACGAACTGCGACGAGACGTTGAGATCGCCCCCCGAGGCGATCTCGCTCCTGGCGGCGGGAAGCTTGGTGCCGCTGAACGTGTTCAGGGTGGCCTGGAGCGAACCGACTTCCGTGCAGTGGAGCACGATCATCCGGGGCTCGAACTCGATGCCGGAATCTCCCGTCCCTTGATGCTCGGGCGCGTAGTGGGCGGCGATGTATTTCCGGGTCGCGGCGACGCGCTCCGGAGGGAACGGGATGGGCCTATCGATGATCCGGCCTATCTGCTGAGCCGACATCGTCTGCCGCGCGGAAGCAAAAGCCTGGGGCAACGGATCCGGACTGCTGTTCGCGGACGTCAGGACCGAGGCCGGCAGGGTCGCGACAGCGGGCCGGGCTCCGTCGGAGGCCGTGCCCAATCCGGCCACTACGGGATGCTCCCCGAAAGGCCTGGGCACGCCCTCCATGCTCGGCGCAGGAGCGCTGTTCTGCATAGGCGGCGGCGCGGACTTGCAGCCGAACGCCAAGAGGACCGCTATGGCGGTCGGGAGCAGATGGGATGGGTGGTGCATTATGTTCCGTTCCTCTCGATATATATGCGGTGAAACGGCCTGGGGTCGCCACTAAGTTTCCCCTAAGCTCAAAAATCATTGCGGCGAACGACTCTTTTACAGAAGGCGGCGGGGCCGCTGAAAGATGGCTGAGGCGGTCACCGCCCTCTTTCGCGCCGGCCCGGCAATTCAGTACGATGCGTCTGTTCATGCCCGCTCCCGGACCGACGATCCTGATCGTAGATGACGAAGAGGATGTGCGCGGACCGCTGCGCGACGTGCTGTCCGCCGCGGGTTATGCCGTCGCGGAGGCGGTAAACCTCGAGGCGGCTCGCCGCGCGCTTCGGGCATCCAAACCGGCGCTGATCGTCCTCGACCTGGCGCTGCCCGACGGCTCAGGCGTCGATCTCTGCCGGGAGATCCGCGCGAGCGCCGCCCTTTCCCAGACGCCGGTCGTGATGCTCACCGGGCGCCGCCGGATGAAGGAAAAGGACGAGGGCTTCGCGGCCGGCGCGGACCAGTACTTGGTCAAGCCGGTGCAGCCGCACGAGCTGCTGCTTTGGGTTCAGGCGCTGCTCAGGCGCATCAAGATCGACGTGGAGGAGCCGGAGCGGATCGAGGCAGGGGACCTCACGGTCGAGGTCAAGTCGCACGTCGTCCGCTTCAAAGGCGAGGTGATCGCGGACCTCACGGCCAAGGAGTTCGAGCTGTTGGCTTTCCTCGTCCACAAGCGGCCGCAGGTGTTCAGCCGCAAGGAGATCCTCACCAAGGTGTGGCGCACGGTCGCCGTGGACAACGCGGTCGATATGCATCTCCACAACCTGCGCCGCAAGCTCCCCCAGGAGCTGGCCTTGCGCGTGCAGAGCGTGCCGGGAAAAGGCTTCCGCTACTTCGGGTAGCCCGCGGACTCGCGGGGCGATTCAATTCTTGCCGCCGAGATACGCGCGGTAGAACCGGCCCATGTTGGCGTTTACCTGGTCGTCTCCCAGCCTCCTTACGTTCTGGCCGTCGTTGAAGACCTTGCCCGAGCCCGGGTACATCTCCACCGTGTAATCGCCGCTCACGCTTCTGTTGGAGTTGTCCACGCCCGTCATCGCCTGCTGCAGGCCGTTTGAGATCTCGCTGACCGCGTTGCCCCGGCCGCCGTGCGCGTCGTAGGCCACCACCGGATACTGCTGGCCGGTGGCGTTGTCGGTGATGACGCCGTAGTCTCCAAGGCGGACTCCGTTCGGGCTCTTGGGATCGATCACCACCCCGTCGACGAGATCGGAATGGAGATTCGAGGCCGTGACGCCTTGATGCGAGCTGTCGCCGGACGCGTTGCCGCGCGAGTCGTTGTCGTTCTCGACCGTGAAGCTGTTGCGATGCTGGGAGGTCGGGTCGCCCAGCTTGTCGGCATCGTTCCCCGCGCTGCCGTCCGTCCCCGGATCCCCCTGCAACCCGTTATCGCTTCCCAAGGCGTCCCGGAGCTTCTGGTCGGAGAAGGGATTGCCCCCGCAATCGTGACTCCCGCCGCACGAGTCGCAAGTGCAGCCCATCGCCTTGCACCGGGCGGCCGCCTGCGCCACGTTGCGTGAGCAGCAGTCCTTGCTCTTCGCGCACTCCGTACCGTTGCCGTTGCAGTCGTACTGCCCCGGACATTTGGATGCAGACCCGAAGGCGCCCGGGCCGGCGACGGCCCGGCATTCGATCGGAAGGAGCGCCGCCAACATTAACGTGACGACGAAAGCCCCGTTCGTGCTTTTCATGTTCCTGTCCTCCCAACCTAAATGTGCGGCGAAACGCCTTGCGACTGCCACTAAGTTTTCTCTGATACTGAAAAAGCCGCTGGAGGATTGACTGATTCTCGAATCAGACGCTGCCCGCTGAAAGTCGGCTAAGCGAGCTTGACCGATTCCGCGACGGCGCAAGCCGGGCAAGCTCGCTTAGCCGCCATTCAACCGGGCGCCTCTCCGGCCAAAAAGCGTTCGATTTCCAGGCTCCTTCGTGATCAGAGAAAACTTAGTGGCGTTCGCATGCTTCTTCGGTGTATTTCTCTGGCGGGGGTGGAAAGATGAAAAATCTGGCGCCATTCATCGTCGCGGGAGGGCTGCTCGCCGCGCTGTCCGTCGCATCTGCCGCGCAGGATTTTCGGGGAGCTTGCGGGGGGCAGTACGACTGCAAGGGCAACGGGACCGAATGCGCGCCCGTCAAGGACTGCTGCTCGGCCAACAAGGCCAAGGCCCAGGCCGCGTGCAAACGGATCGGATGCAAGTGCGATTCTTGCGGCGGGATCCTCGACTGCGCTCTGAACTCCTCGCTGAAAGACGCGGCGCTCAAGGGCGACGACGGCCTCGGGTCCGGGGCCGAGGAGGCGGGCTCCGCCTCCAAGGCCGACGACTCGGGGTTGCCGGCGGAAGCGAAAAAGAACGTCGGGACCGCGTCCGTGTACGGCTATGGGGAGCAGAACCCGGATGCCAACACGCTGAAGGGCATCGGGATCCAGGATCGGCCGCTCACGGAGGGAGGCTTCACGGAGAGAGACCCGGGCGCTTTTGCCTTATCCCCGCAAGTGGCCAACAGCCTCGGAGCCAAACCCGGCGATCTGATCGGCGTGCGGGCGCCCGATGGGCACGACTACTTCGGCTATTACCAGGACCGGGTCCCGCCTTCCAGCGGCAACGGGCGGGAGATCGGTTTCTACGTGCCGGGGGGGAACGAGCAGTTCGCCAATCACAACCTTCTGAACGGCACGCAGCTGAACGGCTGGGTCGTGCGCCCGAAGAAGCCTTGATGGGATCAGGCTGACGTAAGAAGAGCTGGACTCAACTCCCCAGCCTGCTCGCGCGGCGCGACTTCCGCCACAACAGCAGTGCCCCGGCGATGGCGAAGGCCGCGAGAGCGCCGGTCGCCGAGCATCGACTATCGGTGGGGCTGCTGCGCGGGGGCGGCGCCCGGCACCGCGCCGGGGGCCAGGTCGCGCATCAGCTGGTTGAGGGAGGACGTGTCGGCGCCCTGCTGGACCGCCTTGCGTATCGCGTCGGAGTGCTTCGACGCGTCGGCGGTGAAATCCTTCAAGTAATCCGCCATGTCGGGGGTGTCCATGAACTCCTGCGCCGCGCGATAGACGTCTTGCGGCGGGGGATCCTTGAGCGTTTGGTTGATCATGCCCAGAGCGGCCAGCCAAGCCTGAGGGTTCCCCAGCCAGCGCTTGATCTCGCCGCGCACCTCGGGCAAGGCGATCGCGTCGCGCGCGAACTTGAAGGGGTTGTCGTCGCGCTGGTAAGCGTGCTTGACCGCCATGTAGCGCGGCAAGCGGCCGAAGGCGCGGTCGACGTCCCGGACGACCCGGTGGCGAACGTAGTACAGCCGGGCGATGCGTCCCATCTTCGCGTGGTAAGCCCTGATCTCGGCGCCGTGGACCCGGAGGAACTCCTTTTCGTCGAAGGAGAGCTCGCTGCCGGCGTCCGCCTCGGGCGCCGGCGTATTCGGCGCCGGCCGCGTCTCGGCCCGAGGGGGGGCGGAGTCGAAGAGGCCGCGTCCTGAGCGCGCGTTCCCGACGATCACCGGCGTGAGAGAGTTCTCGACGGGCGCCTCCGGGGCGGGGCCCGGGTCCATGGCCTGCTCGGGCGCGGGCCGCTCCCGTGCGGCATCGATCACGGCGACGCTCTGAGGGCTGCGGTTGAAGAAGAGGTAGAGAGCGGCGACCAGCGCCGCGACGACGCAGAACAGCCCGGCCAGGACCAGCGCGTCGCGCCCTTTCATGGCCGGGGACGATCCAGCGCGAGGATGGACATCGGATGTAGTTTAGCGTTGCGCGGGATTGCCCGCAAGACCCCCGCGCCGCCCGTCCGCTCGCGCGCCCGGCAAGGGTTTTGGGCCTATTGCGCTCGGGAATCTCCCGTGTTATTCTGCGTCCAGGCGGCCACGCCGGCTTTCATGTCCGAATACGACGTATTGATCGTTGATGACGATCCGTTCTGCGCGAACCTGCTCGAGGATCTCGTAGGTTCCTTGGGCTTTTCGGCCCGCTGCCTTCTCGACCCTTCGGTCGTCGTCGAGGAGCTTCGGCGCGCGCGGCCGCGGCTGCTCGTCCTCGACATCGTCATGCCGGGCGCCGACGGGCTGTCTTTGTGCATGGACCTCAAGCCGCTGACCGACGCGCTGGGCTGCCGCATCGCGGTCACCTCGGGAAAGGCGCGCGAGATCGAGGAGCCGCGGGCGAAGCGGGCGGGGGCCGCCGCTTTCCTGAGGAAGCCGTACGACAACGCCGAGATCCATGAGACCCTGCTGGCCCTGCTCGGGGCGCGGCCTCCCACGCGCCGGCCGGCCGGCAGCGACGTCGTCGTGACCATCTGGGGAAGCCGCGGAGGCACGCCCGCGAGCGGCGCGTCCGCCTACGGCGTCAACACGCCGTGCGTCTCGGTCGGCCTGCTCTCCGGCGAGGTGCTCATCCTGGACGCCGGCACCGGGATACGCGACTGCGCCGACTCGCTGCTCAAATATCCCGGGATACGCCGCGCGCGCATCCTCCTGACGCATTATCACCCTAGGCACATCGAAGGCTTGCGCGGCCTGCCGCTGCTGAGCGACCCGGGATTCACCTTGCGTTTCGGCGGGCCGCGGGACGTGGATACGGACCTCGGGGCGATGGTGCGCGACCTGGGCGCGAAGGGCCCCGTCGACTGTACCGTCCTTGAGGAGCAGGCCTACGACCTCGACCCCGGCGCGACGCTTGAGGTCATGTTCACCAACCACCCGACCACGACGCTCGCCTTCGCGATCAAGGCCGCCGGACAGAAGATCGTGTACTGCCCCGACACGGAGCTTCCGATCGGCGACCAGTACGACGTGGGCCAGAGCGTCGACCGGCTGCGCCAATTCGCCCTCGGCGCGGATCTGCTCATCTTGAACTCCCATTTCTCGCCCGAGGACCACGCGAGCTCGCCGCAGAAGGGGTACTCGAGCTGGCCGGCGGCGGTGCGCCTCGCCGTGGACGCGGGCGCGCAGCGGCTATGCTTGTTCCACGCCGCGGCCGCCTACTCGGACGCCGAACTCGCCGCGCAGGAAGCGGCGGCCAAGGAAGCGGCGGGGAACGAAGCGATCGCCCTCGACTGCGCCATGGCGCGCGAGGGGACGGCCTTCAAGTTGTAACGCTCCTTTCCTGTCCTGGGAGTGGCAGCCTCACGGCCCAATAGACCCAGCCGCACCTCGGGACTCCTGTCCCTGTCGCCGCGGCCGCCAAAGCCTTACTGTATACACGAAATGAGAAGAATATCCGGACTGCTGGCCGCCATCTTTCTGGCAACGCAATCCGCCCAAGCGCAGTTCGTCGAGAGCGCGGCCGCCGGCCTCTCAGCGCCGGTGGGGGCCATCGTCCTGCCCGTCAACGTCGGCCTTCCGCAGACGGGCGGGATGCTCCTCTCGCCTATCGCACCCTTCTCGCCGAGCGCCGCTCTCGCGCTCCCGTCGCCGATCTCGATCCAGCTCGCCCCGGCGCTCGCTCAGGCTCCCGCCATCGCGACGCTCGCGCAGGGGCCCGCCGCTGTCGCGGCCCCGGCGCGCGCCGCCCGCTCGAGCCGGGTGGCCCTGGCCGCCGCGCAGGGCTCCGCGCGGACCGCCGCCCAGCCGGCCGCCGCCGTCAGCGCGCTCCACCAGCTCCGCCAGGCGATGGATGTCCCGGCCGGGAATACCGGGGCGGCCGTCGCCAGGATCGATCGTCTCTACACCGGAAAAGCCGTAGCGACCGCGGAGCCCTCTCAAGACCCCGAGACCCTTGAGCTGGAGTCAGGCATCCCGATCGATTGGGTGAAGCATCAGGAGGAACGGAGCAGGGCCGCGGACCCCGCGATCCGGAAACTTCAGAGGAAAGCGCAGGCCAAGGGAGTGGGACGCGCCGCCCTGAACCCGGAGATCATCGCCCAGCACAACAACGCCTACACCAACGAAGTGCCGGTCGGCGACGTCACGGACCAGAAGCTGTCCGGCCGCTGCTGGATCTTCGCCAACCTGAACATGATCCGCTCCCGGCTGATCGCCGAGGGGAAGATCGGGAGCGATTTCGAGTTCTCGCAGAACTTCCTCTATTTCTTCAGCCAGCTCGAGCAGGCGAACAGCTATCTCGAAAAGATCATCAAGGCGGCTTACACCGAAGGAGTGCCCTCCATCCCGCACAATCTGCAGGGGATCGCCCCGCACATGGAGGACGGCGGCCATTTCGCCTACTTCCAGTTCCTCGTCGAGAAGTACGGGCTGGTGCCGAAGAGCGCCATGCCGGAGACCAAGATGTCAGGCGCGACCGAGGGGCTCGACGAAGAGCTGAACGCCAGCCTCGGGATCACGGTGCAGGAGATGCTGCAAGACGCCCGGGCGCTCACGCACGGCAGCGGCGCCACCGACGTGCAGGCGATCCGCGAGCGCGGCATGGACCGCGTCTGGAAGATCCTGGCCGCCAGCCTCGGGACCCCGCCCGCCCGCTTCAAGGCCTCCGCGAACGGCAAGCAGCGCTCGTTCACACCGCTCCAGTACGCCAAGAACTTCGCCAAGTTCAAGGCCGACGACTACGTGCAGATCACGGCGTTCCCGTACGAGAAGCACGGCGTCGCGGTCGAGGACCCGGACAGCGCCCTGGGCGCCTCGCGCGGCAAGCCGGTCCGCAATTTCAAATATCTCAACGTGGGCATCGACCGGCTGGAGCAGCTGACCATCGCTTCGCTGAAAGGCGGGCAGTCGGTGGGCATCTTCGCGGCGATGAACCGCGACATCAACAGCAAGACGGGCATCATGCACCCGAAGATCTACGATCGCCCCAAGGTCTACGACTTCACCGACGAGGAGAAGCGCGAGCACCTCACGCGGGCGCAAGCCATGGCCCTGGGCCTCAACGTCCCGAACCACCTGATGGCGCTGACGGGCTTCGACCGCCCGGACCCGGACAAGCCGGTCGTGAAGTTCAAGGTGGAGAACTCCTGGGGCCCCAAGGCCGGGGACCACGGCGTCTTCCACATGTACCGCGACTGGTTCCGGGCGAACATGTTCGGCATCATCGTCCACAAGAGCTTCCTGACGAAGGCCGAGAGAGCGGCCTGGAGCAAGAAGGCGAAGATGCCCGAACCCGCCACGCGGCGCGCCCGCTAGTTCTCCCAGGAGCCCTGATCGGTCTCCTGCTCGCGGCGTCGCCCGGGCTCGTCGGCGAACTGACTGCGGTCGGGAGCGGCGACATGGAGCGAGCCGATTCCCATCATTAGAGAGCGATTCCTCATTCAGGCTTGCCTGGGCCTGGGCGTGGTCCAATGGGTCTATTCCGCTGCCCTGTACCGGCGCGCCGTCCGGCGGCTTCTTGGACTGGGCGCTCGGGGCTGGCCGGCCGCGTCCGTCGTCATCGAATGCGCGGGCTCGGATGATGGAGCGCGGCGGGTCGAGGTCCTTCGGTCGGAGCCGTATCCCGGGGAACTGGATATCCAGGTGCGGGCCGCGGGGACGCCGCTGGTGCGCGCGCTCGCGGCGGCCTCGCCGCGAGCCGAGGTGCTCGTCTGGGTCGGCGCCGATGAGACGCCGGCCCCGGGTTGGCTCGAGCGGCGCCTGGCGCGGCTTCCCACCCATGCCGTCGAGATCGGCGAGACCGGGCTGCGCCTGACGCCCATCAAGGCCGGCTGGGCGGGCTTCTTGCAGTTGGCCGGTCTGCGCGGGACGCTCCCTCGCGACGCGATACTGGCGTACCTTCCGGCCGGCGCGAAGCCGGACAACGGCGCGGCGGGCGGGCGGGCCGCGGACTTCCCGATGTCGGGCGCAAAGAATCTGTGGGCGCTGGCGGCCCGGTTCGCCGTCTGGGGGTTCCTCGCGGCGGCCGCCGCGGGCGCGGCCTTCAACGCCTACTTCTTGCTTTGGGCGCTGCGCTCGTGGCCCCGTATCTGCTGCCGTCTGCTCGAAACGGTGGCGGCGGTGAGCGTGGCGGAGGGCGCCGTTTTGACGGTGGTCGCGTGGCGGTTGTCCCGCATCGGCGCGACGCGGTGCGTCAAGCTCGTGGGGCGATGGCTTGCCGAGGATTTCCGCGCGAGCGCGAAATACCTCGGGGGGCTCGTGGCCGCGCACGTGCCCGTGGGCTCCACCGTGCTCGATGTCGGCGCGTGCCACGGGATGCTTGCGGAGTACCTGGGGGACCACCGCGAGGCCCGAGCCTCGGGGATCGACGTCGTTCCAATGGCCGGCTCACGGGTGCCGGTCGCCGCTTATGATGGAGAGACGATTCCCGCGGGCGACGGCTCGGTGGACGTCGCGCTGACGGTCTACACGCTTCATCATTGCCGGCGTCTGGGAAGAGTCCTGGGCGAGCTCCGCCGCGTCACGAAAGGCCGCCTTATCGTGGTCGAGGATTCCTACGAGACGCTGTTCGAAAAGGCGCTGGCCCAGGCTCTTCATCTGACGATGAGGATCATCCTCGGGATGCCTTGGGAGCCTCGGGGCTTCGGGTCGGAGCGTCAGTGGCGCTCGCGCCTGGAGCAGGCGGGATTCCGCGTCGTCGAGTGCCGGAAGGTCCCACCCTCGCTGCGGGACCATTTCTTTTGCCGCGCCTGTGTGATCGTCGCTGTCCCTGGGGGCTCCTAGAATCCGATTAATTGCAAATCCGCGCGACGAGAGTTACCATCGGGGTCTTGGGGGAGAACGCCACGTTGTCACGAGACACCCGCCCGCCTCGCCGCCTCTGCGCATGGGCCCTGATCGGCCTCCTCCTCGCGGCGTCGTCCGGGCTCGCCGACGAACTGACTGACGATTCTAAGGACAGGGTTCATCGCGCGAGAGCGTATTCCATCGACGACATGAAGCATCTCATCAACCGGACCTCCGGCCCGAAACCTGGCTCCTTTGAGCCCGGCAAGGGAGACGAGCCCCTCAAGGCGGTCATGGAGGAGCTGCGCTCGCTTTCGCCCGGCCTCAACCTGCAGCGCCGGCAGCTCAAGACGATGCGGGGAGTCTACGGCCTCTTGGAGGACCTCTCGGCCATCGATGCGGGGCGCAATAAGCTGAGGCGAGCGCTGATGGAGGGACAGAATCGCTTCAACGAACGGTTCGAGCGATTCGAAAGGCTTGAGGAGACGCGGGGTGTTTTGGAAGTCCATAAGGCGGCCGCCGGGGGGCTGCCGCGAGACCCCCGCTCGCTCATGCGCGCGACCCTGACGTTCCTGTACGCCAAGAGCGAGCGGGTGGACTTCACGGAACAATACCGGGCGCTCTTGCCTACGGACGGGTCCCCGCCGCCCAAGCTCGTCCAAGAGGCGGTCGCCTTGTCCGATTTCGGAACGGAGATGCGCAGCCTGAACAACGACGTGCGCGCCGCTCTCTTGGAGGACGAAGAGGCGTACGAGGACAGCCGCAAGGCGATCGCTGCGCGCCGCTCCCGCCGGAACGCGCTGCTGCTGGGCGGCGGGGGGGCGGCGGCGCTGGCCCTCGCGGGCGCCGCCCTGTGGCGGCGCCGCAGGAAGCGCCGGCCGGCCGCGTCAGGGCCGCCCTGCGCCGGCTGCGTCATCGGCGGCAACTACCGCCTCGACCGCGAGTTGGGCCGCGGCGCCATGGGGCTGGTTTTCGAGGCGACCGACCTGGCGCTCCGGCGCAAAGTGGCGGTCAAGCAGCTGCGCGAGGAGCTGAAGGGGAGCCCCAGGGACCTGAAGAAGTTCCTCGCGGAGGCGCGGATCGTCGCGGCTCTCAGGCATCCGCACATCGTCGAGATATTCGCCGTCGTCCACGAAGGCCTGGACATCCACCTGGTCCTCGAGCTCGTCAAGGGCGAGTCTCTCCAGGTTGCTCTCGCCCGGGCGGGCCGCCTGAGCTTGACCGCGGTCGGCTCTCGCTGCGCGACGCCCTCCATGTCGCCATGCAGGTGTGCGACGGGCTCGAGCACATCCACGCGCGCGGCTATGTGCATCGAGACGTGAAGCCGACCAACATCATGGTCGACGCCCGCGGCCATGCTTGCATCCTCGACTTTGGCATTCTGCGGCTGAAGCAGAGCAACCTCACCCAGACGGGGTTCGTCGCCGGGACGCCCGAGTACATGTCGCCCGAGCAGGCTCGCGACGCCAAGAGCACCGATGCGCGCAGCGACCTCTACTCGCTGGGCGTGATGCTCTACGAGGCGGTGACCGGGAAGGTCCCTTTCTCGGGGCCGAACTTCCTGGCGCAGAAACGGGAGATGCTCCTGCTTCCCCCGTCGAAGGCGGTGCCGGAGCTTCCCGCCGGGCTGGATGTGGTCATCCAGCGGGCGCTCGACCCTGAGCCGAAAAAACGCTTCCGCTCCGCCGCCGAGCTCGCGCAGGCGCTCGAGCCCCTGTGAGCCTCGCCGCTCTTTGGCTGGCGGCGTCGCTGGGCGCGCAAGCGAGGGCGGCGCATCCGCACCGCATCGAACTGCTCCCGTCCTCGCCGGCCGAGGGCAAGGGCGTCGAGGTGATGGCCGAGGAGGCGTTGGTCCGCTTCGACGACACGGCCGACCCCTCCTTCAGGCGGGCGGCGCTGGAGGGCGCGGGCCTCTCCCTTGAGCCCCGGGTGGGCCGGACGCCGTGGCACCTCGTCTACCTGCCGGCCGGTATGTCGGTCGCAAACGGGCTGTCGCTGTTGAAGGTGACGGCGGGGGTGGTCGATGCCCAGCCCAACCACGCTTACCGGGCGCTCAGGACGCCCAACGATCCGCGGGTCGCCTCGCAATGGCACCTGGGAAACGTCAACGCCTTCGCCGCCTGGGAGTACTCCACCAGCAGCTCCAACGTGAACATCGCCTTGATCGACACCGGTGTCCAGGCAAGCCACCCGGACCTTGCCGGGAACCTGGACAAGCCGCGCAGTCAGGACTGTTCCAGCGGGAGCTGCTCCGCCGAGAATCCTCCGCGTTACGCCTGCCGCCACGGCACCCGCGTGGCAGGAGTCGCGGCCGCGGCCGCCGACAACGGGGTCGGGGTGACCGGGGCGGCCTGGAACGCCAAGCTGGTCTCCTTGAGGGTGTTCCCGGAGGGGGCGTGCACGCCGGACTGCGGCGACGAAGCGGAGAACAGCTGCACGACCAGCGACGCGGCGCTCGCCGCCGCGCTCGGCTACGCGCAGTCGCTGCCCGCGCCGGTCGTCGTGAACATCAGCGTCGGCGCCCGCGGCTCCTGCCCCGGCGCCGTGCATTCCGCGGTCGCCTCCGCCTTCGACGCCGGCGTCACCGTCTTCGCCGCGGCAGGCAACGACGGCGGGCCGGTCAACGCTCCCGGCAATTGCGACTACGTGATCCCCGTCGGAGCCACCGGCCGGAGCAACTCCGTCGCGGCGTTCTCTTCCCGCGGACCCGAGATGGCGGACAACGGCCTCGTCGCCCCCGGCGTCGACCTCGTCACGACCGACGTCGACAGCGGCTACGCCGCCGACGCGAACGGCACGTCGTTCTCGTCCGCGCTGGTCGCGGGCCTCGCCGCGCTGATGCTGTCGGCCAGGTCGTCGCTGGATCCGGCGCAGGTGCGGCAATACCTGCGCGCTTCCGCTTCGGACGCCGCCGCATCGACGGCGGGCCCCAAGCCTGCCGCGGCCGCCGCCCTGGCCGCGCGAGGCGCCGGTCTGGTCGACGCGTTCTTGGCGGTGAGGCTCGCGAGCGTCGGCGGGACCCTCGACGAGGCGGCTAAGGCGATCGCGCCTTCGATCCCGTTCCGCCCCGCGCGGGAGGCAAGTGTCGGCCTGGGTCCTCCCGGCGAGCTGCAGGGACCGCACGCTTCGATACAGATCTACACCCGATCGGGCCGACTGGTAAGGACGCTGCCGGGCCGCGATGGGATGTGGGACGGCAGCAATGACGCGGGTCTCCCTGTGGCCGCCGGCAGCTACTTCTTCGTCGTATCCGGCGAGAAGGGACGCACCGTCGGTCGAGTCGAGGTCATCCGATAAAGCGGTTGCGCAGAGGTCGGCGCGAGAGGTAGAGTTGGGACGGCTCAGCCGGATCAGCCCTTGAAATCCCGTGGTGAGAGGTGCCGTTCGAATGAAACGCTCTTCGCCGTCCCGGAACAGGGTCGTGCTCGCCTACTCCGGCGGGCTTGATACCTCCGTCATCCTGCGCTGGCTCATCGACAAGGGCTACGAGGTCGTGGCCTTCATCGCCGACGTGGGCCAGGAGGAGGACTTCGCCGCGGCCCGGGCCAAGGCGCTGAAGATCGGCGCGGCCAAGGTCCTGGTCGACGACCTTCGGGAGGAGTTCGTCACCCACTACATCTTCCACGCGCTCAAGGGCAACGCCGTCTACGAGGGCCGCTACCTCATGGGGACCTCCCTGGCCCGGCCCCTCATCGCCAAGGCGCAGGTGCAGGCCGCGCAGCGGGAGCGCGCCCGCTTCGTCGCCCACGGCGCCACGGGCAAGGGCAACGACCAGGTGCGCTTCGAGCTCGCCTACTGCGCCCTCGACCCCGGGCTCCGGGTCATCTCCCCGTGGAAAGACCCCGAGTTCCTCGCCCGGTTCAGGGGCCGCACGGACCTTATCGAGTACGCCAGGCAGAAGGGCATCCCGGTCAAGGCCACCGCGTCCAAGCCCTACAGCGAGGACGACAACCTCATGCACATCAGCCACGAGGCCGGCGTCCTGGAAGACCCGGCCGAGGCCGCGGAAAAGGCGGTCTACTCCAAGACCCGAAGCCCCATGGACGCCCCGGACCGGGCTACGCGCGTGAGCATCCGTTTCCGGGACGGGCTGCCCGTCGAGGTGCGCAATCTGTCCGATGGCACGGTCAAGCGCAAGCCCCTGGAGCTGTTCACGTACCTCAACGCCCTCGGAGGGCTCAACGGCGTGGGCCGCGTGGACATGGTGGAGAACCGCTACGTCGGGATCAAGTCGCGCGGCGTCTACGAGTCGCCCGGCGCGCACATCCTCTGGGCCGCGCACCGGGACCTGGAGGGCATCGCCATGGACAAGGAGGTCATGCACCTGCGCGACATGCTGGCGCCCAAGTTCGCGGAGCTCATCTACAACGGCTTCTGGTTCAGCCCGGAGATGGATTTCCTGCTCTCGGCCATCAACCGCAGCCAGGAGTTGATCGACGGCGAGGTCGTCGTCGAGCTCTACAAGGGCAACGTCATGCCGGTGTCGCGCAGCTCGCCGACCTCGTTCTACAGCAAGGACCTCTCCAGCATGGACCGGGAGGGGGGCTTCGACCAGACCGATTCGGCCGGCTTTATCCGCATCAACGGCCTGCGGCTCAGGGCGCACAAGGCCATCATCGACAAGCGCGGCCTGGGAAGCTACAAGGTGGAAGAATGAAGCTGTGGCGCAAGGCGGGGGCGCGGCTCGACGCGGGGATCGAGCGATACACGGTCGGCAAGGACCACCGGCTGGACCTGGAGCTCTTGCCCTTCGACCTTCAGGCCTCTACCTCGGCACTCAATAAATATTGTGAGGCCACTGGCGTCGCTCTGGGTGGCCTCTGCGTCAGCAGAAACATCAGATATGGCTAACGCTCACGCCGCTCTCAGTGCCATGGCTGCGCGCTGCGCCTGCTCATGAAGGCCCGGCTGCAGGAGATCGGCCGGAGCACGCGCCGGCTCCAGGCGGCCATCGCCGCCTTTGCCGCACGCTGCGCCGGGCTGGCCATGCCGGGCTACACCCACATGCGCAAGGCCATGCCCACCACCGTGGATACCCTGGCCTTGGCCTGGCGCGACATGCTCGAAGATGATCTCCTCCTGCTGCGGGCCGTGCTCGCCGTCCTAGACAAGAGCCCGCTTGGGAGCGCGGCGGGCTTCGGCGTCCCGCTCAGGATCGACCGGAAGCGGACCGCCAAGGAGCTGGGATTTGCGGCCGTGCAGGAGAACCCCATCCACTGCGCCAACTCCCGAGCCCGCTATGAGGCGCTGGCCGTCCAGGCGGTGTACGGAGTCATGAAGACCTTGAATCGGGCCGCCTCGGACCTGGCCCTCTTCACCATGTCCGAATTCGGCTTCTTCCGGCTCGCGCCGCAGCACTGCACCGGCAGCTCCATCATGCCGCACAAGCGCAATCCCGACGTGCTGGAGCTGGTGCGCGCGCAGGCCCACGCCGTTCGCGGCTACCTCCTATGGATCGACGGGCTGACCCTGGACCGGCCGAGCGGCTACCATCGGGACTACCAGCTCGCCAAGGAGCCGCTCTTGGAGTCGCTGCGCATCGCGGCGGAGTCTTTGGAAATCATGGAGAAGGTCGTCTCGGGCCTGACCGCGGACCCCGAACGGCTCGCCGCGGCCATGACGGAGGAGCTCTACGCCACGGAGAAAGCCTGCCGGCTGGTCGAGAAAGGCGTCCCCTTCCGCCGGGCCTATCGCATGGTGGCCGAGGGGCGCGATTAGGAGGCGGCCGACCGCCGACCCCACCTTTATTCGCTGCCTGGCCGCGCTTTAAGATTCCCCAGACTGAAATACGTTCTCGTTCATGCAACGTCAGATGTCGGTACTTCTTTGCCATGCATGCCCGTGAAATTCCTCCTACTTGTCGTTGTCCGAGAGAATCGGCGGCAGCTCGCCAGCGGCTTGGGCCGCCTGCCGCGCCCACTTCCTCTCGCGCAACGTCTTGCGAGCGACGGAGAGCGCGAAGGGCAGCGGCAAGAGGAAACAGAGCGCGACCACGGCGCGATGGAAACGCTCGACGAGGCTTCGCGCGCCTCCCGCCCTTTCCAGGGTGACCCGCCTGTGGTTGGTTTTGGCCGCCGGCGACTCGAAGTTCTCCCAGTCCTGGACGCGGCGCGAGAGGCGGCCGGCGAAATAGCGCGTCTCGACATCGGGGTCGTGGGAGTATCTGTTGACCAGCAGCAGCAGCCGCGGCTCAATGTCGACTTGGAAATTCGGCATCCGGAACAGGGCGTTGCTCGTGAGCGCTTCTCGGGCGTACGATTCCGTGTTGTATTCGCCCATCTTCACGAAGCCGGCGATCCGGTCGATATCCTCGGGCGATACCTGGCCGAATTTGACCTTATCTACCAGTTGGGCCAGCCCGGGCGCCACCTCCTTCCCGTGCTTGTCGAGGATGATCGGCGTCCCCTCGAAGCGCATCTTGGCCTCGTCTGCGCGGCAGGGGACCGCCGCCAAGACGGCCAAGCCGCAAAGGATCAACCCGACTCGATTCATCCCGTCCCTCCGCGAGGAACTTTACCAAGTTTCACTCACTTTCAGTCGTCCGGGCCGGCAACGCCGGACCTGGTGAGCTGGTCAGGCGGCTCAAGCCTTCCTCAAGCGAGGAGCCGGCTCCGTATGATCGGCTGCTAGCGCAATCAGAATTCGATTGACGCACGCTTTCATGGAGGCGGCGCCCGGTCTCCGCTATCCTTTTGACGATGACTCGCGCGCTCCTTGCCGGCCTGCTTGCGGCGCTCCTGGTCCCTGGAGCTCAGCGCATTGCCTTCGGCGAGGAGACCGCTGAGGGCCCCGCGGCGGCGATCGGCATCGACCACGGCGCCGCCTACCGGATGGGCGGCGAGACGGGGCTTTCGGTGGCGCCGAGCTCTCAGGCCCCCGGCGCGGCCGCGGCGCCGACCAACGATCCGGACAAGCCCCCCACCTTCCCGAACGCCGCGCCGGCCGAGCGCGATCAGGGGGTGGCCCTCCCGGCAATCGAACAGATGCGGGCCCAGACCCGCGCCCCGGAAAAGGTCGACGAGGTGAACCTGGGCAACGCGAAGGTCGTCATCGCCTACCGGGACGGCCACGCCTACAATCTGCGGGTCTACGGCGTGGGCCACGGCGAGTGGATGGCGCAGAAACCGGCTTTGGGGATGCTCAAGCTGCTGGCGGCGGCGAAAGCGGCGGGCATCGACATCTATCCGCTCAGCGGCTTCAGGACGATGGCGGAGCAGCAGTACCTTTGGAAGGAGTACGGCTCGCCGCGCGCGGCGCGGCCGGGCTACTCGAACCATCAGCAGGGCGAGGCGATGGACTTCGGCAACGTCGGCGGCTATGGCTCGAAGAACTATCGCTGGCTCAAGGCCAACGGCCGGACGTTCGGCTACGTCAACGACGTGTCGGGCGAGCCCTGGCATTTCGACTTCCAGGCCCGCTGAACCGCAAGCCCCCCCTCTCCCGAGGAGGTCCGGATCCGAGCCGATGCCCTTCAGCGGCGCCTGGGATCAGGTCCGCTCCCGATCCGACCGCCCTTTGCTAGACTGGGCTCCATGGGACTCATCGCTTCCGTCTTAGCCCTCATCGCCGCATCCCTGCCGTCTGGCGCCGCCGCCAAGAGCTACGTCCCGGACAGCGCGCTGGTGCGGCTGTGGGAGGACGTGAGAGAGAAGGAGCCGATGCCGGCGCCTTACCTCACGGTGTACCGGGATGGGAAGAAGGAGCTTAAGTTCATCGCGTCGCGGCACGGCGGGGACGCCGGGACCTTCTCCCTCATCCGCGACGCGTTCGCCGGCCCGCCGGACGTCTTGATCATCGAAGGGCAGAGCTCGGAAGACGGCTACTCGCCGAAGAAGGTGATCGAGCTGATGGACCGGGAGGCCGGAGGCTTCACGGCCAAGGACCTTGAAGGCTTCGAGACGCTTCGAAGCCTGGTCGGCGGGCCCGGCGAGATCAGGAGCTCGGAGCCGACCTTCAACAACGAGAAGGAGTCCTTCAAGGACAAATACGCGATCGCGAGGGAGTCGGAGCTGTTCGCCGATGAGGCCGAGTTCCGAGCCTGGCTCGGGAAGAACTACGGCGAGGACGGCAAGGGCGACCTCACCCGCCACCAGGGCAAGCGCTTCGTCGGCGCCGAAGGCGGGTTCGGGCACAGGCTCGACGACCTCGTCAGCACCACGCGCGACGCTCACATCGCCAAGGTCATCGCGGACATGCTGAACGCGCACGACAAGGTCCTGATCGTCTACGGCGCCGGCCACCGCATGGAGCTGGCCGCGGTCCTCGAGAAGATGCTCGGCAAGCCCGCGTCGGTGGGCCCGGCGGCTCAAGAAGCGCGCGCGGCCGTCCTCCCCGTGACCGAGGCGCAGATCGCCGGGGGGAGCTTCCATGGCCGCGACGGGAAGGTCCTCCAGTCCGAGGCCGGCGGGCGCGACTTCTTCATCCAGAAGCGCGAGGGATTCTTCTGCGTGAAGGAGTACGGGTACGCCCGCGTCTTCCAGGACGACGCGTTCATCGCGGAGTCCTGCTTCAAGACCGTGGACGGCGTGAACGATCACCTGAGGCCGTTCTTCAAGCGAGCCCCTTGACCCGACCCTTTCAGCCGGCGATCCGGGCGATCGCTTCGTTCGCCGCGATCAGCCCGAATATCCCCGTCAGGCAAGAGAGG
>JAPLKK010000121.1:0-13781 GCA_026388115.1 Elusimicrobiota bacterium | reverse complement strand
GCTCTTTTGCGTCCCTGCTCGTATTCCTTCACGGACCCGCCCTCGTCCTCTTCCTCGGGCGCTTCCGCTCTCGCGCCGCGCGGCACGGGCTCGGTCGAATAGACGCACCGGACGCCGCGGTCCACGCCCCGGCGGTGAAGCCTCTTTCTCATGAACCGGGCGAGCGGGCAGTTCGTGGTCTCCGACAGGTCGCCGACCCGGATCTTCAGCGGGTCTCTCCGTGTCGCGGCGCCCATGACGGAGATCGTGTAAAGCCCGGCGTGGTAGGCGGAGGAGACGAGGAGCAGCTTCGGCCCGAGGCTGTCGATCGCGTCCACGACGACGTCCGGCCTGCCGTCGAGCACCTGTCCGATGGTCTCCGGCGAGACGAACAGGTCCAGCGCCTCCACTTGGCATCGCGGATTGATGTCCAGGACCCTTTGGCGCGCGACTTGCGCCTTGGAGCGGCCGACCGTCGAATCCAGCGCGTACAGCTGGCGGTTGATGTTGCTGGCCCGCACCTCGTCGAAATCGACCAGCCTCAGGTTCCCCACGCCCCCGCGCGCAAGGCCCTCGACGGCGTACGACCCGCACGCGCCGAGCCCCACCACGACGACGCGGGCGGCGGTCAGCTTCTTCAGGCCTTCCGCGCCGAGCAGGAGCTCCGTCCGGCTGAATCTCTCTTCCTTCATGCGTTCGGCGTGAAAAGGTGGACGGCGTTCTGCCAAGTGCGGGCCGCGACCTCTTCCACGCTCGCTCCTCTCAACCGCGCCACCATGGCCGCCACGTGGACCAGGTTGGCGGGCTCGTTCGGCGAGTCCGGAGCTTTCTCCGCGATGACCGGCTTGAGGTCCGGCGAATCCGTTTCCACCAGAAGCCTGTCCCAAGGCACCGCGGCGACCGCCTTGGGCCCTCGCTTGTTGCCCTCTCGAGTGATCGAGCCGGAGAAGGAGAAGTAAGCGCCCAGCTCCGCGAGCGGCGCCACGAGCTCCGCCGGGCCGGCGTACGAGTGGAAGACCATCCCCGCGGCGGGGAGCTTGCGGGTCTGGAGGATCTCCATCATCTTTCCCCACGCTTTAAGGCAGTGGATCGAGGCCGGCCTGCCCAGCTCCGCCGCGAGCGCGAGCTGCGCGACGAACGCCTCTTCCTGCGCCTCTTCATCCACCGGCTCTCGCCAATGATCGAGCCCGATCTCGCCGACCGAGGCGCCGGAGAGCTCCAGCAGGGCGCGAAGCATCTTCATCCATTTCGGCGATCTCTCGGCCACGTACCACGGATGGAGCCCCAGCGCCGGGATGACGGCCGGGTATCGCTCCGACGCTCCCAACACGTCGTTCCAGTCGTCTTCCGCCGAGCCGCAGCACAGCATCCGCTCCACGCCCGCCGCCGCGGCTCTCCTGACCACGTCGTCGACCGCGGGCAGGAGCCGCGCGTCCTGGAGGTGGCAGTGCGAGTCGAACAGGCGCATGTTCAGCGCCTAGCCGAAGTAGCGGAAGCCTTTCCCCGGCACGGACTGGATCCGCAGGGCCAACTCTCCGGGGAGCTTGCCGCGCAGGTGGTGCAGATGCATGTCCACCGTATTGGGGACCGCCACCGTGTGCCACACCTTCGAGAGGATCTGCTGGCGGCTGAAGAGCTCGGGGCGCTTGGTCACGAGGAAGACGAGCAGGTCGAACTCCTTCGGCGTGAGGTTCGAGATGGTGTGCTCCTGGAAACGGAGGAGGTGGGACCTGACGTCGATCAAGAGGTCCCCGGCCTCGATCAGCTCGCTGTCTACGGCGTCGAGCTTGAGCCTGCGCAACAGCGCCCGGACCCATAGCAGCAGTTCGCGCGGCTTCACCGGCTTGACCAGGTACTGATCGGCGCCGGCCGCGAAGCCCTCGCCCTTCTGGTCGATCCGGCCGCGGCCGCTGAGCATCACGACCGGGGTCAGAGACAGGGCGGGGTCCGCTCGGATCTCTCGGCAAAGGTCCACGCCGGACCCGTCCGGGAGCCCCACGTCGAGGACGATCAAGGCCGGCTTCGAGGCGCGGATAGAGCGGCGCGCCCCCGCGAGATCCTGCGCCTCCTCTACGACATAGCCCTCCGCGGACAGCGTGTTCTTGAGCAGGCAGCGCGTTTCTTCATGATCCTCCACGATGAGGATGGCCGGCGCGGGTTCGGGCATGCGGCCGCAGGATAGCAGGATTGAAGCCGCGATGGCAATTGGATAGGATGGGTTCAGAGTACATTATGGATGACACCCGGGCGACGATCCTTTTGGTCGAAGACGATGCGGCCGTCCGCGGCTATGTGCGCGACGCGCTGTCCGCCGCCGGCTTCGCCGTCGCGGAGGCGGACCGCCTCGACGTCGCGCGCCACCTCGTGCGCAAGGCGAAGCCGGCGCTCGTGGTGCTCGATGTCCAGCTCCCCGACGGCTCCGGCTTCGAGCTCTGCCAAGAGATCCGCGCCAGCAAGGTCCTGGCCGACACCCCCGTCGTGATGCTGACGGCGCGCGGAGAGCTGGAGCAGAAGGAACAGGGTTTCTCCGCCGGCGCCGACCAGTACCTGGTCAAGCCCGTCGATCCGAAGGAGCTGCTGCTGTGGGTCGACGCGCTCCTAAGAAGGGTCAAGATCGACGCGGGAGGCGCGGATAATATCGAGGCGGGGGATGTTACCGTCGAGACCAGCGCCCACCTCATCCGCTTCAAGGGCAAGCCGGTCTCGGACCTCACCACCAAGGAGTTCGAGCTGCTGTCCTTCCTCATCCGCAAACGGCCGCAGGTGTTCACGCGAAAGTACCTTCTCTCGAACCTGTGGCACACCGTGGCGGTGGACAACGCGGTGGATACACACGTCTACAACCTGCGCAAGAAGCTCCCGGAAGAGCTGGCGGAGCGCCTCCAGGCCGTTCCGGGAAAAGGGTTCCGCTACTTCGGGTGATCCAGGGCGGGTGTCCGCCCTGCGTCAATCGACGGCGATGAGGACGCTCGACGCTTTCACCACGGCATAGGCCGTCGTCCCTTTCTTCAGCCCGAGCCGCCCTACCGATGGTCTCGTGATGATCGACGTGATCTCCAGGCCGCCCGGCAGTTCGATGGTCACCTCGCTGTTGACCGCGCCGGCGGTGATCTTCTTCACCTTCCCTTTGAACACGTTCCTCGCGCTGATCTTCATGGTCCCCTCCACGCCGCCCAAATCGTTCCGCAATCCTAACAGATGCCGGAGGGGGACTCCAGTTCGGTTGGACTTTTTCGTCCTCATTGACTATGGTAGTCGATATGCGGGCAGCCCCCCTCTGGCTGGCGCTTTCTTTCGTCTCGGCGCCGGCGACCTTCGCCCGGGCGGCCGGCGTCCCGCCTGAGCCGGCCCCCGCCGAGGCCGCGTCGGATGATGTCTCGGCGCAGCTCAAGCAGGCCGAGGCCGACTACGCCGACGGCGTGCGCCTTCTGAAGGACGGCAAAGTCGAGGAAGGCCGCACCAAACTCAAAAAAGCCTTCGGCGTCGTCGTCGACAATCTCGAGGAAGAGTCCCTGCCGGCGGCCCTTCACGCCGACTTCGCGAGCATGCTCGAGAAGATCCGCAACTCGGAGGGGGAGTCGGACGAGGACGGCGAGGACGCCTCGGGCCTCGATGTCCCCGAGTCGGCGCTCAAGGTGGCGACCACGGCGGCCGGGATGGCGGCCATCAAGATCGACGCCGGCGACCCGATCACGCGGAGATTCGTCCAGATCTACTCGAAGGAGCGGCTTAAGACGGTGGAGGAGGCCCTGGCGCGCTCCGGACGCTACAGGGAAATGATCGAGACCGCCCTCAGGGAGAGCGGCCTGCCCCGGGAGCTCTTCTATCTCGTGATGGCCGAAAGCGAGTACAAGCCCGAGGCGCTTTCTCACTCCGGGGCCGCGGGACTTTGGCAGTTCATGCCGGGCACGGCGCGCAAGTACGGCCTGGAGGTATCCTACTGGCTCGACGAGCGCTAGGTGCCGGAGAAAGCCACCGCCGCCGCCGTCCGGTACCTGAAAGACCTTTACCAGTGGTTCGGCGACTGGAACCTGGCGATCGCGGCGTACAACCGCGGCGAGGGCGGCCTCGGGCGCGACATGCAGTTCAGCCGTTCGGTGGATTTCGGCGGGCTGGCCGGGCGCCACGCCCTTCCGGACGAGACCCATCATTACGTGCCGAAGTTCATGGCTTGCGTGCTCATCGGCGAGCATCCCGACCGGTACGGCCTGCGTCCTAAGTACGAGAGCCCCAAGGCTTTCGACGTCGTGCCCTTGCCCAAGGTCCTGGACCTTGGCATCGCCGCGCGCTGCGCGGGGGTCGCGGCGGAGGTGATCCACCAGTTTAATCCCGGCCTGCGCGCCTGGTGCACGCCGAAAGACCGGCCGGGCTTCGAGCTGCGCATCCCCAAGGGGGCGAGGGAGACCTTCCTGGCCAATCTCGAGAAGGTCGAGGATTGGAATCCCGGGCCGACGCTGGTGCGCTACAAGGTCAAGCGCGGCGACACCCTCGGCAGGATCGCGGTGCAGAACCATACCACCGTGCGCGCGTTGCTAGAGATCAACAAGCTGCGCAGCCCGCGTCTGCTCAGGCCGGGCATGACTCTCCGCATCCGCCCCGGGCGCCCGAAGCCGAGCCACGGGAAGCGCCGCCGAAACCCCGCCTAAGGACTGCCGGCCCTCAGCGCACGTCGAGCTGGAGTTGGCAGGGCGCGTCGGCCGCCTCGGGGGTGACGGACGGCTCCAGGCTGAAGAATCGCGCCTCCTCGATCCCTCGCGCCAGGAGGGCCTGCTGGATGGCTCCGGCGCGCGCCAGGGCCAGGGCGCGCAGTTCGGCCTCCGAAGCGCGCCACTTGTCGGCGAGCCTGCCGCGAGCCTCGGTCGCCGATGCGGCCGGCGCGCCGAAGGCCTCCTGGTAGAGCGCCAAGGTCTGGGCCTCCTCCTTGGGAGTCAGGGGACCGTCCGGCCGCGCCGCGCACCCCCACCAGCATCTGCGGCCGGTCGAGCAGGGCTTGCGCCACTTTCTGCACCTGATCGGCGTCCTCGGGCGACAAGGCCGACTGTCCCGCGGCGAAGGCCACGCTGCCGAGGTCGCCCTTGGAGCCCAGCATCTGGCCCAGCGCGGCGAACGGCGACACCGCGGCCTTCACGATGAGGTTGACGACGGTCTTCAGGATCGCGCCCGCGACGTGGAAGTCGGGGTCGTCGAGGCTGCCGTCGATGGGGATGTCCAGGTCGATGACGCCGCGCCGGTCCTTCAGGATGGCCAGCCCCAGCTTGACCGGAGCCTTGGTCGCGTCGGGGCTCTCCACCTTCTCGCCCAGGGTCAGCTGGTCGATCATGGCATGGTTCTTGGTCGCGATCATCCGCCCCGCCAGCTTTTCGTCCAGGTCGAAGCTGAACGCCCCCTTGTCGATCTTGTAGCCGATCGTCTTGCCCGAATACGGGCTGAACACCGGCAGCTGGATGCCGTTGCCCTTCAGCCGGGCCTCCACCCAGGCGGCTGAAGTCGAGAGGCGCACCTTCCCGTCGGCGGAGACCCGGGCGTCCTCGACGCGGGCGCCGCCGGAGAAGGTGGCGGTCGAGCGGCCGTCGGTCGAGAGCCCCGTCAGATCCAGGCGCGCCTCGGACACGGCCAGCGCGAAGGCAGGAGCGATCGCCTCGTCCCGGACCAGGACGCGCCCGCCGGAGACCGCGAGGCGCTTGAGCCGCGCCCCCCAAGGCGGACCGCTGGAGGCCGTCGCGTCCGGCGCGGCCGCCGGAGCCGCCGCGGGAGCCGGCGTCGGAGCCGCAGCCGGCGCGGCGGCGCTGGAGAATGAGACGCCCAAAGCCGATTCGATGTTCGTCTTGCCGTCGCGCCCGCGCGCCAGGAGCAGGAACGGCTTCTCGACCCGCACGGCCGCGACATCGAAGCGGCGGGCCTTGGTCGACAGGCGCGCGGACTCCACGGCGAAGCGACCCACCCGGACCAGAGCGCGGCGGGTGTCCCGATTCGAGACCTTCAGGCCGGAGAGCGAGAGGGACAGGGTCCCGTCGGCGTCGCGTCCGGATACGTAGGCCCGCAAGCCCACATCGAGGTTCCCGCTGTCCAGCGAGACTTGGGTGGGCGGCGGCAGCAACGGCGAGAACGGGGCCAAGGGCAATGCGGTGATCTCGACATCCGCTTCGCCGGCCAGAGGCTTCGGTGTCAGAGAGAGTTTTAGGCGCACCTGACCCGTCCCCGCGACCGGCACCGCGGCATCCAAGGTGACGCGTCCGGGGGGTATCGCCGCCGCCACGGAGATGCCGGCCGGGCCGATCTCCAAGGCGAAAGGCCCGCGCGGGCCCTCCTTCGCTGCCTTGAGCCTCCACATCAGGCCGGTGATGGACGCCCGCGCAGCCTTGAGAGAGACGGTCAGGGTCTCGCTTGCGAGCGCGACGTCGTAGTCGGTGGAAGCGCTGAGCCGGCCTGCGGCGATGTCGACCGGCAGGTCCGGAGCGCCGCTGGAAAGGCGCGCGAGGTCGGCATGGTCGAGCTCGAAGCGGCCCCAGAGGCGGGGCGGCCGCACCGTCATCCGTCCCGGCCAGTCGATGCTCTCGCCGTGGTCGGTCCGGGCCTGCAGGCGGTGAACCCCGTCGTCGCCCACGATGGTGCTGAGGTTCTCGAGGCGGAATTCGATGGGCCGGACAAAGAATCGCTGGGGGGCGCTGCGCAGGCGGCTCTCGAAGTTCAGTTCACCGCCGGAAATGTCGAGCACGCCCACCACGAGGCGCGGGATGAAGGCCGGCTTGGGCGGCGGGGCGGGCTTTTCTGGAGCCGTCTTGGGCAAGGCGTCGAGGACGCTGCTGCCGTCCGGACCGATCCCCAGCGTCAGCCGCGGGCCCACGAGCTTGAGCTCGCGCAGGCCGACGGCCATACGCAGGAAGGCGGCCGGGCTCAGCGCCACGCTCACCGAACGGCAGGATGCGAGCTCTCCGAAGCGCTCTTGAGTGAGCGACAGCCCCTCTATAGTTAGGCGCAGGGTGAAGGGATTGAAGGCGACGCGCTCGACGGCGGCCGCGAAGGTCGGCAGGGCTTTGGGGACGATCCTCAGGGTGCGGCGCACGGCCCAGGGCACCGTCGCCCAAGCGACGGCGGCGATGACGGCATAGGCGCACGCGACCCAAGCGAGGCGCCGGATCCATTTTTGCGAGGTCGTAAGCGGGGAGGCCATTTGAGGATTCTAATAACTTTTCCCTGCGAGGCAAGCGATCTGGTAAACACAAACCCAACCGTTGCGCGACGCAAAGCAAGCAGACGTCCGCCATAATCTCCGGCAGATGACGCTGAATCCGCGCGATCTTCGGAGAACCATGAGAAAGGGCATGGCGGGAATCCTGTTTGCCGCAGCGGCAGTCCTGGGCGCAAGCGCTTGGGGACAGGGAATCGCCGTCGATTTCGACCAGCCGAATCCCAGCCTCAAGGACCTCTTGGAAACGAACGGCGTCCACCTGCGCGCTCCCGAGCAGGCGGATTGGACCGTGATGGTCTATGTGAACGCCAAGAATGACCTTGAGTACTTCGGGCTCAAGAACGTCAATCAGATGGAGATGATCGGCTCCACGGACAAGGTCAAATTCGTCGTCGAGCTGGGGCGGATGGAGGGGTTCGACGAGAGCGACGGCGACTGGACGGGTTCCAGGCGCTATCTGATAAGGAAGGACGATGATGAGGACCATGTCACCTCGCCTATCCTTGCCGAGATCCCTAAGTCCGACATGGGCGACTGGAGGCATCTGGTCGAGTTCACCAAGTGGGCGAAGGCGAGCTTCCCGGCGAAGCGCACCATGCTCATCGTCTGGAACCACGGGTCCGGCTGGCTCAAGAGCCTGAACGTCAAGGGCATCTCCTATGACGACGAGACCGGCCATAACATCACCACCACCCAGCTCAAGGCGGCGCTGCAGGAGATCGGCGGCGTCGACGTGTACGCAAGCGACGCGTGCCTCATGCAGATGCCCGAGGTCGCCTATGAGATCCGCGATCAAGCCGCCTATATCGTGGGCTCGGAGGAATCGGAGCCGAAGGATGGATATACCTATGACGACTTCTTTAAGAGGATCGTGGCTGCGGGCAACCCGACGCCGGAGCAGGTGGGTGCGTTCGCCGTGGATTCATACGTCGATCACTATCGCGACCGCCGCATCGGCTCCACGCAGTCCCTTATCAAGACTTCCGGATTCCCGGAGTTCGTGAGGCTCCTCGATGAGTGGACCGCCGCGTTGATGGCGCAGAACGACGAGGTGAGCATCCGCATGGCGAAATACGAGGCCCTCTCGTTCTTCTATCCCGAGCACAAGGATCTTGGGGATTTCGTGCGGATCCTCGACGAAAAGATCAGCGATCCGGACGTGCGCCGCAAAGGCGCGGCGCTGTTGGCCTCGATGGAGGGAAAGCTGGTGGTCAAGAGCCGCACCTCGATGGAGCAATATCAGCGGGCGACGGGCTTGGCGATCTATCTGCCCCAATATAATTTCGCGGACGCTTATGACGAGCTCGATTTCGCCAAAGCCAGCCATTGGGCTGGCTTTGTGAGGTGGTGCTTGCTGCGCTGAAGAGGGAGGTGTCTGAGGTATGCGGAAACAAGGTCGTATGGGGCCGAGAACGTATTGGAAGATGCTGCAGATCATCATGGCCGTCGCCGCGATCATGTCGGTGAGTGCGAGCGATTCGACGAAGACCGTCTGCGAAGGGTTCCTGCCGCAAAACAGCATGAAGATCCCGGTCGGGCGTCAGTCCGGCGGGATCACGGAGGCGCAATACAACGCGGTCATGGACCGTCTTGAAGCGATCTACGCGCCGATAGTCGCGGCCCAAGGCGGCACGCTCCAGATCAACCGCCTCTGGGGCGACCCCACCGTCAACTCCTCCGCTCAGCGCCGGGACGAAATCTACATCCTCAACATGTACGGCGGCCTCGCCAGGCATCCGGCCATCACCCAGGACGGAGAGACCCTGGTGGCCTGCCATGAGATGAGCCATCATCTCGGCGGCGCGCCGAAGCTGGTCGGCTGGGTGGGGGGGCCCACTTGGGCCAGCAACGAGGGACAGGCCGACTATGCCGGGACCCTCAAATGCATGCGCCGGATGTTCGCCGACCCAGGCACCGCGGGCTTCACGCGGATGGACGCCGCCGACCCGGTGGCTCAGAAAGCCTGCTCTGTCTTCAAGAACGCGAAGGATCAGGCGATCTGCCTCAGGAGCGCGACGGCCGGACTCTCGGTCACGGCCTTGTTCAAGGCCATCCATAACGAGGAGAAGGATCCCCGGTTCGACACGCCGGATCCCACCGTGGTCTACCAGATGGATGACGACCACCCGCACACGCAGTGCAGGCTGGATACCTATTTCCAGGGGGCTTTGTGCACGCAGCCCGTTTCGGCGCCGTTGGACGAGGAGAACCCCGCGCCGGGCGCCTGCACGCGCTCCCAGAGCTTCACCATCGGCATGAGGCCGCTCTGCTGGTATAAGCCTCCGGGGACCGAGCCGACGGATGACCTGCGGGCGGCGCATGGCCCGGTGTCCCTTTCGAAGAGCGAGGCTTTCTCCAGTTTGAACAGCGAAGGCTTCTGGGAGGGACTCTAGACTAGAAAGCTGCTTGGCTCCTCCGAAGAAAGAGTATTACAATCAGAATTAGCGTAATAACCAGGAGGAGGCGGGCATGGGAAGGCTCGTGCGCACCAGTCTGGCTCTTGAGGCGGACCTGACGGAACGCTTGGATGCCTTGTTGAAGGGGAGCCATTGCACCAATCGGTCCGAATTCATGCGCGACCTGCTGCGCAACGAGCTCGTCCGCAAGGAATGGGAGAAGGACGAGGAGGCCCTGGGGACCGTGACCCTCGTCTACGCTCACGGCAAGCGGGAGCTGAGCAGGAAGCTCGTGAGCCTGCAGCATCATCATGTGGCGACCGTGCTGGCCGCCACGCATGTCCACCTCGACCATGACCTTTGCGCCGAGATGATCATGGTGCGCGGGCGGGCGGCGGCCATACAGCAGCTGGCCGACCTCTTGCGCGCCCAGAAGGGCGTCCTGCATGCGGCGCTCTCCATGTCCACGACCGGGAAGAAGATGCCCTGCACATCCCGGACGGGTTCATCGACGCCAAGACCGCGATCGCGGCGGCGGCGCTCTCCGCCGCGGGCGTGGGAACGGCTCTGCGACAGGCCCGCCGTCACATGCCGCGCAGGACCGTCCCCCTGATGGGATTGGCCGCGGCGTTCATATTCGCCGCGCAGATGCTGAACTTTCCCGTCGGCGCGGGGACGTCCGGCCATCTCGTCGGCGCGGTGCTGGCCGCCGTCCTTTTGGGGCCCACCGCCGCGGTCATCGTCATGACCGCCGTGTTGAGCGTGCAGTGCCTTCTTTTCGCCGACGGCGGGGTTTCCGCGCTGGGCGCGAACATCTTCAACATGGCGATCATCGGTTCGATCGGAGGCTATGGGATCTACGCCGCCGTCCACCGATTCTGCGGCGGCGCCCGCGGCCGGCTCATGGCCGCGGCCTTCGCGTCGTGGTGCTCGACGGTGCTGGCGTCGATCTGCTGCGCCGGCGAGCTGGCCTGGTCGGGGACGGTCCCATGGAGCGCGGGGTTCCCGGCCATGGCCGGCGTCCATATGGTCATCGGCTTGGGGGAGGCGCTGATCACCGCGATGGTGATCGCGGCGGTCGACCGAGCGGGCTTCCGAAGTCAGGCGGATGAGCTGGCCGCGCCTTCCGGAGGCCGCCGCGAGCTGCTGGTGTTCGGGTCGCTGATCGCGCTGGGGTTGGCGCTCTTCGTCTCTCCTTTCGCTTCTCCTTGGCCCGACGGCTTGGAGAAGGTCGCCGCCATGCTGGGCTTCGGGCATAAGGCCTCCGCTCAGCCCGTCTTGGCGTCGCCGTTCGCGGATTACCGCATCCCCGGCGTGACGTCGGCGCCGGCCGCGACCGCGCTCGCGGGAGCTGTCGGGACCGTGGTGGCGTTCCTGCTCTCTTTCTCGCTGGCGCGGACGCTTTCACCCGCCTCCGTTGAAAGGCGGCCTGAGGCGCAGGGGTAGCCCATGGCTCTTCACGACCTGATCGACCACTATCGCCGGGTCGATAGTCCCATCCACAGGCTCCGGACGGGCCCGAAATTCACGGCGGCGCTGGTCGTCGTCGCCGTCGCGGTCGCCGTTCCCTTGCCGGCAGGGTGGCCCTGGCTGGGACTGCTGGCGGCAGCCCTGGTGATCGCAGCGGGGTTCAGTCAGCTCCCTCCATCCTTCCTGGTCCGCCGTCTTCTGCTCTTGGAGCCTTTCGTCCTCGGCGCCGCGGTCTTGGCGCTCTTCCGCCCGCATGGGCTGAGCGTCTTCGTCAGCCTCCTGGCCAGGAGCACGCTCTGCCTTCTGGCCATGATCCTGCTTTCCGCGACGACTCCGTTCGCGAGCCTGCTGAGGACCATCCGGGACATCGGGGTGCCCAAGATCCTGGTCTCGGTGCTGGCGCTCATGTACCGATACCTGTTCGTCATGATCGACGAAGCCGACAGGATGCGCAGGGCCCGGTCCAGCCGCACTTTCAAGGCCGGCCGCGCGCGGAGCTGGGGAGCCTCCTCCGGCATCATCGGCCAGCTCTTCGTGCGGTCCGCCGGGAGGGCCGAGCGGGTCTATGGGGCGATGTGCGCCCGGGGCTGGCGATGACTCCTGCGATCGAAGTCCGGAACCTGCGTTTCTCCTATCACGATCAGAAGACCGCCCTCGACGGCGTGAGCTTCAGCGTCGCGGAGGGAGAATGCGTCGCCCTGGTCGGGCCCAATGGCGCCGGCAAGTCGACTCTGTTGCAGCATCTCAACGGATTGCTGCCGGAGAAGTTCGGTCCCGACCCGGCGGTCGCCATCTTCGGCCGGCCGGTCTCGGTCGAGTCCCTGGAGGAGACCCACCGCAAGGTCGGGTTCCTTTTTCAGGACTCCGACGACCAGTTGTTCTGCCCGACAGTCTATGAGGATGTCGCTTTCGGCCCTCAGCAGTTCGGCGGCGACGGCAGGGAGATCAGCCGGATCGTCAGGGAATCATTGGCGAAAGTCGGGCTCGAGGGGTTCGCGGACCGGATACCGCACCATTTGAGCGCCGGAGAGAAGCAGCGGGTCTGTCTGGCGGGGATATTGGCCTGCGAGCCGAGCATCCTGGTCCTCGATGAGCCGACCAGCGACCTGGACCCGCGCAGCAAGCGCGGGCTCGTCGCGCTGCTCAAGAGCCTGCCCGTGACAAAGGTGATCGCCTCGCACGACTTGGAGTTGGTCGTCCAGCTCTGCCCGCGGACGATCCTGCTCGACGGCGGGCGCGTCGTGGCGGACGGAGCCACGATGCGGCTTCTGGCCGACGAGGAGCTGATGCTCCGGCATGGCTTGGAAAAACCGCATAGCCTGCAGCACCTGCATCCCCACGGCGGCGGATAAGCTAGCGACCCGTTCGCAGGAATTCCTCGAGCCGATTCAATGCTTCGGGCATGTTCTCTCGGCCGAAACCCACGCGAACGTGAGGGCTTTCGTATTCGTAGACCGCGGACGGCAGAAGCATGACCCCGGCGGCCTGAACCAGCCTCTCGCAGAAATCCGCCGGCGACTCCGTGCGCAAGAATCCTGGGAATCCCACGGTACCGGCTTTGGGCCGAATCCAGCTGAAGGAATCCGCATTCCTCTGGAAGAAGCCGTCGAGAAGCCTCAGATTGCCTGCGATCCTGCTGAGGTGCCTGGAAGTGATGGTCTCTTTAGCCCTAAGGCCGATGAGCGCCAGCACCTCGCTTGGCGCCGAACTGCAAATGGTCGTGTAATCCTTGAGCTGGGTCAGCCGCTCGTACAATGCCCTGTCTTTGGTGATAAGCCAGCCGAGGCGAATCCCGGCCATCCCGAAGGCCTTTGACATGCCCGACAGCGTGACCGCTTTGTCATAGAGCTCGCACGCCGATGGCAGCCGGTCCCTGGGATCCAATTCGAGGAAGCGGTACATCTCGTCCGAAAAAAGGTGAACGCCGCGGGCCCTGACGAGTTCGACGATGCGTTCGAAATCCTTTCTGGCGGGCAGGCAGCCCGTGGGATTGTGCGGGAAATTGACGACGACGAGCTTCGTGCTTGGCTTGATCATCCGAGCGAGATGCTCGACATCGAAGCGCCAGCCCTCGCTCTCGTTGGCCTGCCAACGCTCCACCTCGCACCCGAGCGCTCCTGCGATTTCGTAGAGCGATTGATAGCCCGGATAGGTGCAGATCACATGGTCGCCTTTTTCCAGGAGAGCGTTCATCGCGAGGTGAATGAGCTCCTGAGGGGCCGCGACAAGCACGTGCTCGGCATCCATCCCCGGATACAGCGAGGCGATCTCACGTCTCAGCAGCGGCAGCCCCCTGGATTCGGTATAACCCAGCCGCAGTCCCTCCCAAAGCTGACGTGCCTGAGGATCCGCCAGGCCCAGCATCTCCGCTTGCGCCCAGCCGTCGCAGTCCGAACTCGACAGCAAGTACGGAGCCGAGAACTCATGCTTGGCGAAGTAGCGTTCCAGAAAGAACGGTCTGATGAGCATTATCCGCCGATGATATTAGTTTCCGTGAATCGCGCACAATTTCGCAACCGCTCAGCACGAAGCCCTGCCCTGCTTAGACGACTTTCGAACTTCCCCGGGGGGCCATTTGGGACATCGTCCGAGGGGTCTTCTGCCCCAGGACAGCCGTCGCCCCGCGGGCCATACTCATGCCGACATCCATGCGCACCTCATTTCTGGCTTGCGCGATCATTGCGGCGGGGACCGCCGCCGCCGCGGCGGTCGCGGACTGCCCGAGCGGGAACTGTTCCCAGCGCGAG
>JAPLKK010000020.1 GCA_026388115.1 Elusimicrobiota bacterium | reverse complement strand
GCCCGCGGAGGGCTCGACGGGGAAGTCCGCCGCCAGGGCATCAAGACGGAGCAAGGCGACTTGCTCTCCCGCATCCGCGGACTGTTCAGCCTGCGCTAGGCCGCTTGGCGTCTCAGTGACATCCGGCCCGCCGCCGAAGCGGCTTCCAGGACGCTGTTCTAACGGCTGAGCGCAGCCGTCAGCGCGTAGAGGATCGCGAAGAAGGCGACCAGGACCGTGCCGAGGCCGAGCACCGTCATCAACAGCCTTCTGCCCGCTGCGGGAGCCGAGACTTCATACGAAGAGCCGTCATAGGCGCGTCCCAGCCGGTGCGCCAGGGGACGAAGGACGACCTCCGACAGCAGGACTCCGAAGAAGAGCGAAGTGAGAGCGAGACTCAGGCGACGCGGAACGGCCGTGACGTCGTCGATGCTGGAAAGCAGGAGGATGCACCCAAGAAGCGTGCCCAAGGCTCCCATCCCAACGGACGCGTCGGCGGCATAGCTCACCATGCGAGGCGAGGCCAGGGTCGCGATCTCGTGGATCGAGTAGGCGGACCACACGGCGACGATGGTGCCGCCGAAGACGAACAAGAAGGCTTCGGCGTTCAAGAACGGCCTGAAGGAGGTCGGACCTTCGGCTTCAAAGATGCCGAAAGCCGTTAAGCCGAGGAAGAGCGATGGGACCACTAGCGACTTGGCCGGAAGAGGAAGCGTACTCAGGCCCTTTAGCAGGCTGACGAGAAATACTGGGGCTCGCAAAAGCGTTGGCAGCAGCCTCGGGGCCAAGGCTAGCAGCAGGAGGGTTGCGCCAAGCAAGAGGATTCCCTTGAGAAAGCCGCCGAATGGCAACGCCGCAGCATCCAGCGGACTCCGCTTCCCCATGCAGACAGGCCGGAACTGGATCTGACTCGTCTCGAATTTCCAGAGGGGATACGCATCGATGATGACTTGGCGGACCAGGTCACGCTGCGCCTGTTGGATATCTTTATCAATGACAATCAGAACGCTGAGCGTCTTTGGGATCAATGAGGCGCTCGCCACCTCCTCATCCTCATCCTTGGACACGCTTACGCGCTGCCCTTGGGCCATCCTGCTGAGCGTGACTTTTGGATTCTTTGAGGCCTTATCTAGGAAGGGAGGCTTCTCGAAATCGGGAGACCACAGAAAGCTGTCGGATTGCTGATCCGTAGCCCTAGCACGCCATGAATTGCCAAGCCCTGATCTCAGATTCCTTTGAAATTTTGAGAGGATGTCGACGCGCAAATCGACGAATACCGAAGCACGGCCTGGACCCAGGATGGGGTCGAGAATTCGACTCTGGATGTCTTTCTGGATGTCCTGGCTGACCTTACTTTCCCAAGCCAGGGACGACTCGGCTAAGTCTGACGCAACGCCAACGGAAGGGATGAGAAGGAATGCGGATACCGCCAGCAACTCTCGGCGCATCGCTCAATGGTATAGCAGCCCATTTGAGATTCATCAATTCACGAGAATGTTACGCCGAGTTACCTTTATGTAACCTCATCGAACATCCGGTCGGAGGTTGCCTAGCGAGCGGCCTTGAGGATCATCGCCTCGGTGTCCGGCCAGCCGAGGCATTTGTCGGTGACCGAGACGCCGTAGCGCAGGCGGGCCGGACCGCCGGGGCCGGACGGGATGGGCTGGCTGCCTTCCTTCAGATTGCTCTCCACCATCATCCCGATGATGCAGGAGCCGCCGCGGCGCGCCTGGTCCGCGCAGGCCGCGAAGACGGCGGGCTGGCGCCGCGGGTCCTTGCCCGAGTTGCCGTGGCTGCAATCCACCATGATCTTGCGGCGCACCCTCGCGGCCGCCAAGGCGCGCTCGCAGCGGCCGATGCTCGCGCGGTCGTAGTTGGGCTTGCGCCCCCCCCGCAGGACGAGGTGGCAGTAGGCGTTGCCCCGGGTCCGGTACACCGAGGTCCGGCCGTCGGGGTCCACGCCGAGGAAGTGGTGCGGCCTCAAGGAGGAGCGCATCGCGTCGATCGCCACCTGCACGTTGCCGTCGGTGCCGTTCTTGAACCCGACCGGCGAGGAGAGGCCGCTCGCCAGCTCACGGTGGACCTGCGACTCGATGGTCCGGGCGCCGATCGCGTGCCAGCAGACGAGCTCCGAGAGGTACTGCGGGGTGATCGGGTCCAGCGCTTCGGTCGCGGTGCACAGCCCCATCTCCGTGATCGTGCACAGCAGGCGCCTGGCGCGCTTGAGCCCCTCCTCGACGCGGAAGGAGTCGTCCATGTCCGGGTCGTTGATGAGGCCCTTCCACCCCACCGCGGTGCGCGGCTTCTCGAAATAGACGCGCATCGCGATCAAGAAGCGGTCGGCGACCCGGTCGGCGAGCTTCTTGAGCCTTCGGGCGTAATCGAGCGCGGCCTCGGGGTCGTGGATGGAGCACGGGCCCACGACCAGGAACCGGCGCTTGTCCTTGCCGTCCAGGATGTCGCGGATGTATTGCCGGCCCTCCGCCACCGTCTCGCGGCTCCTCTTCGGCGAGGGCAAGAGCTCGTGGATGCGCCGGGGCGTCGGCAGCGCCGAATGCCCGGCGACGTTCGTATCGATGAGGCGAGGGATCTTCATCCGCGGCTCAAGCGGGCGGCAGGATGTTCGAGCGCAAGAGCGCCACGGTCTCGACGTGGTCGGTGTGGGGGAACAGGTCCACGCACTCGACCTTCTCGACCGGTCCGCGACGAGCGCCTTCGGGTTGCAGGAGACGTAGATCAGATGCGGGGCGCCGAGGTCGCGCAGGGCCCGCGTGGCGTCGGGGTGCATGCCCGAGCGGGGCGGGTCGGTCACGACCAGGTCCACGTCGAGGTTCTGCGCCGCGAGGATCGGCAGCAGCTCCTCGGTCTTCGCCGCCATGAACTCCGCGTTGCCGACCTTGTTGGCCTGCGCGTTATGGCGCGCGTCGAGGACGGCGGACTCGATGATCTCCACGCCGAGGACGCGCTCGCACAGGTCCGCCACGCACAGCGCGATGGCGCCCGAGCCGCAGTAGAGGTCGAGCACGTGCTTGGGCTTGAGCTCCGCGAGCCAGCCGCGCAGGAGGCCGTAGAGCGCGCCGGCGCCGCGCGTGTTCGTCTGGAAGAACGAGTAGGGGGAGATGCGGAAGCGCCGGCCCAGCAGCTCCTCGGTGATCTGGTCCTCCCCGTAGAGCTTCTTGACCTTGTCGGTGCGCGCGACGTCGGCGCTCTTGGTGTTCACGCCCCACAGGACCGAGGTCGCGGGGTACGCCGAGCGCACGGCCTCCACGAACGACGCCTCCGGCAGGCTGCCCGGGTTGGTGACCAGCAGGACCATCCGGTCCGGCGTGTTCTTGGCCTCGCGCACGACCAGGTGCCGCAGGAACCCCGTCTGCTTGTGGAGGTTATAGGGCTCGAGGTTCTCCCGGAGCGCCCAGGCGTGCACCGCGTCCAGCAGCCTCGGCGCCTCGGGCGAGAGCAGGTGGCACTCCGCGAGGTTCATGACCTTGTCCCAGCGGCCTTTGCGCTTGAGCCCCAGCAGCAGGTAGTCCTGGCCCATGGGCGGCGCCGGGAACACGTCCTGGAACGAGAACTCCATCTTGTTGCGGTAGTACCACTCATCCGGCGAGGGATGGACGGGGATGGGCGCCGTCCAACCGGCGAGCTTCAGCAGCTCCGTCGCGCGCTGGGCTTTGAGCGCGAGCTGCTCCTCGTACGGCTTGTCCTGAAGCTGGCAGCCTCCGCAATCGCCGAAGTACCGGCATTTGGCGGCCGTTGAGCCGGCGCGCCCTTCGGACGCGCGGCTCACGCCGCCAGGGCCGATCGATTCTTCCCCTCCCTCCTTGCGGGGGAGGGTCGGGGCGACGGCCGATGCGCCGGACTTGGTCTTACGCATCGGAGAACTTGCAGGAGGCGTTGGAGCTCGCGGCATGGCCTTCGGTTAGGGCGTTGAACAAGGCGGATTCCCCGACGTTCGGGAGCCCGGCGATCCCGATCTCCATCGACTGATGATACAAAATACTCCTCGAGAACCTCGCTCTAGTGCATCTCCCCGGCAGGGCTCGGGGAACGGATTGTGCCGGATGGCCGCCGCGCTCTGGGCCCCCTGGCGCCTGCAAGCCGGGCCCTGCGGCTCATGTCGTCGTGCGCCGTCTTTGATACATTCGTCATATGAAGTGCACCGACACGATACACCGCGCGGATTCGTTTCGCATCACGAAGCCGGTGCTCAGCCGCCACGATCGCAAGCGCCTCTCCTCTTGGCGCGTGATGGGCTCCACCGTCGCCGGATTCCCCGCCTTCCTCTGGCAGTTGACCCGCAATATCGAGAGCTGACGCGCCTGTTCGCGCGCGACGCCCGCGAATTGCTAGAATAGCCTCCGTTCGGCGCGTTCGTCTAGCGGCCTAGGACGCTGCCCTCTCAAGGCAGAGATCAGGGGTTCAAATCCCCTACGCGCCACCATTTAAAGGCCCCCCGCAAGGGGGGCCTTTTTTCATTGAGACGAGCCATCCCCATGTCCCTCGCGCGAAGACCATGCTCGTGCCACAGTCAAATGCCCATGAATGATCTCGGATCAGCCCTTGACGCCTATACGCTAGTAGCGTATACTTGAAGTGGTCTCTCATGGAATTCATAGAGACCGGCGTCTTCACCAGGCGGATCATTGAATTGCTGAGCGATGACAGTTATCTCAAGCTTCAATCGATGCTGGTTGAGAATCCCAAGGCGGGTAAGATCATTCCAGGGACGGGTGGATTGCGTAAAGTTCGCTGGAGGGCGGCGGGCAGGGGGAAGCGCGGCGGCCTCCGCATCATCTACTATTATGTTTCAGCGGATCGGCTCTACATGATCTTTGCCTACGACAAAACGGAGCACGGAGATCTGACGCCAGAGCAGCTCAAGAGGCTGCGGGCATATCTCAAGGGAGGCGTGCTATGAAAACAAAGGCCTTCAACGAGTTGCTCAAAAGCATCGATCAGGCACGGGCCATTCGGGCAGGCGCCCGCAAGCCGAGCCGTGTGATCGCCTTCCATCCGCTTCAGGTGAAAACGATTCGAAAAGACCTCCATGTCTCACAGACGCAGTTTGCCCGCCTCATCGGCGTCAGCGCCGCCACCTTGCGCAACTGGGAGCAGGGCCGCACCTACCCAGTGGGAGCGGCACGAGCGCTGCTGACGGTAGCCGCTCATCGGCCCGATGCGGTGCTCGAAGCCTTGCGCCCCGGATAGGGCCGCATCAGGCTGGTCTGAGCGAGCATCGACGTCTGAGTCCCGCTTAGATTTCGACGGTCGGGCCGAGACGGGGGAGCTGCCTCTCGATCTGCTTCCAGCGCTGCACGACGGCGGGGTCTCGCGGGTCCAGCTCGACCTCGACCACTTGGTCGGACTTTCCCGCTTTCAGCATCCGGACGGTGTGCGAAGAGGAGATGAGCGAGCCGTCCATCCCGAGGATGTAATCCCAGCTGTCGATCCGCGCTCCCTCCGCGAGCCTGGACATCGAGACGCGCCCGACCTGCATGTGCGAGAAGGCGTAGCGCATGGCCAGGTCCACGATGCCCCGCTTGGGATCGCCGACGGAGCGCTGGGGAAGCTCCCCGCCGAAGAGGATGGCGGTGACGACGCTGGGGGCATACGGGACTTCGTCCCGGATATCGTTCTGGAACGCCATCGCCGGCCCGAGGGCGGTCTTGATCCGGCCTCCCTGCTTCATCAGGCGGTCGACGAGGGACTCGAATATCTTGGGATCGGCCTTGGCGGGAGCGAACCTGGAGGCCACGGCGTCTCCCGTCGTCCGAACGGACTCAAGGGCCGCCGGGTCGAAGGCGACCTGGGCGCTGGCCGCGGCGGGCCAGAGAGCGGCGAAGAGGATGGCGGTGATGGTCATTAGGGAAAGGATGGCACGACGGGCGCCCCTCGGAACAGAGGCTTCGGACCCAAGACGGGCCGGGCCCATCGGGACCGCGTGCCGTCATGCGTTATTCCCTACTGCCCGCGCGAGAACCTTTGCTATCATAAGCACCTCCGCGCTGCGGATTTCCTCGATGGCGTCCGACACAAAAAGCGTACTGACCCTCCTTCTCGCCGGCGGAAAAGGCGAGCGCCTCGGCCCGCTGACCTCGGTGCGGGCCAAGCCCGCCGTCCCGTTCGCCGGCATCTACCGCCTCATCGACGTGACGCTGTCGAACTGCATCAACTCCGACCTGCGCCGCATCCTCGTCTTGACGCAGTACATGTCGCACTCGCTCAACACCCACCTGCACGAGGCCTGGCGCTTCATCTGCCGGCCGATCCTCAACGAGTTCATCGAGTCGATCCCGGCGCAGCTGCGCGACGGCTCCGACTGGTATCACGGCACGGCGGACGCGCTCGCCCACAACCTGCGCTACATCGAGCGCGAGCAGCCCGAGATCGTGCTGATCCTGTCCGGCGACCACGTCTACAAGATGGACTACCGCATGATGCTCGATTTCCACCGGCAGACCGGCGCGGACATGGTCGTCGGGGCCGTCGAGGTCGCGCGTGAGACGGCCAAGAGCTTCGGCGTCATCCAGGTGGACGAGAAGAACGCGGTGACGGGGTTCCAGGAAAAACCCAAGGAGCCCTCCGGCATCCCGGGCCGCCCGGAGCTGTCGCTCGCCTCGATGGGCATCTATTCCATCCGGCCCGAGACCCTCAAGACGGTCCTGGTGGAAGACGCCGCCGACCCGACCAGCACCCACGACATGGGCCGCGACATCCTGCCGCGGCTGTTGCGCGGCAACGCCAAGGTCTTCGCCTTCCCCTTCGTGGACTTGAACCGCAAAGCCGCCAAGTACTGGCGCGACGTGGGCACCGTGGACGCCTACTGGGAAGCGAACATGGATTTCGTCGCCGTGGACCCCGAGTTCAACCTCTACGACCAGTCCTGGCCCATCTACAACATCCCCGTGCACGCCCCGCCGCCGAAATTCGTGTTCAGCGACGAGTGGCCCGGCGGACGGCTCGGCGTCGCGCTGGACTCCATCGTCTCGCCCGGCTGCATCATCAGCGGCGGGCGCGTGAAGCACTCGGTGCTGGGTCCCAACGTGCGCGTCGAGAGCTACGCGGTCGTCGAGAACTCGCTCCTCTTCGACCGCGTCTTCATCGGCACCGGCGCGATCGTGCGCCGCGCCATCGTGGACAAGGATGTGCGCATCCCGGACGGGGCGCGCATCGGAGTCGACGTGGAGGCCGACCGCAAGAGGTTCTGGGTCAGCCCCAACGGCGTGATCGTGATCGCGAAGGGCGCCCAGCTTTAGAGCGCCGGCGCGGCGCCGGCCTCAGCCCGGATTCTTCGGCTGGTCGCGCGCGACGACGGGGAATTGGGCCGGCGGAGGCGCCCGCCGCTCGATCGGGATGCGCGAAAGGCGCTCGCGCAGAAGGCGTTCCTCACGGTCGAGCACCTTCTGCGTCGGCTTCGGGCACGTTCGCGAAAGCGCCGCGCCCTCGGCGCAGTCGGGAACCATGGAGATCGCCTCCGGCGGCGAGAGGCGCTCGAAGAGAGACGCGTACTCGGCGGGCATGAGCGCGACCGATCCCGCCGGCTCGATGCCCATGCGCGAGAGCAGCCGAGAGAGCTTCACCCCGCGGTCGTCCTCGCCCGCCGCCGACAGCGGCCCCGCCAACAGCCCCGAACCGATCGGGGTCCGGACGAGGAACCGCCAGCCGGGCTTCACGGCCTTTGCCGCCGGCAAGGACTCCTGATTGCCCAAGATCACGGAAAAGACGCCGCCGGACGCTTCCACTTCCTGCGCCTCGCTCCATAGTTCCGTCCGGGTGACGGCGTCGACGATCCGGAAATCCAGGAGCACCGTCGCCGTGAGGGGACGGCCGGCCCCGTCGACGAGCGTGCCGCGGGCGCGCAGCGCCGCGGCCGCCGCGGGCGACGACAGCAGGGCCAATGCCAGCACCAATCTCGCTCTTTTCATGACGATAAAAAAGCCGCCGAGACCCTTGTAAAGTCTCGGCGGTTCTCGCGGCTGAAGAGCCTTTATAACAGGAAAAGTCTGTTTTGTCCAGGGCTTGCGAGTTGGTATAGTCCCTCCGATGCTCCTTTTCCGAGCCGCCGCGGCCCTCGGCGCCGTTGGGTTCGTCTGCGCCTGCGCGAGCCCCGCGCCGCAGCCGGAACAGGCGGAGGCGTCCCCGGTCCCCGGCAAGGTCACGCGCTCGGACGGACAGCTTCAGGTGGCGGCCAAGGGCTGGCCCGACCAACTCGCCGACAGCCAGACCCAGCGGCGCGCCACCAGCCGCGACGCGGCGATCTCCGAGGCCCGCGGCAAGCTCGTCGCTTATGCCAAGCGCCTGAAGACCTCCTCCGGCGCCACCGTCGGTCAGCGCGCCGCTAAAGACGCCGCCTTCGAGTCTCGCCTGCAGACCTGGGCCGCCGGCCTGCCGGTCGCCCAGACTCACTGGGACGTGGACGATTCCGCCGTCGTGGTGCTGAGAGCCGACGAGGCGTCTTTGCGCGCCGTGCTCGGCCTCGAGCCATGACGTCGGCGGCGCCCCGGCTCATCCCGCGAGAAACGCTCTTCGGCAACCCGCACAAGGCTTCCGGCACCATCTCGCCCGACGGCAAGCGCATCGCCTATCTCGCCCCGGACGACGGGGTGCTCAACGTCTGGGTGGCGCCGCTCGACGCGGGCGGCGCCGCGGGGCCGGGACGGCCCGTCACGAAGGACCGCGGGCGCGGCATCCGGATGTACTTTTGGGCCGAGGACAAGCGCAGCCTTTGTTATCTTCAAGACAAGGGCGGCGACGAGAACTGGCGGCTGTTCCAGGTGGACGCGGAGACCGGGGCCGAACGCGACCTGACGCCGTTCCAAGACACCCAGGCGCAGGTCATCGGCACCGACCCCAATTTCCCCGACGAGGTCCTCGTCGCCTTGAACCTGCGCGACAAGCGCGTCCACGACGTCTACCGCATCAGCCTCAAGACCGGCGGCGCCGTGCTCGAGGTGGAGAACCCCGGCGACGTCGTGGGCTGGCTGGCCGACACGGGCTTCCAGGTGCGCTGCGCCAAGGCGGCCAAGCCCGACGGGGGCTGGGAGCTGCGCGTGCGCGACGGCGCCGGCTCGCCCTGGCGCGCCTTCCAGACCTGGGGGCCCGACGATCACGGCGGCGCCCACGCGTTCACGCCCGACGGGCGCGGTCTCTACATCGAGACGAGCGCGGACTCGGACACGACCCGGCTGTGGGAGGTGCCGCTCGACGGCGGCCCCGGCAAGCTGATCGCGCATCGCGACGACGTGGACGTCGGCGCCGTCTTGTTCCATCCGCGGCGCTATCATCTGCAGGCGATCGGCTTCGAGGCGGAGCGGCTGAGCTGGCAGGTGATGGATCCCGACATCGCCGCGGACTTCGCGGCGCTGGCGGACGCGGCCGAAGGCGACTTCCAGATCGTCAGCCGCGACGACGCCGACCGCTTCTGGATGGTGCTGTACAATTTCGACCGGCGGCCCGCCTCCTTCTACCTCTACGACCGCCGGACCAAGAAGGCGACGCACCTGTTCACGACGCGCCCGAAGCTCGAAGGCGCCCCGCTCGCCGCGATGAAGCCGGTGACGATCCGGGCGCGCGACGGCCTCGCGCTGCGCGCCTACCTGACGCTGCCCGCGGGACCGGCGGCGAAGCGCCTGCCGCTGGTCCTCAACGTCCACGGCGGCCCGTGGGCGCGCGACATCTGGGGCTACCATCCCGAGGCCCAGTGGCTGGCCAATCGCGGCTACGCCTGCCTGCAGGTGAACTACCGCGGCTCCCTGGGCTTCGGGAAGCGTTTCCTGCACGCCGGCGACCGGGAATGGGGCGCCAAGATGCAGGACGACCTCACCGACGCCGTCGAATGGGCGGTGCGCGAGCAGCTCGCCGACCCGAAGCGCGTGGCGATCTTCGGCGCCTCCTACGGCGGCTACGCGGCCCTCGCCGGCGCGGCCTTCACCCCGGCGCTGTACGCCTGCGCGGTCGACGTCGTCGGGCCGTCGAGCATCGCCACCTTGATCCGCTCGATCCCGCCGTACTGGCAGCCGCTCAGGCGCCTGTTCGACCTGCGGGTCGGCAACGTGGACACCGAGCTCGATTTCCTGAACTCGCGCTCGCCCTTGTTCAAGGCGCACCAGATCAACATCCCCGTCCTCATCGCCCAGGGAGCCAACGACCCGCGCGTCAAGCAGGCCGAGTCGGAGATGATCGTGGAGGCCCTGCGCGCCAAGGGGAAGGCGGTGGAGTACCTGCTGTTCCCCGACGAAGGCCACGGCTTCGCGCGGCCCGAGAACCGGCTGAAGTTCTACGCGCACGCCGAGGCCTTCCTGGCCAAGCACCTGGGCGGCCGCTGCGAGTAGTTATTTCGCCGGCTCGATCTCAAACAGCTCCGCCGCCGGCGCGGCGCGGAAGCTGGCCATGAACGTCTTGAGCGCGGGCTCGAACTGCGCGTAGCGGCTCTCCGGAGCGGCGAACTCGACGGTGTAGAATCCGGCCGTCACCGGCGCGACCCAGGCGTCCACCCTCTGCGCCCCGCCGTCCGGGTCGACCCGCGTGAACCGCAGCTCGCGCGCGCCGATGCCCCCCAGAGTGCTCGGGATCACGGGCTCGGGCTCCGCGCCGGCTCCCGATCGCCGGAACCGGTCGATGGCGCGGTCGGTCGCCGTCGCGTCCTCGAACGACGACGGCTCGTGGAAGCGGGTAAAGGCGACCTTGAGCCTAGCCGCCGCTCCTCCCTCCGGCGGCAGGAAGACCGCCGTGTCGAGCGGGTCGAAGGAGAGCGGCTGCCCGGGCGCGCGCCTGACGCCGAGATCCGACCAGCCGCCTTTCTCCGGGACGACGATCCAGCCGTACGGCAGGCTCGCCGAAAACGTCGGCAGCCGGAAATCCGCGGTGCGGTCGGCGGCGGCCGGCGGCGGGCTCGCCTTGACGGCGAGCGGGGGCGGAGGCGGCTGGGCCGCCTTCGGCTTGGGCGCGGCCAAGAGCCACAGCCCGCATACCGCCGACGCCGCAAAAACGGGAACCGAGGCTTCGACCAGAGCGCGCGCGGCTCGAGGCTGTCCGATCTGCGCGCCGATGAAGACCGCCGGGATCAAGAACAGCAGCTGCGCCGGCCCCATCGCCAGCGCGAGGCAGAACAAGACCCCCTTCGCCGCGACGAAGTCCCCCGCCCCGTGCGCCAGCGTCTGATAGAAGACCGCGACCAAGAGCGCCGCCAGCGCCGCATCCACGCGCACGAGCAGGCCGACGCCCCGCTGAAACTCGGCGCGGTCATGCACCGCGAGCGCGGCCGAGGAAAGCCTCACCGCCTGCCGCGGGTCGGGAGGATACGCTTCGGCGTCCAGCGTCCGCCTGCGCCGCACCTCGGCCGCGAGGAACCGCGCCACCTCGGCGAAAAGCAAGAGAGACGCCCCGGCGAGCGCCCAGGTCATAACCCTCGGAGTATAAGCCCGACCGCCCGCTCCGTCAATAAGGCGCATTGACCGGGCCAAAGGCCCTTGACCGGCGGCCTTCCGGGGTCTAAGCTTGGTCTAGGGCACCCCCTATGTCCCGCCCACTCATCGCCTGTCTGCTGTTGCTGCTGTCCACGGGCGCTTCGGCGGCGCACCGCAAGCGCGTCCCGGTCGCTGCCGGCACCTCCGCCGCCGACAAGCAGTCCTTTGAGCAGACCTATCTCCTCGTGTTCCTCCAGGCTGGACATTCCTTCCTAGACAACGGCCCCATGCCCGACCCATCGTCGCTCAAATACTTCATCGCCTCGCTCAAGGAACCCGAGCTTTCGAGCGCCACCGCGGCCCTGCACAGGCTCGAGGAACGCATCTCAGACGCCGAAGCCGTCCAGGAAGGCTCGGGCGGCGTCCCCGCCGAGGCCTATAAGCTGATGGTCGATCACGTCGCCCAGTCCCTCGAGGTGGGCGCCATCGTCGAGGAGCGGTTCGCCCCGAACAACCGGGCGGGGCGCTCTTTGGACGCCTCCGAGAAATCGCTCGTCGCGGCCTGCCAGGCGGAAGCGCGCGACCAGGGCTACGACCGCCGGGGCTACTATCGCTGGTGCCTCGGCCGCCGCTCGGCGGAAGCGGTCTATATGGACGCCGCCCACCTCGCCCAGGGCTCGGAGCCGGCGCCGGACCCGGTACGCGCGCGGCTGCTCGGCGAGGTGATGGCCGACCGGTCGCGCTTCGCCCCGACGCTTTCGAAAGACCTGGGCGCCAAGATGGAGCAGATGCGTTCCCAACTGGTCGCCGGGACGGCGCAGCCCGGCGCGGACGTTCCCGACACGGCATCGGTGCCGTGGAGCGGCACCGGGAGCATCGGGCGCTCGTTGAACCGCATGGCGTCCCGGACCTCGGGGGCGGGCCCGTCCGATTTCCGCCAGCCCCCCGGCCTGACGGTCAAGGCTCCTCCCCTCAACTCGGCTGACCTGGCGGCGGGCGCGAAGCTCGCTCAGATCGCCGCTCGCGACGAGATCGGCTTCACCGGATACTGCTACTCCTACGTGAAGTCGGCCCTCCAGAAGGCGGGCATCGTGGACCGCTCCGAGATCGACAGCGCCGACGACGGGGCGCACGCCAAGCTCTTCGCCGATTTCGTCGACAAGAACCCCGGCCTGCTCCACCGCAAGCTCCTGCGCGTACCGTCTCCCCAGTGGCCGCTGCCCATCGGAACCATCGTCGTATGGTCGGCGGGAGCCTGCGGCTACAGCGCCGAGAGCGGCCATATCGAGATCATCACCCGCATCAAGCCGCCCCAAGCCTGCAGCGACGGCTGCGGGACCTTCCAGGTGGCGTGCATGGAAGAGCTGGCCGCCGCGCCCGCCGCGGCCGCGGCGAAGCTGCCGTCGGCCCAGCGGGATCTGCAGCAGGCGCAGGCCGACTACGAGTCGGCCGTCGCCGCCAAGAACGCGGCCGCCAAGCGCGCCGCGGCGGCGGCCTTGGCGAAGAAGAAGGCCGCGCTCAAGGCGGTCCAGGCGGGCCTGCACCCGCGCGTGGCGGTCTACGTCATCGAGCGCCCGAAGACGGTCGCCGCCGCGACGGCAGCGCCCTCGTCCAAACCCTAGCGCTCGACGTCCGTCGAGAGAAACAAAAAAGGTATTGCGAAATCGGCGTTTGTCTGGTATATGTTGGCCCCATGGTCCGAACGCTGTCCGTTGGAGCGGCCCTTTTCCTCGCCGGCGCCGCCGCTTTCGCCGAACCGCGGCCCGTCATCCTCGACCCCGGCCACGGCGGCAAGGACC
>JAPLKK010000017.1 GCA_026388115.1 Elusimicrobiota bacterium | reverse complement strand
GCTCCAGACGAATTCCAGCCTGTACAACGTATCCAAGGGCGCGCGAGAGAAGGCCGGGCCGATCTTCACGCTCGTGGGCAAGACGCAGACCCCGATGGAATCCACTCTGGCGGGCGACATCGCGTGCGTCGCCAAGCTGAAGGAGACGGCCACCAACGACTGCCTCGGCGACGAGAAGGCGCCGCTGAAGGTCGCCAGCATCGAGTTCCCGGATCCGGCCATCTCCTTCTCGCTCAAGCCCCGGTCGCGCGCGGACGAGGACAAGATCTCGACGGCCCTGCACAAGCTCACCTCCGAGGATCCCACCTTCAAGCTGGACCGGGACGAGCAGACGAAGGAGATGATCGTCGCCGGCATGGGCGACATCCACATCAACCTGATGATCAACCGGATGCGCATGCGCTACGGCGTCGCGGCGGACATCGGCACGCCCAAGGTCGCCTACAAGGAGACGATCGTGGGCAAGGGCGCCTCGCAGTACCGGCACAAGAAGCAGACCGGCGGCTCGGGGCAGTTCGCCGAGGTCTGGATGCGCGTGGAACCCCTGGCCCGCGGCGGCGGCTTCGAGTTCGTCGACGAGGTGAAAGGCGGCAACATCCCGGGACCGTTCATGGTGAGCTGCGAGAAGGGCGTCCGCATCGCCCTGCAGTCGGGCGGACTGGCGGGCTACCCGGTGGTCGACGTGCGGGCCGTCGTCTACGACGGCAAGACGCACCCGGTGGACTCCAAGGACATCGCTTTCCAGATCGCCGCGCGCTACGCGTTCAGGGAATCGATGGAGAAAGCCAGGCCGGTGCTCCTGGAGCCGATCATGAACGTGGAGTTCGTGGTCCCCGAGGAGTTCATGGGCGACATCGCCGGAAGCCTCAACCAGAGGCGCGGCCGCGTGATGGGCATGGAGCACGGCGACGGCAGCCAGATCATCAAGGCGACCGTGCCTCTCGACGAGATGTACAAGTACGTCAGCGAGATGAAATCGATCACCGCCGGGCGCGGCAGCTACACGATGACCTTCTCGCACTACGAGATCGTCCCGTCGCACCTCGTCCAGGCAGTCGTCGACCAGGCCAAGCAATCCAAGGCGGAAGAGAAGGCGGAAGCCTAGACCCGGCGAGGGCAAAGCCCGCGGGCCGATGTTCGGCTCGCGGGCTTTCCTTTATATAGAAGCATCGAGACCCGCCCCAGCCGCCCTACTTGAGCTTGCTAATATCTATTTTACGACGTAATATAGAGGCATGTACTCTAGGTCAATAAGCCTGCCCGAACGCAACAGCTTCTTTCTCTTCGGTCCCCGATTGACCGGCAAGAGCACGCTCTTGCGCCAGGCGTTCGGGGAGAAGGGCGTTCTTTTCCTCGATCTGCTTCAGCCGTCGGTCCTTCAAAAGTATCTCGCCGAGCCCGAGGCACTCCAACGCGAGATCGAGGCGGCCGGAGACAAGGTCGAGCGCGTGGTGCTCGATGAGGTCCAGCGCGCGCCCGCGCTGTTGGATGTGGCGCACCATCTCATGGAATCGCCGTCGACCCGCCGCCTTCAGTTCATCATGAGCGGATCGAGCGCCAGGAAGCTCAAGCGCTCGAAGGCCAACCTATTGGGAGGCCGCGCGTGGTCCCTGGAGCTCTTCCCCCTGACTCACGACGAATTGGGCAAGGACTTCGTCCTCGAAAAAGCGCTTTCCTTCGGGACTTTGCCGAGGATCTATTCCTCGCATGGGGCGGAGGCGGAGGAAGGCCTGCGGGCTTACGTGGAGACTTATCTCACGGAGGAGATCAAGGCCGAGGCCCTGACCCGGAACCTCGGGGCATTCATCCGCTTCCTACCCATGGCCGCCGCCGAGAGCGGCCGCATCGTGAACGCCTCCAATATCGGCCGCGAGATCGGGGTCAGCTACAAGACGATCCAGGAATACTTCCAGATCCTGGAGGACACCTTGCTGGGGTTTTGGCTCGAGCCGTACGCCAAATCGGCGCGAAAGCGGATGGCCAGGCATCCCAAGTTCTATTTCTTCGATACGGGAGTGCTCCGGGCCCTCAAGAAGACCCTGAAGGCCCCCCTGGAGCGGGCCAGCCCGGAGTTCGGCGACCTTTTCGAGAACTTCTTCATCAATGAGGTCAGGCGTTTGAGCTCCTATCGCCGCCTCGATCTGACTCTCAGCTATTATCGGACGGAGGCCGGAGCGGAGGTGGACCTGATCGTCCAGCAGCCCGCCAAGTCCTGGCTGGCCATCGAGGTCAAGGCGACGCGGCGCCCGTCGCCTTCCCTGTGCTCCGGACTCTTGTCTTTCGCCGAGATCATGCCGAAGGCGGAGCTCTTGCTCGCTTGCGGGATAGACCGGCCGCAGCTCTTTCGGTTCGGCAAACAGACGGTGCGAGCCTTGCCCTGGCTGGATTGCCTCAAGATGCTCTCCGGGGCCGGTCCGCGCGACGCCTGACGCTCGGTCGAGCGTCGGGCGCGCCTGATTCCTCAGAACTTGCAGGACAAGGCGGGCGGGCCGCTACTTGGCGGCGTCCGGGATGACGAGGACCGGCGCGGAGGCTCGAGCCTAGGAGCTTGCGATCTTCAGCGGGCCGCCAAAGACTAATGGACTGCTAGCGGCAGATCGTCGCGGTTCGAGAGCTTGCGCGGCGTCAGGTCGCGGCCGGGGAAGACCACCAGGCGCGGCACCGCGTCCCGCATGGCGCGGATCACCTCGAGCGAGTGCCGGTAGGCGACCGGGTCCTTCATGGCCTTCTCCTCGGGCAGCGCCAGGTCCATGTAGTTGTCTACGACCCAGGCCGCGTCGCCCGCCAACAGCACCGGGCCGCCGTCCAGATTGACCCACGCCCCCATCGAGCCCGGGGTATGGCCGGGCAAGGCCACCAGCTCGATCGTCCCGTCCGAGAAGAGATCGAGCCCGTGGTCGAAGGCGCCGTAGGGCGGCTCGCCTTCCAGGTCCACGAGCTTTAGCTTCGGGCCGCTCTCCAGGGCGGCGGGATCGAACTGCTTGGCGCCCTTCGGCTGGGCCTTCTGATCCTCCCACTCCCGGCGCGAGACGACGATGGTGGCGCCGCCGAACGCCCCAAGGCCGCCGGCGTGGTCGAGGTGGAGGTGCGAGAGGATGATCCATTTGACCTTATCGACGGCGACGCCCTCGGCCCACAGCTGGCTCGCTATATCCTGGCCGGGCTTCGCCTCAAAGTCGACCACGAGGCCCGTCAGCATCCCGGCGCCAAGAGCCCGCGCCGTGCTCGTCGTCAGCCCCGTATCGAAAAGGATCAGGCCCTCCTTGGGGTGCTGGATGAGAAAACAGGGGGCGTCGAGCGTGACTTTGGACGACCAGCTCTTCATCGCGCTGACCGCGCCGCCGCTGGTGTGGATGGCGCCGGTGTTGTAGATGCGAAGCGTCACGCCGGAAACGTTGCGGCGAGTGACCAGCTTTTCGGGAAACGACTGGGGCACGGCCCGCACCGTCTGGCGCAAGGGCGGCAGGGGGCGGTTCGGGACGCCGCTGAAGGCGCAGCCGGCGAACGCCGCGCACAGCAGGGCGATGCGCTTCAACGCTTCGCCGCCGGACGCTCGCGGACCTGCACGTTCAGCAGCACGCGCCCCGCCGCGGCGATGTCGGCGCTCTTCACTTGCTCGAGATGGGCGATGATCTCGTTGGCGGCCGCCTGGATGGAGGGAGTCTTGGCAAGCGCCTCGGCGCTGGAGCCGGCCTCGCCCCTCAGCCGCGAGAGCTTGCTCTCGACCTCCGCGTGCGTCGCCGGGTCGAAGCCGGGGTTCTTCTGCAGCTCCTCGACCTCGCCGAGCTTCTGCACCGCGGCGAGCGCCGCCTCGGCGGTCGCCGCCGGCAAGCGGTAGGACAGCTGCTGGAACTTGTTCTTCTCGCTGCCCGCCATGTTCACCAGGGGGGCGAGCGGCTCGCCGCCCTTATTCGCGAGCGCGGCCGTGACCCTCGGCAGGGTCTTCTTGAAATCCGCGACCGCGAGGCTCAGGCGCCAGATGGAGCCGTAAGCCGGGAGCGGATAGAGGCGCATCCAGTAGGAGGCGACCGGCGTGCCGAAGGCGGCCGGCTGGGCGGCCAACCGGACGGCGAGCCAGGCGAGCGCGAAGGCGGCGAGCGCGGCTGCCGGGCGTCTCATCGCTCCTCCCCGTACGGCCGGGCGCGGCCGCCGCGCATGTGGCGAAACTCCGCCACGCGCAGGCGGACCTGAGCGCGCTTCATCGCCGCCTCGGCCTGGGCCAACGTCAGCGGATCGAGACCGGGCGCCTGCACGCGCGCCTTGGCGCGCTCGAGGGCTTGGCGCGCCCGCTCGGCGTCGATCTCGTCCGGAAGCTCCGCGCTCTCGGCGAAGACCGACACCGCGTCGGGCCGCACCTCGGCGAAGCCGCCCCCGACCGCGAACTCGCGCGTCTCGCCGCCGGGCGCGGTCACGCGGACCTCGCCCGGACTCAGCATCACCATGAAGGGCGCGTGGCGGGGGAGAACGCCCATCGAGCCGCCATGCGCCGGCAGGACGACGGACTCGGCCTGCCCCTGCATGGCGACCCTCTCGGGAGTCACGATCTCGACGGTCAGAGTCTTCGGCATATTATTTCATCGCTTGGGCCTTCGCGATGGCCTCCTCGATGCCGCCGACCATATAGAAGGCCTGCTCAGGCAGCGCATCGTACTTACCCTCGACCAGCTCCTTGAAGCTGCGGATCGTGTCCTGGAGGGCGACGTATTTGCCCGGCGTGCCGGTGAACTGCTCGGCCACGAAGAACGGCTGGGACAAGAATTTCTGTATCTTGCGCGCGCGAGTCACGATCAGCTTGTCGTCATCCGACAGCTCGTCGATACCGAGGATCGCGATGATGTCCTGCAGGTCCTTGTAGCGCTGAAGGATCTTCTGCACGGCGCGGGCCACCGCGTAATGCTCCTCGCCGACGATCTTGGGGTCGAGGATGCGCGAGGTGGAGTCCAGCGGGTCGACGGCGGGGTAGATGCCGAGTTCGGAGATCTGGCGGCTCAAGACCGTCGTCGCGTCCAGGTGCGTGAAGGTCGTGGCCACCCCGGGGTCGGTCAAGTCGTCGGCCGGGACGTAGACGGCCTGGATCGAGGTGATCGAGCCCTTCTTCGTCGAGGTGATGCGCTCCTCGAGCCAGCCGATCTCGGTCGTCAAGGTCGGCTGGTAGCCGACGGCCGAGGGCATGCGCCCGAGCAACGACGACACCTCGGCGTTCGCCAGCACGTAGCGGAAGACGTTGTCGATGAAAAGCAGCACGTCCTGCCCTTGCTTGTCGCGGAAATACTCCGCCTGCGTCAGCGCGGTCAATCCGATGCGGGCGCGCGCGCCCGGAGGCTCGTTCATCTGACCATAGACCAGGCAGGTCTTCGACAGGACCGGCGAGCCGTCGGAGAGCTTGGCGTGCTGCATGTCGAGCCACAGGTCGTTGCCCTCGCGCGAGCGCTCGCCCACGCCGCCGAACACGGAGATGCCGCCGTGCTGCTTGGCGACGTTGTTGATGAGCTCCATGATGATGACGGTCTTTCCCACCCCGGCGCCGCCGAAGAGGCCGACCTTGCCGCCCTTCATGTACGGCGCCAGCAGGTCCAGCACCTTGATGCCCGTCTCGAAGAGATGCGGCTTGGTCTCCTGGTCCACGAAGGACGGCGGGAGGCGGTGGATCGGCATCCTCTCCTCCGACTGGATCGGAGGGAGCGGGTCCTTGCTCTCGCCCAGGACGTCGATCAAGCGGCCGAGGCAAGCCTTGCCGACCGGCACCATGATGGGCGCGCCGGTGTCCTCGACGGCCAAGCCGCGGCGCAAGCCGTCGGTCGGGCCCATCGAGATGGCCCGCACGGTGTTGTCGCCGAGGTGCGAGGCGACCTCGACGGTGAGGACGGAACCGTTCTCCCCATTCTCCGTGCCGTCGCGCTTGATCTTCAAGGCGTTGAAGATGGCGGGCAGGCGGCCCGCGGGGAACTCGACGTCCACCACGGGGCCGACGACCTGCACGAGCTTCCCGATGTTCATCAGTCTCTCCTCTGCTTTGAGAACCTGGCGGCGATGAAATCCCCGGCCTTCAAGCTGTCGGCGCTGAAGAAGCCGATCTTGTGGAAGCGCACGCCATAGCGGTGCATCCCGCCGCCCGAGCCGGCGCGGATATGCCGGACCTCGCCCCGGATCTCGAGCGGGATGTTGATCTTGAGATACAGCGACGCCCCGGTCTCGAGCGCGGACGTCGTCTTGAAGGACATCCCGCCCACCGAGAGGTCCGAGATGGTCCCGCGGCATTTCCCCACCGTGTGCCCTTTGGCATGGATGTCCATCGTGATCCCTACGGGGAACCGCGGATGCCTGCGCTTCTCCGAACCGCCGACGTTCTTCATCGAAATTCTCCTTAAGAGGCGAGCGCCTCGGCGCCGCCGACCAGCTCCGCGATCTCGCGGGTGATGATGCCTTGGCGAGTCCGGTTCAGCCCCAGCGTCAGCGACTCGATCAGCTCGCCGGCGTTCTTCGAGGCCGCGTCCATCGCGTTCATCCGCGCGGCCAGCTCCGCCGCCTGCGACTCGAGCAGGAAACGGTAGAGCTGGGCCTTGACGAAGCGGGGGAGGAGCGCGTCCAGCAGCTCCTCCCGCCCCGGCTCGAACTGGAAGCCCTCGCCCGTCCCGCGCTTTCCAGACGGCGCGGGGATCGGCAAGAGCTGGGTCTCCACGACGCGCTGGGAGACGATCGACTTGAACTCGTTGTAGATGACGGCGACGCGCGTGAGCCGGCCCGTGAGATAGGCGTCGATCACCGCCTTGCCGAGCAGCTCGGCGTGGGCGAAGCCGACCTTGGGGAACGCGCCGACCACCTCGGTGAGCACCTCGGGGCCGTTTCCGCGCAGGCGGTTCAAGAAATCGCGCCCCTTCTTGCCCACCACGGCGACGGCCGCCTGGCGGCCCTGCTGACGCCTCATCCAATCGATGGAAGCGCGGATCAGGTTCGTGTTGAACGCGCCGCAAAGGCCCTTGTCGGCCGTGATGAGCACCAAGCCCGGCCTCTCCTCGCCCCTCGGCTCGAAGAAGGGGTGGATGCGGACCTCCGGGAGCGCGGCGAGCTCGGCCGGGATCTCCAGCAGCGCCAGGTCCCGGATCGCCGATTCCATCTTCACCGCGAACGGACGCGAGGCGAGGATCGCCGCGTGGGCGCGGCGCATGCGGGCGGCCGCGACCATCTTCATCGCCTTGGTGATCTGTTGGGTCGATCGGACCGACTTGATCTTGCGGCGGATCTCTCGGAGGGAGGCCATCTTATTTTGCCGTAGGCTGGGCCCCGGCTTGCGCCGGGGTGACGCCTGACGGCGTCACTTTCGCCGGGAGGGCGGGCTTGCGGCCGCCCAGATAATCGCGGATGCCGTCCTCGATGGACCAGCGCGCCGTGAACGAGAGGCCCTTCGCGGCGGCAGCGGGATCTCCGAGCGTCTCGTTCTGGTAGAAGCCGTAAGGGTTCTCGAAATACTCGGTCTCGGCCTTGGTCCCCAGGACCGCGTGGAGCGTCTCGATGATCTTGTTGAAGGTCGCGGGCTTGCCCACGCAGACATTGAAGACGCCCCCGGCGTCGGTCTCGTGGGCGCGCAGGTTCGCCTCGACGACGTCTTTGACGTAGACGAAATCGCGGAACTGGTCGCCCCACTGGAAGACGCGAGGCCGCTTGCCGGCCTGGATCTGGCCGGCCAGCTGCCAGATCATCGAGGCCGCCGCCTTCTTGAAAGATTCTCGCGGGCCGTAGACGTTGAAGTAGCGCAGGCCGGTGACGCGCATCGCCGGATTGTCGCGGACGAAATCGGCGGCCACGCGCTCCATGACGCGCTTGGAGAAGGCGTACACGTTGAGCGGCTGGGACGGCTGGCCCTCCTTCATCGGCGTGGGCCCGGCGCCGTAGACGCCGGCCGAAGACGCGTACACGACGCGCTTGGCCCCGGTCTCCGCCGCGAAATCAAGGACGTTGCGGAAGCCCTCGACGTTCACCTCCAACATGCGCCGCTGGTCGGTGACCGTCGTGTCGGTGATCGCCGCCTCGTGGAACACGGCGTCCACCGGCCCGACGCGATAGATCCAGTCGGGCGAGCGGGAGACGTCGGCGGCCACCACGTCGCCCGAAAATCCGCGCAGGTTCTCGAAATGTCCCACGGAGAAATCGTCGAGCACCACCACGTCGTGCCCCCGGGCCTCCAGCTCCAGGGCCAGGTTCGAGCCGATGAAGCCGGCGCCGCCGGTGACGAGCGCCCTCATCGCCTGCCTCCGCGGGCCGCGGCCATCTGCTGCAAGCTCAAAGGCGTGGCCAGGACGAAGCCTGAGATGTCGTACTCGACGCTCTTCGAGAGCTTGCGCATCCCCGGCGGCAGGGCGGGCAGGCCGTTGAGCTGCAGGACGTACATGAACACCTGGCGGTCCCAGTCGTTGATGCCGCCCGTCTCCTTGATATCCCGGCTGGCCTTCTTCATGAAACGCTTGAGCGCCGAGGAGTTGTGCATCAGGTAGTCCGAGAAGGCGGGAGCCATCGCCTGCTCCGGCATGTAGCCGAAGATGCCGCCCAAGTCCGACGCGCCGACCGAAACCAGAGCCTCCAGCAGGCTCAGGTCCAGCATCTGCTGCGGCGGCGGGGGCGGCGGCTGGCCGGGCTTTGCCGCCAGCGCGGTCTGCGTGGGGTCCGCCTGGCCGGTGAGGTCGATGACCGCCCGCTCCTGGGCAGCGGCCCCGACGGTGAAGACGGCGAACAGAACGGCCGCGAAAAGTTTCTTCATGGTTTGAATGACCCCTTGAACTCCTGGAGCGCCTCCGTCAGCTTCTGCTTGAGCGCGTCGTCGAGGTTCCGCTTCTCGACGATCTCGGGCAGGACCTCCGCGCGCCGGCTCTGCAAGAAGCGCAGGAATTCCGCCTCGAACTGCCGGATCGCCCTGACGGGCACGTCGTCAAGGAAGCCGCTGATGCCCGCGAAGATCAGCGCCACCTGGGACTCGAACGGCAGCGGCTTGTACTGGTCCTGCTTCAACAGCTCCTGCATGCGCTCGCCGCGCGCCAGCTGCTGCTGGCTCGCCTTGTCGAGCTCCGAGCCGAACTGCGCGAAGGCCGCCAGCTCGTTGTACTGCGCGAGGTCGAGGCGCAGGCGGCCGGCGACCTGCTTCATGGCCTTCGTCTGCGCCGCTCCGCCGACGCGCGACACCGACAGGCCGACGTTGACCGCCGGGCGGATGCCCGAGTAGAACAGGCCCGTCTCCAAGTAGATCTGCCCGTCGGTGATCGAGATGACGTTGGTGGGGATGTAGGCCGAGACGTCGCCGGCCTGCGTCTCGATGATCGGCAGCGACGTGAGCGAGCCCCCGCCGTTCTCCTTGGAGAGCTTGCACGCCCGCTCCAACAGGCGCGAGTGCAGGTAGAACACGTCGCCCGGGTACGCCTCGCGCCCCGGCGGGCGCCGCAACAGCAGCGAAAGCTGCCGGTAGGCCTGCGCATGCTTGGAGAGGTCGTCGTAGATGACCAGCACGTGCTTGCCCTGCCAGAGGAACTCCTCGCCCATGGCGCAGCCGGCGTAGGGCGCGATGTAGAGCAAGGGCGCCGGCTCCGAGGCGGTCGCCGAGACCACGATCGAATACTCCATCGCGCCGTGGTCCTCGAGGGTCTGGACCACGTTCGCCACCGTGGACTGCTTCTGGCCGACCGCCACGTAGATGCAGATGGGCCGGTTCGGCTGGTTCTTCTGATTGATGATCGTGTCGAGAGCGATGGCGGTCTTGCCGGTCTGGCGGTCGCCGATGATCAGCTCGCGCTGGCCGCGGCCGATGGGGATCATGGCGTCGATGGCCTTGAGGCCGGTCTGCAGGGGCTCGGTCACCGGCTGGCGGTCGCAGACACCCGGCGCGATGACCTCGATCGGCCGGCTCTTCGTCGTCTTGATCGGGCCTTTGCCGTCGAGCGGCTGGCCGAGCGGGCTGACGACGCGGCCGATGAGGGCCTCGCCCACGGGCACCTGCGTGATCTTGCCGGTGCGGCGGACGGGGTCTCCTTCCTTGATGAGCCGGTCCTCGCCGAGGAGCACGCAGCCGACGTTCTCGCGCTCGAGGTTGAGCACCATGCCGGCCACGCCGTGAGGCAGCTCGAGAAGCTCGCCGGCCAGCGCGGCGTCGAGGCCGTAGATCCGGGCGATGCCGTCGCCCACCTGCAGGACGGTGCCCTCCTCCCGGACCTCGGCTTTGCCCGAGTAGGCGTCGAGCTGCTTCTTGATGACTCCCGTGATCTCTTCCGGTCGGATCGCCATGTCTATTCCTCTACCAGCTTCGCGGCCAAATCACGCAGCTTGCCCTGGATGCTGCCGTCCAAGACCAGATCGCCCATGCGGACCACCACGCCGCCCAATAGCTCGGGGTCCACCTTCGCCTCCACGACCACGTCCTTGCCGATGAACCTCTTCAGGCGCTGCGCCAGTGTCTGGAGCTCCGCGGGCGACAGCTCGGCGGCCGAGCGCACCTGGGCGCGCACGCGGCCGGCTTTCTCGTCCACGATGCGCCCGACGTCGCCCACCACCGCCGGCAAGACGCCGATGCGCTTCTTATCGATCAAGAGGTCCAAGAATCCCCGCGTGCGGGTGGAGAGGCCCGGCGCGGCCGCCAGCACCAGCGCCTTCTTCTCCCGAGCCGGAAGCGTCGGGTTCTTCAGCGCGCCCAGCCGGGGCGTCAGCGCCTTATACGCGTCCATGAGCTCCACGCGGGCCTTCTCCTGCTCGCCTCCCTCCTGCGCCGACAGGTAAAAGGCCTCGGCGTAGCGGCGGGCGAGGACGCGGTCGGAAGCTTGCACTAGTTCTTGCCTCCGCCCTTCTCGATGTCCTGGAAGAACTGGTCGAGCACGGTCTTGCGCACGTCGGCATCGACGGTCTTGCGCATCAGCTTCTCCGCCGCGGCCACCGAGAGGTCCGCGACCTCGCGCCGAAGCTCACCGACGAGGCGCCGTTTCTCCTCCTCCAGCCCCTGGCGCGTCTTGGCCATGAGCTGCTCCGCCTCGCGCTGGGCCTCCGCCGAGTGCCTGGCCCGCAAGGCGTCGGCCTCCTTCTGGGCATCGGCGAGGACCTCGCGCGCCTTGGCGTCGAGTCCGGCGAGCTTCGCCTCGAGGTCGGCCTGGATCTTCTGGGCGCCTTCGCGCGCCCTCTCGGCTCCCTCGCGCTCCTCGCGCATATGGTGCTCCCGCCTCTCGATGGCGTACAGCAGCGGCCCCCAGGCGAACTTGCCCAGCACGTAAACGAGCGCCAGGAAGGTGACGATGGTCCAGAACATCAAGCCGAAGTCCGGTTGAAGCAGCTTCTCCATTCTAGCAACCTCTCAAATTCGGAGGGGGACAACGGCATCGTCCCCCTCGCCTGCCTGCCTCCCCACGGGAAGGCAAGCGACTAATGCGCCGACGCCGTGGCCGCCGGGGGCTCCGCCGCGGCTCCCGCCACGGGCACCCCTTTGTTCAGCGTCAGGACCGCGAGCAGGATCGCGACGACCGACAGAAGGCCCAAGCCCTCGATCATGGCCGCCGGGATGATCATCATGGTCTGCAGCGAGCCCGCCGCTTCCGGCTGGCGCGCCGCGCCTTCCAGCGCCGCCGCCGCCAAGCGCGCGATGCCGAACGACGCGCCGATGATGCACAGCCCCGCTCCGATTCCGACTCCGATGTAGCCCAACCCTAGATGCAGCATGTTCGACTCCTTCGTGCGTCCTAGGCGCGCCTCAATAGAGTGCGCCCTTGCGACCTCCCTGTCCTCCCTCTCCCGCCCGCGGCGGGAGAGGGCAGGGGTGAGGGCTCATCAATGCGGATGAACCGCTTCTCCGACGAACAACGCCGTCAAAATCGTGAAAATGTAGGCCTGGAGCAGCCCCACCAGCACATCCAGCAGGCTGATGAAAAGCGCCAGCACCACGGCCGGCAGCGCGACCATGAATCCCACCGGCTTGCTCATCGCGCCGAAGATGAAGATCAGAGACAAGAAGGAGAGCGCGACGATATGCCCCGAGATCATGTTCGCGAACAAGCGGATGGTGAGGGCGATGCAGCGCACGAACATCCCGAGGATCTCGATGGGGTACAGGATGATCAGCACCGGCCACGGCACCCCGCTCGGCGCGATGTGCTTGAGATAGGAGAGCAAACCCTGCTCCTTGATGCCCGCGAACTGCATCAGCATGAAGGTGCACAACGCCAGCCCGCCGGTCACGGAGATGTTGCCGGTAGCGGTCGCGCCGTAGGGGACCAAGCCCGCCAGGTTGCAGGTGAAGATGAAGAAGAAGAGCGTCAGGAAATAGGGCAGATAGGCGTGCGTGCGCTCGTGGAAGACCGGCTCGAGGATGGAATCGCGGATGTAGATCAGGATCGCCTCGACGGCGGTGCGCAAGCGCTTGCCCGCCCCCGTCTCGCTGCGGGCCGCGAAGCTGAGGGAAACGATCAGCACCGCCCCGACGATCCACATCATGAGCAGGTGCTCCGTGAGCGTCAGGGTCGTGCCCCCGATGCGGGCGAGCTTGACAATGGGATGGTCGAGCAGATGGTGCGCGAGGATCTCTTGAAAATCCATGTAGTTTCGACCTGATTTAGCGCAACTCTCTTACCAAATGTCTGAATTCCAGCAACATGACCGCGGTCAACCCGAAACCGTAGGCCCCGAGAAGCGCGGCCGCTTCCTGCCAAGGCCTGCTCCAGCACTGCGCCGCCAAAACGATGAGACCCGCCGCCCGCAGCGCCACGCCCGCGCCGAAGGCCCGCCAAAACCATTCCGACGACCGGCTGCGGCCCCAGGCCACGGCCCACGTCCCGGCCGTGCAGGCGAGCCACGCGAGCCCAAGCCCGAGCCGGACGGGCGCCTCCCATTCAGGCCGCGCCGACCCCACGACCGCGCCGGCGACGGTGACGGCGAGGCCGCCCTCGAGGGACGCGCGCCACGCGGGCGCGTACCACGACCCGGCCTTCCGGCTAGGCCGGCCCCCCCGTAGCCCCGGAGAGGGCCGGCACAGCGGGGCTTCCGCCCCGCTAGCGCTTCTGCGCTGGGGTAGCTTCGCGAATGAGGTTATAGAGCCCGACACAGATCCCCGCTACGGAGCCGATCAGCAGGAGCCATGGACTCGTCTTCCAGCGAGCGTCCAACCAGAGGCCGAGAAAAACGCCCCCCAGCACGGAAACCACCAACTGCGTACCGGCAGCCAGCATGTTCCATGGATTTTGGCCGGGACTGCCGCGATTTCCTGTGGGTTCCACGCGACGGCGCTTCGTCGACAGCCTATCAAACTGGCTAAAAAGGTGTCAATTTTCCAAAATGGGAGAATCGCCATGATGCGAGAAACCCTGTTGCCGGCCGCAGTCTTGTCTGCTCTTGTGGCGAGGGCTGTTCATGCCGCAGGGGATTTCTCTTCGCCTCCTCCGCCTCCCGCTCCCGAGCAGCACCAGATCGCCATCGATCGGGCGACCAAGGCTTGCATGAATTACTGGGGAGGAGACGAATTCAATTCTTATCCGCTGGGAAAAGGCTGGGAGGCCTATCCGCCGGTCTTGGACCCGGCCAGCGCCGCTATTGAAACCGCTCTTGGCGCATGCAAGATGACGCTGGAGGATTTTTCCGGCAGGGAGATGCCGATAGCCAAGTGGAGCAAATGCCTGAGCTCCCTACGCTGCGCTCAGGTCGAGTATGAGGACTTCGACGAAAGGTTGCGCGACATATTGGCCAAGGCGCATTCCTGCAAGAAGCCGACGGGAAACGACACCTGGGGCATCGCATTGGCCGTCGATGCAAGGGACAAGAAGTGCGCCTTCACGACTTGCGACGGTTCCCGGATCTATACGCACAAAGAGAAGTTCTCTCCGGGTCTCGAGCTGCACACCAGACCTCAGGATTACGTCAAATTCGAGACCAAGGCCGGCGTTTGTATTGTGAAGGAAAAGCGGGACGGCGACTATTCAGATTGCTGCCGGCAACTGGCTTATAAACTCGTTCACAAACGGCTCCGCCCGGTGAAATCCGGCCGCTAGGCCGCTACAGGCACCAGCCGACGAGGATGGAGGTGCCGACGTAGAAGACGGCCATCAGATAGCCGACGCCGACGTTCGGTACCTTTTGGCCTAACAGTTCGTGGCGCATCGTCACCTTGGGAAGCAGGAGCCAGTCCACCAACTCCCGGATGATGAAGAGGAACGCCAACCCCACCGCCGCGTAGCCCGTGACGGAGGCGACCGCGGGGGTCCAGCCGGTGAAATCGCCGGTCAAGGCGAGCCGCAGCACGTTGCCGACAGCCACGAGCCCGCCGGCGGCCGCGACGGCCACGGCTTGGTTGTCCTTGCGGACCTGGTCCGCCAGATCGCAGCCCAGGATATAGGGCAGCGCCAGCCCCGCCAGCGCAAGCCATACCTGGCCGTAGACCCAGAAGACGACGCAAGGCAGCAGGCCCCCGTTGCCGCTGAAGGCGCCCAGGATCAGAAGGCCGTTCGCCAGTTGGGCGCCGGCCCGCAGGTAACCGGCGGAGAGGTTGCGGCGTTCGAGGATCTCCGCCGAGGCGTCGAAGCCTCGCAGCAAGGTCTTGTCCGAGAGGCGCGAGGCGACGTTCAGCACCACGAGGGCCGACAGCCCCCAGGCGAAGGTGAACACCAGGTCTTCGAGCAGGCTTCCTTGGCTCGGAGCTCCGAGCGGCGCTCCCAGCGCGATGAGAATGCCCAGGAAATACGCTCCCATCGGCAAGGCGAAGGCGACATTGTCCTTCGCCGTCAGCTCATGGTCGACGCGTTCATGCGGGTGGAAGAAGGCGTAGGCGTGCTTGCCCAGCCAGCACAGGGCCAAGGCAAGCAGGACGTACAGCAGCGCTTGAAGGCGATGGATCATGGGGCGGTCCTCCTTGAGGGCGCGATCACGGCCAGGGCGGCCTCGGCGAGCCGGTCGTAGAACACGACGTCCCTGGATCCGATCCTCTTGACCGGTTCGCCGCCGAATTTCTCCTTGAACCTGGAAAAACGGTCGTACGGATGGCCGGGCCGGCCGGGCGGGACGTAGCCGTAGAGATCGTAGCGCCGCAGACCCGCCCGGGCGGACCTGCGCATGATCTCCCAGTGAAGGGCGTAGTTCGCCATCAGCTCGGCGAAAAGCGGCAGGTGCCCTCCGTACAGGTAGGTCGCGGTCCCTCCATGGCGAAGCGTGAGCGCCGCGGCCAGCGTCATCCCCTTGTGGCGGGCGAAGGCGAATTCGCACATGCCGGGCGGCACGGAGCACGCCAGGTTGATGAAGAAGCTCTTCGGCTCGACGAGGAAATCCTGGTAGCGGCCGGTCTGCTCGAAGACGAAATGAAACTCATGGACGCTGGAGGGGTCCGAGGAGAACGAGACCTCCACCCCGCGGCGCAGGGCGAGGCGGGCATTGTAGCGGGCCTTGGGCTTCATCGCCGCCAGCATGGCCTCGTCGGGACCCAGGGCGAGCTCGATCGTCTCCTCCGGGACGAGGTCCACCGGCGCGCGCGGCAGGCCCGCGAGCGCCGCGGGCACGACCGCCAAGCGCGGCTCGACGCGGACCAAGGCCGCCTTGCGGGCTTGCGGCAGGCCGCGCAGAGCGGCGATCAGCGAGCGGAAGTCGTCCGCGGCGCAAGGCGCATCCCAATCGAGGAGGGGCCCGTCCGGGATCGCCAGGATGTCCGCCTCGGCCGGGCCGGGGAAGAGATAGGCGAGGGCGCCGCCGCGCAAAGCCTCGCCTTCGACGAGGCCGAGGCGCAAGGCACGGTACCCTTCCAGCTCCTTGAAGCAGGACCACGCCCATGACTGCATGAAGCCGGCGGCCGGATGGGAGGCGGCGAGGGCGTCCCATGCCCGGCGATCGCGCTCTTCGAGGAGGCGGAAGGCGCTCATGGCCGGCCCCACGACCCGGTCAGGCCCAGTGCAGCCGCGTGCTGGTTGGTCCACTCGGCGAGGACCGCCTTGAGAGACTCGTCGTGATTCTTGGAGAAGCGGCCCACGAGCAGCGAAAAGATGAAGCGGTCCTCCTCCGTCAAGCCTCCCCGGGGCGGGGCGGTCGAGCGCAGGCGTATCGAGCCATCCGTCGTGATGAGGGCCAGCCTCGGAGCGGAAACCGGCGCGCCGGGCTCGATGCAGATGCCGGCGAATATCTCCTGCCAGCCGGCGGGGACGGCGGGGAGCGGCAGGCGCGGCAGCTCGCGCCACGAAGCCTCGGCTTTCAGGAGCGCGGCGTTGACGGACTTGAGCTCGTCCATCTCCGCGTCGGTCTTGACGCCGACGAGGGACCCGATGTTGGTCCAGTCGAGCCAGGCCTGATGGTCGGACATGGCTTTCTCGATCAGCGGCCGCTGCGCCAGGACTTTCCCCTGCGCGTCGTTGATGAGCGAAGCGGGAGGCAGCAGGGTCATGACCGGCCCGCCTTGCGCGTCGTAGACGCTCAGCAGGTTCGGCGCCAAGACGGCCGAGAAGCCCGGCGAGCCGGTGGCGTAGGAGACCCCGCCGTAATCGAGGAGCTGCAGCTCGGGGGAAAGGGCCAGCAGGCTCGCGGCGGTCCTTTTCTTCTTGTCCGGGTCCGTGAAGGCGAAGCGGTGCGGCTTGTACGAGTTCCCCCGCGAATCGTAGACGCTCCCCCGCGGCCGGTGCCCCCAATAGCCATGGTACGGGCGGGAGCTCCAACGGTCGGAGGTGAAATTGAAGCTGATGGAGCCCGAACCCCCTCCGCCGGAATAATGGGAGCTGAAGCCCTTGGCGTAGAGATTGTCCGGGAAGAAGAGGTTCGCCAAGAGAAGCACGAGCAGGATGACGGCCATGACGCGCCAAGCCTGCTCGAGCAGCTCGCGCATATCCGGCATCCCCTCCTCGAGCCGCGTCCTGAACCGCCGAAGCTCCTTGACCCAGGCGCGAGGCAGCTCCGAAGCCCGGCGCAGGGTCGCGTCGGCGAAGGCCTTAAGGTCCAGTTCCCGGAAGATCAGCTCGGCGTGGCAGCCCCATTCGGCGAGGGCCTGCCGCGTCCGCTCGCGCCGCGAGAACGGCAAACAGGCCAGCAGGCTCTCGACGCTCCTGCGCCCGCGCGGAGCTTTGAGCCAGCGAGAGAATCCCTGCGCCGCCGTCAGCCTCGGCACGGGGACGGCCAAAGGTTTGAAGCGCGCCGGCGCGAACGGAGGCGACCACCCCAGGGGCTCGCCGTTGTAGACGTGATAGAGAAGCTCGTCTTTGAGGTTGGGGCCTACGCGCAAGCGGCCGAAGGCTTGCGGCAGGAGCGTCCCTTCCAGCGGCAAGGGCAGGCCCGCCAGCTCCTCCGCCTCGATCGGGCGGCGCGAAGCGAGGAAGAATCCCCAGCGGCCGTACCCTTCGCGCTCGAAGGAAGGGAGCGAGCAGACGTACGGGAGCGGAGCCAGACCCGCTGCGGACAGGCTCGCCCCGATGCAGGCGTACGCCTCCGGGGTCTTCTCGGGAGAGACGGCGTTGAGCGCGAGGATGCCTTGCTCGTTGAGCGCCCTACGGGCTTGAGAGAACCTGTCGACGGTGAAGAGGGAGGCGCCGCCCTGGTCGGAGGGATAGGTGAGGTCGTAGATCAGCGCGTCGAAGCCGCGGGCGCGCGGCAGGAAGTCGCGCGCGTCGCCGAGGGTGATGCGCGCTCGAGGATCGGCGAACGCGCCGGCGTTGAGGGCCGCGAGCTTGCCGCGGCCGAGGTCGAGGACGCCGGGGTCGCGCTCGACGAGGTGGACTTCGGCGACCGCGGGGACCCTCAGCGTCTGGCGCAGCGCGAGCCCGTCGCCGCCGCCCAGGATGAGGACGCGCAGCGGCTTGCCGGGCGCCCGGCGCGCGGCCAGCGCGGCCGGGGCCAGGGCCAGGGGCTCGTGGTAGAGGCGCTCGTCTTCCCGGTCGAACTGCAGGTCGCCGTGGAGATAGAGCGCCAGCCTACCGGCGCGCGTGTCGAGGAAGATATGGCTCATCGCGAAGCCTCGTCCCCGCCGAGGACCGCGCCGCCGATGAAGAAGGCGCCGACGCCTCCGAGCAGCGCGGGCAGCATCGCCGATACGAGCTGGCCGAGGGTGTGCGGAAGGGGCGCATGGACGAAGTAGTGGTAAGCTCCCCAGCCGAACGCGGGGAGCGCCGTGGACATCGACAACAGGTAGCGGACATCGCCGCGTTCGCAGCCCTCGCGGCCCTTGGCCAGCGTCGCGGCGAGCCAGGGCGCGACGAACAGGGCCGCCAGCCCGATGAGGCTGGAGAACGGCGGGAAGCGCCCGAAGACGGCCGCCAGCGCCGCGGCCATGCCGACGGCCGCAGCATAGTACGGGACCGGAAGATACGGCGGCACGCGCAGGGCCGTGACGGCCCCGGCCGCCACGGCGAAGACGATTCCCTCGTCGAAGGGCATGCCGATCAAGAAGAGAGCGCCCAGATACCAGGCCGGCGTGTAGACAGCCGCCGCCAGGAAGCGCCCCCCCTGCGGAGACAGCAGCTCGGCGCCCGCCGAGCGGGCGGAGCGCAGCTCGACTTCCGCGTCCTGGATGTAGGCGCCGCGGTAGAAGTCCACGCCGCCGTCGCCCCACAGCTCGATGGAGAGATTGACGGTCCTGGGAACGTTCCAGTAGTCCCAGGTGAGCTTGCGGACCTTGCCGCCGGACTCCCCTTCGTACATGCCGTCGGTGATGTCGGCGTACACGAAGGTGTCGCCGCCGCTGACCAGAGATTCCGGCGCCTTAGGCACCGGGGCGCCGTCCTTCCAGTCGAGCTGCACGGGCGCCGCATCCGTCAAGGAGACCTTGGCGGGCTCGATCCAGCGCGTGAAGAACCAGCGGGCCGCGCCCCCGGTCGATTCCCGCAGGAGATAGGCTTCCGCATCCCCCGTCTCGCAGCACCACTCCGTGACGCGGTAGCCGTCCTTGTCCTTATAAGTCGAGACGTCGGTGACCTCCCATTTCTCCTTTTGCAGGAGCAGGGTATCGCCGACGCGAGGATTGCGGTCGGAAAGCGTCATGAGGGCGCGGCCGGATACGGCGCGCGTCCGCTCGGGTAGCTCGGCCTACTGGCCGAGCGCCTTGTCTACCGCCTTCCCCGCCTTGCCGGCGGCATGGTCGACCGCGCCGCTCGCCTTCTGCGCGCCCTGGGCGGTCTTGTCTTGAGCGGTCTTCTTCAGCTTGGCCTTGCGCTGCTCGAGGGTCTCGCCCTTGGCCGACTTTTCCTTCAGCTGCGCTTTCTTCGCGGCCACGCCCTTCTCCGCCTTGTCCTTGACCTGCTTGCCGGTCGTCACCGCGTGGTCCTTCACCCTCCGGGCCTCGGCCGCGGTATCCTTCTTGACCTGCGCGCCGGTGGCGGCCGCATCGTTCTTCATCTGCTGGCCGCTCGCCGCCGCGCTGCCCTTGAGCGATTTCAGATCGTCGGACAAGGACGTCTTGTCGTCCGCCCGCACCGTGACCGCCGCCATCAACAGGATCGAGATCCCCAGCGCCGCCATCTTCAGATTCATGCAGTCCTCCTCCTTCCTTGCGGCCATTCTAGACTATTTTCGGCCGGGCTGACTCCATCGCGACATCCCGGGCCGGCATCCGCCCGGTCTCAAAGCCGGATATGTGTTAAAGTAGAGACTCGTGTTGAAAGGGTCGTCGCTCCTCTCCGCCGCTCTCGAACGCCGCGCCGGCCTGCTGAGCCGGCTTCAGGCCGAGGAGACCGATTCGTATAGACTCTTCCACGGCACCGCGGAGGGCGAGGCCGGGCTGACCGTGGACCGCTACGGCAGCCTACTGCTGGTCCAGAGCTTCCATCGCCCGCTGGAGCCGCTCGAGCTGGCGGCTCTGCGGGAGTTCTACGCCGGGGCCTTCCCGGGTCTGGCGCTCGTCTATAACGACCGCAGCAGGCCCCATTCCCGCATCGCCAACGAGCTCGAGCCCGAGCTGCGGGCCGAGGCCGCGGCGCCGCGCGAGGCCCGGGAGTTCGGGGTGCGCTACCTTATCCAGGGGCGGCACGCGGGGCAGGATCCCTGGCTGTTCCTCGACTTGCGCGCGGCCCGCCGCCGCGTGATGCGGGAGGCGCCGGAAAAATCACTGCTCAATGTGTTCGCCTACACCTGCGGCGTCGGCGTCGCCGCGGCCAGAGCCGGAGCGAGCCGGGTGATGAACGTGGATTTCTCCCGGTCGAGCCTCGCGGTGGGCGAGGAGAACGCGGGGCTCAACGGCCTGCGCATCGCCATGCTCAACGTCTACAGCGACGCCTTCCCCGCCCTGCGCCAGCTCTCCGGGCTGGGCCAGAGCCGGGTCGTGCGCGGCCGGCGCCTGCCGCCGTTCCCGAAGCTCGAGCCCCAACGCTTCGACCTGGTGTTCCTCGACCCGCCGCCTTACGCCCGAAGCCCGTTCGGCGTCGTGGACCTGATCCATGACTATCCGGCGGTGTTCAAGCCCGCCCTGCTCTGCGCCGCCGAGGGCGGCAGCGTGCTCTGCTGCAACAACGTCGCGGCCGTCGGCCGCGAGGACTGGCTCGGGCAGCTGGAACGCTGCGCGCGCAAGGCCGGCAGGCCGATCCGCGAGGCGGAGTGGATCGCGCCGGAGGAGGATTTCCCCAGCACCGACGGACGGCCGCCGCTCAAGATGGTGCTGCTGAAGGTGTAGGGCTATTCACGGAGGACGACACTATGGGCTTCACCCCGTTCAACTTCGACCCGAAGATCACGGCCGGCATCCGCTCTCTCGGCTACTCCAAGCCGACTCCCATCCAGCTCCGCTCCATGTCGCCCATCCTCCAGGGCCGCGACGTGCTGGGTCTGGCCCAGACCGGGACCGGCAAGACCGCGGCTTTCGCCCTGCCGATACTCCAGCGGCTGCTCTCGGGCCCCCGCAACGTGACGCGCGCCCTGGTCCTGGCGCCGACGCGCGAGCTGGCCGAGCAGATCCATGAGGCCTTCCGCGAGTTGGGCCGGCAGACCGGGCTGCGCAGCCTGACCGTGTACGGCGGGGTCGGAGCCGGGCCCCAGGTCAGCGGCCTGCGCGCTGGCGCTGAGATCGTGGTGGCCTGCCCGGGTCGGTTGCTCGACCACCTGCAGCACGGCGCCTTCAAGCCGTCGCGCCTGGAGGTCTTGGTGATCGACGAGGCCGACCGCATGTTCGACATGGGCTTCTTGCCCGACGTCCGAAAGATCCTGAAGCACCTGCCCGCGCACCGGCAGACCCTCCTCTTCTCGGCCACCATGCCGGACGACATCCGCGGCCTCGCCCACGAGGTCCTGCGCCAGCCGGTCACCGTTCAGGTCGACCATACGGTGCCTCTGGCGACGGTGTCCCACGCCCTCTACCCGGTGGTTGAGGGCCTGAAGTCCGAGCTGCTGGCCCGGATCCTTCAGCAGACAGGCAACTCGTCGGTGCTGATCTTCACCCGCACCAAGCACCGTGCCAAGCGCCTGGCCAAGCGCCTGCACGACGAGGGCCAAGACGCCACCTGCCTGCAGGGCAACCTATCGCAGAACCAGCGCAAGGCCGCGCTGGAAGGCTTCCGGGACGGCAAGTTCAACATCCTCGTCGCCACCGACATCGCCTCGCGCGGCATCGACATCTCCCAGATCACGCACGTCATCAATTTCGACATGCCCGACACGACCGACGCCTATACCCACCGCATCGGGCGCACCGGCCGCGCCGCCAAGACCGGCGACGCCTTCACGCTGGTCACCCACGAGGACGAGGCCATGGTGCGCGATATCGAGCGCCGCCTGGGAGCGCGCATCGAGCGCCGCAAGCTCGAGGGTTTCGATTATGCCGCGAGGCCGGCCCAACCGGCCGCGCACGCGCACCATCGGCCGGGGCACCCCGGCCCGAAGCACGCGAGGGGTGGGCATCACGGGGCGAAGCGCGCCGGAGCAAGCCGCACCGGACCGGCGCATCAGTCGACGCACGCAGAGCCGGGGAGCAATCCTATGGGCGGCTTTCGCGGGCGCTTCGGCCGGCTTCGTCGCCGCTGACGCGCGACGACGTCAGTTCTTCTGTCTCAGCGAGCGCAGCACCGCAGCACCATCGCCTTGCTGGCCCCGGTCTCTCCCGCCACCTTTTCCACCAGCTCGGCGTCGCTCAGACCGCGGCCGATGGAGCGGCCGTAGTGGTTGTGGGCGCACCAGCGCCTCATGCTCGCCCGGACCGCGTCCTGGTTCTCCGGAGTCTGGGCGAGCGCGCCCCACGACGCGCCTGCGTGGGCGCGGGGGGCGGTCCGGCCCGGGATCTTCTTGCCGCCGCGCATGCTAGCCCCCGCTCTTCGGGCTGGTATTCCGCTTCCGCATGGACCGGTGGTGCATGCAGAGGGCGCGCTTGCCGACCTTCTTGATCCCGGTCTTCTTGAGGCAGCGATGCGCGTCGGAATACGTCGAGGACAGGGTCTGGGCATCGCACTGGCGCATCTAAGGTCTCCTGGGACTCAGCGGATCCCCGACGTCGGTCCAGTATACCAGTTTCCGCCTCACCGGGGGCGTTGACCTCGCGCCCGCACGCCCTGGCGAGCGTCGCTTTCGCCTGTTAACATCTGCCCGGGCGCTGAGATGCCGGGCCAAGAAGGATTCACGAGGCGTCAGTTCCTGAGCCGCTGCGCGGCGCTGGCCATGGGAGCGTGCTGCGCCGACGCGCTGGGCGCGTGGGCCGCGGCGCTGCCCGCCGGGCCCGAGGCGCGCCGCGCTCGCTATTGGAAGCCGCTCGCGGGCGGGATGACCCGCTGCGAGCTGTGCCCCAACGGCTGCGTGCGCCCGGACGGCGGAGACGGCAGATGCCGCGCCCGCGGCAACCGGGGCGGGGTCTACCGCACGCTGACCTACGGCAGGCCGAGCGTCATCGCGGTCGACCCGGTGGAAAAATGCCCGCTCAACCACTTCCAGCTCCGCGGACACGCCTTCTCCATCGCCACCGCCGGCTGCAACCTATCCTGCCAGTACTGCCACAACTGGGCCTTCTCCCAGGTCGGGCCCCAGGAAGCTCCGAAGGTCTACTCGATGACGCCGCGCGAGGTCGTGGCCAAGGCCGTCGAGAACCACTGCGACGCCATCGCGTACTTCTACACCGAGCCGGTCGTCTTCTTCGAGTACATGATGGACATCGCGGCCCTGGCCCGCAAGAGCGGGTTGAAGAACGTCATGGTCACGGCGGGCTACATCTCGCCCGAGCCGCTGCGCGAGATCCTGCCGCATCTGGACGCGGTCACCTTCGGCCTGAAGGGCTTCGACGAGGCGTACTACCGGGATTACGTCGGCGGCGAGCTCAAACACGTCCTGAGGTCCGCCGAGATCCTGGCGCAAACGAAGCGGGTGTGGTGGGAGGTCGTCACCCTGCTGGTGCCGTCGCTCAACGACGACATGGCGCAGGTCGCGCGGCTGGCCAAGTGGCTGCGGAACACGGCGGGCAGCGAGGTCCCGCTGCATTTCACCCGATTCAGGCCCGAGTACAGGCTCAAGCGCCTGCCGATGACGCCGTCGAAGACCTTGACGCTCGCGCGGGAGACGGCGATGGCCCAGGGGCTGAAATACGTGTACCTGGGCAACCTCCCGGGACACCAGGGAGCCGACACGGTCTGCCCGCGCTGCGGCCGCACGATCGTCGAGCGGCTCGGCTTCAAGGTGCTCGAGCGGCGCATGCGGGGCAACAAGTGCGCGCATTGCTCGGCCGTCATCAAGGGGGTCTGGCTATGAAGAGCTCCGCGACGTTCGTCTTGGCGCTCCTGCTCATGAGGGCGACGCTGGCGGCGGAGGAGCCGCGCGACCCGCGCCTCAAGGAGGTCATGAAGGTCCGGCAGGAGATATCCCTGCTGAACCTGCTCAACGGCCTCTATCTCTCCGACGAGCAGTTGGGCCGGCTCATCGGGCTCGCCCAGCGCGCCGACGTCATCGAAGAGTCGTACGCCAAACGATTCGCCGACGGGGCGGATGGACACCTTGCGGCTGTGCAGGCCCTGAGAGACGGGCTGTACACCCCGACCGGGCCGAGCCCGGACGTGAAAGAGCGGGCCTCGAGCGGGCAGAAGGTGATCGACGCCGCTCGCGATCGGATGGCGGAGGAGCTGGGCGGCGTCGAGGAAGAGGCGAAGGGCGTGCTCTCCGAGGGACAGCTCGCGATCGTCGAGACCTTCAAGCCTTGCCTCCTCCCGCCCAAGAGCCTCTCGGACCCCGTCGCCGTCGGTCAAGTCTCGACGACGGAAAGGGAGGAGGCGGTGCTGGACGTCGTGCGCCGCATGCCGGTCTTCCTCTATCACCACCGCCGCGCGACCATGGCGAGGATGATCGTGGAGCGCGGCGAGCGGGAGAAAGGGAAGATGCCGGACGACGTGCGCGAAGGGATGATCCGGACCCTGGCCGGCAGGCTCGACGCGGCGCGCGCCATGTCGGAGGTGGACTTCGGGCTCAAGAAGGCGGGACTCGCCAAGGAGTTCAAGCTGTTCGACGACAAGGTGACCTACCACCAGGGCCACCGGCGCGAGCTCGGCAAGGTGAGCCGCTTCCTGCTCAACGGCGAAGCCGCCGCCGTCATGGCCAAGTACCGGGACGCCATGAGGAGCGCGCCGGCCCGGACCGAGGCCCAGGAGCTCACCCAGGCCGACCCCAAAGAGCAGCAAGCCAAGCGGCGTGAGATGCTTCTGCGCCGCTTCGGCCGCGGCGTGCACGCGATCTTTGAGGAGCGCAAGAGCGGCGGCAAGCTTCAAGACATGGAGGCGCGCGGAATCCAGGAGGAGTTCAAGAGCCTCCGGGAAGGCGCGGCGGACGCCAAGACGTTCGCCTCCTTGGAGAAGCTCGCGGACCGGCTCAACGCGCTGGGAGTGACCAAGGCCTCGCTCGAGCCCGCGCGCGCCAGGGTGCAGTACCTCTTCGTAGCGAAGAGGCTGCCGAACTTCCTCAACCCGAACGCCGCCAAGCCGGGCTTGGAGACGGACTTCACCGGCCTGCAGGCGATGATGAAGAAAGCCGACGAGGCGGAGTCGCAAGACCGCGTGAAGGAGGCTAAGGCCGCGCTCGACCGGCTGGCGGAGTGCCTGAAGGGGTTCCGAGATTAGGCCGGACCTGAAGAAGCTGTTCTTCATCGTCGGCGCCTACGGGGCGCTCCTTCAGCTCCTGCTTCTGCGCGAGTGCTTCCTCCTGTTCGCGGGAAACGAGCTCTCCTGGGGGGTCCAGCTTGGCTTCTGGCTCGTGTTCACCGCGGCCGGCGCCGCTCTGGGTTCGCGCCTTTCAAGGAGGACAGGCGCCCGGCTCCTCGCCCTCCTCCCCCTGGCCGGCGTCTGGGCCTTGGCGGCCGTGCGCCTGCTTCCGCTCGCGTCGCCGGCGCCCGTCGGGCTCGAGACGCCGCTGCCGTGGGCGGCCGCGGCGCTCGCCGCGGCGTTGCTGCCGCTGAACCTCGCGCTGGGCGCGCTGTTTCCGGCGCTGTCCGGCGAAGACGCGGCCGAAGCCGGAGGGTGCTACCGGCTGGAGGCCCTCGGCGCCGTGAGCGCCGGAGCCGCCTTCACTTTCCTCTTAGCCGGAAAAGCGAGCGGCGTGAGCGCGGCATTTTGGGCGTCGGCGGCAATGGCGGCCGCGGCGAGCGCTCTGTTGCGGCGGACGGCCGCGGGCGAAAGCAGAGCCTCGCTGGCCTTGGCTTTGTCGCTCGCGTTCGCCTCCGCTTTATCGCCCGCCCGCCGCCTGGACGACCTCTGGTGGTCCTGCCGCCAGGGCGGCTCGCGGCGGCTGGCCACGATCGAGACGCCCTATCAGCGGCTAGACCTCGGGCTCTTCCAGGGGCAGCGCACGGTCTACTCCAACGGCGCCCCCGCGTTCGCGCTGGACGACGCCGAGGAGGCGTCCTCGGGATACCGGCTCGCGGACCTATATCTCTCCCTGCACCCGGGCCCGGGGCGCGTGCTGGTCATCGGCGAAGGGGAGCCCGGACTTCCCCGGCGGATCACGGAGTACTCGCCGCGGCGCGCGGTGTATTTCCTGGAGGACGAGGCTCTTCTCGGCTTGGTCGCGCGTCCGAAGCCGCCGTTCGAAGTCGTCGCGGGCCTCGACCGGCGGTGGTTGGAGCGGAGCTCGGACAGCTTCGACCTGATCATCCTCGACCTGCCGCCGCCGTCGAGCGTGGCGGGCAACCGCTTCTTCACGGAGCAGGCCTTCTCGATGGCGAGGCGCCGCCTGGCTGCCGGGGGCGTCTTCGTCTTCCGCCTGCCGTCTTCAGGCGAGTACCTCGCAGGTGAGACGGCGCGGCTCTTATCCTCGGTCCATCGCGCCCTCGAGCGCGCCTTCGGCGAGACGGCCATCCTCGCGGGCGACGACATGGTGTTCATCGCGGGAGCGGTGCCGAAGCCGTTGTCGCTCGAGGCGCTCGCCGAGCGATTCAGCCGGCGGGCGCCCGGAAGGGGCCGCAAGGCCGCCTTCATCGCGCTCAACGAGCCGTTCTTCGACGCGATGCGGCAAAGCGAGCAGCTGGCGGCGCTGCGCGCCGCCGATGCCCCGGCGAATGATGATTCCCTCCCGGCCGCGAGCTATCTGGGCGTCAGGCGCTGGGCTGATGAGATGGGCTCGGGAGGAAGGACGCTGGACTCCTTGGAACGGCTCCTGAAGCGGCTGTCGGGGCACGGGCTCTCGCTCGCGGCGGCTTTGTGCCTCGCGGCCGCTCTCCTTTCGTGGGCGGGAAGAAGGCTGGGCCGGCCGCAAGCCGCGCGTCATGCGGCCTTGGGAGCCGCCATGCTGGTGAGCGGCTTCGCGGGCATGGCGGGCGAACTGGCGCTCATCTACGCCTACCAGAGCCGGTCGGGCCAGCTATATAGGGCGGTCGGCGCGCTGTTCGCCGCGTATATGCTCGGCTTGGCCGCGGGAGCCTGGCTCGGCGCGCGCACAGGCTTGAAGGCGCGCGGCTTGCTGGGCTTGAGGGCCGCGATGATCGCTTCCTGCGGCCTGTCCGCCTTCGTTTGCGGCGCGGACTCGGGCCCGGCGATCGGCGCCGGGATATTCGTCTGCGCCTTGGTGCTGGGAGCCGAATTCCCGGCGGCGCTCGAGGTCTACGGCGAGGGCGGCGCCGGCGCCTTGTACGCCGCGGACACCATGGGCGCAGCCCTCGCCGCCTTCCTATGCGGGACCCTGCTCCTCCCTCTCGCCGGCGCCCGCCCGCTGCTCGCGGGCATGGCATGCCTGCACGCCGCGGCTTTCGCGGCGCTGGCGGCCGCTCTTATGCATCGGTTGAACTCAGGATGCGATTAAAGCGATAAGATAACGCAAGCGGGAGGAGGCTCCGGTGATCGGCATATGGGAAGCGGTGGCTTTGGGCGCAGGAGTGATGGTGCTGGCGGCGGTGGCCTGCTCGCGGACCGCCGCGACCAAGCCGAACGTGGCCGCTGAGCTGGCCAAGGACCCCGGGACGTTCATCCTGGACGTGCGCAGCGAGGGGGAATTCGCCCAGGGGCATCTGGAGCGGGCCGTCCTCATCCCGATCCAGCAGCTGCCGGGAAGGCTCCAGGAGCTGCCGGCGGAGAAGAGGGCCAACATTCTGGTGTATTGCGCGATGGGCGGCCGATCGGCCGTGGCCGCGAGCTTGATCAAGGCCAGAGGCTACGCGAGCGTGCACGACCTTTCCGGAGGCATCCGCGCCTGGGAGAACGCCGGCCTCCCGGTCGTCAAGTAGGAGTCGAAGAGGGCATGCATATCCGATACCGTTTTGCCCTGACGGGCGGCAGGGTGAAGGAATTCGATCTCTCCCTCGACCCCGCTTCCCTCGCCCTCATGAACCCGGCGCCCGAGCCCCTGCCTGAATGGACGCGGCTCGGCAACCGGCGGTGTTCGATCTGCCCGCTGAACGAGCAGGATCATCCTCACTGCCCCATCGCCGCCAACCTCGCCGGGGTCATCGAGGAATTCAAGGACAGCATCTCCTTCCATGAGGCGGAGATATCCATCCTCACCGAGGCCCGCGAGTTCCGCAAGAAGGCCGCTCTGCAGGAGGGCATCAGCGGGCTCATCGGCATCGTGATGGTCACCAGCGGCTGTCCGGTCTTGGACAAGCTGCGGCCCATGGTGCGCATCCACATGCCCTTCCCGGAGACGATCGAGACCATGTACCGGGCCATCTCCATGTACCTGCTGGCCCAGTTCTTCGTTTACAAACGGGGACGCCAGCCCGACTGGGACCTCAAGCACCTCGTGGATATCTACAATGCCGTCAGCACTGTGAACCGTGATTTTGTGAAGCGGCTGAAGACGATCAAGCTCCAGGACGCGAGCCTCAACGCGCTGGTCAGCTTGGATTGTTTCGCCGCCGTCACGGTGATCTCGATCCTGGATGATTCGCTGCAGGAGATAGAGAACCTCTTCTCCGCCTATCTGCCGGCCGCCCCGCAAGCGGCGCCGGCGCAGCGGACGTAGCGCCCGCCGAGCCTTGCCATGGAGCGGGCAGCGCGAGACCTTGCTAAAAACGCCTGGACAGGCCATCCTTCAGCCATGCGAATCCCTCTCCTTCTCATCGCGGCGGCCGCGATGGCCGCGGCGCCCGCGACGCGGACCGGGCCCGACGCCGTGTGGGCGCCCTTGATGGACGTCGACGCCCAACTCCACGTCGCCTGCAAGAACGCGAGCGGCAAGGGGCTCGGCAAATGCCTGCGCGACTATATGAAGCAAACGGAGGCGAGCCTGGAGGCGATCGCCTTCTCCGAGACGCTCGATCAGCCGGGCTACCTGCGCGAATTCATCCCCAAGGAGAAGATCGACCTCGGCCGTGTCGACTTCCCCTTCCGCGCCAACACGAACCAGACCATCTACTTCCTCAACGGCGACCCGCCGAGAATCGATGAGGCCGACGACAAGGTCCTGAAGAAGGTCGATCTGACGCGCGAGCCGCTGTACCGCGAGAACCGCCGCGCATGGAAGAGCGCCTTCCTGGTGTTCGACGGCTTCACGCTGCCCGAGCGGGTTCCCACCAACGACGGCTTCCGCTTCACGGCGTCGGTCCCCCTTCGCACCTGCCACGCCTGCGAGGACCTCGCCGTCGCAAGCATCGCCTACGACTTCACCAACGCCGGGAAGTTCAGGGGCGCAAAGCTCCTCTCTCTCGAGAAGCCCGTCCGTTAGGGTTAGAGCGCGCCGAGCGCCGCCTCGTAGGCGGCGAAGGTGAACCGGTCGAAGAGCACGAACTGCGCCTCGCGCACGGCCTTCGCCTCCGCCTTGAGGAACTCGCTCACGGCCCCCAGGGCGACCGGCGCGGCCTTTTCGACGGGATAGCCGTAGATGCCGGTGCTGATCGAGGGGAAGGTGACGACCGCGGCTCCCGCCTTCTCGGCGAGGCGCAGGCTCGATAGATAGGCGCTGGCGAGCAGCTGCTCCTCGCCTTTTCCGCCTCCCCGCCAGCGGGGACCGACGGCGTGGATGACGTGCTTGGCGGGAAGGTCCCCCGCCCCGGTCATCACGGCGGAACCGGTCGGGCAGCCCTGGCCGCGGATGCGGTCGAGCTCCTCCATGATCGACGGCCCGCCCGCGTCGTGGATGGCGCCGTCGACGCCCCCGCCGCCCGCCAGGCTGGAGTTGGCGGCGTTGACGATGGCGTCGGCCGGGCATCTCGTGATGTCCCCTTGGACCAGGCGGATGCGGCGTCCGCCGAAGCCGCGCTCGGTCATCCCTTCGCGAGCCGCTCGAGCGCGGCGACGTAGGAGCCGAAGCCCTTGCCCGAGATCTGCGCCTCGCAGACCGGGGCGATGACCGACACGCGCCGGAAGGGCTCGCGCTTCTTGATGTTCGAAAGATGAACCTCGATGGCGCGCAGGCTGACGGCGGCGACGGCGTCGCGCAGCGCGTAGCTGTAATGCGTGTAGGCGCCCGGATTGATCACGACCGCCGAGGCCCACTTGCGGTTCGCGTGCAAGAGATCGATGAGGCGGCCCTCATGGTTGCTCTGGAAGATCTTCAGCGTGAGGCCCAGTTCGCGAGCCTTCTTGCGCAGCGCCGCGTTCAGCTCGGCCAGGCTGCGCACGCCGTAGATCCCGGTCTCGCGCTCGCCGAGCAGGTTCAGGTTCGGGCCGTGCAGGACGAGGACGTTCCTCCCGGACCGCGCCACCTTACCTCAGGACCTCCAGGGCCGCGCGGGCCTCGCTCTCGGTGACCGCCGCGACGACCGGCCGGCCGATGCGCTTGAGCAGCACGAAGCGGATGCGGCCGCCGCGCGCCTTCTTGTCGCGCCGCATGCGGGCCAGCAATCGCTCGGGCCTCGCCGGCGGCCGCGGCACGGGGATCTGCGCCAAGACGCGCCCCGCGTCGAGCGCGTCCGCCTTCGGCAACCCGGTCTTCATCAACGAGAGCGCCAGCGCGGCCCGCATCCCCCACACGACCGCCTCGCCGTGGCGCAGCGTGCCGTAGCCCGCCTCCGTCTCGAGCGCGTGGCCGACGGTATGGCCGAAGTTGAGCAGCTCCCGGAGCCCGGTCGTCTCGCGCTCGTCCTTGGCGACGATCTCCGCCTTCAGGGCGGCGCAGCGCCTCACGACGGGAGCGAGCGCCAAAGGGTCCAGCGCGAGCAGACGGTCCCAATCCCGGCGCATGCGGTCGAAGAAGGCGCGGTCGAAGACGAGGCCGTATTTGACCGCTTCGCCCAAGCCCGAGATCACCTCCCGCAAGGGCAGGGAGTCCAGAACGGCCAGGTCGCAGATGACCGCGCGCGGCTGATGGAAAGCTCCGACCAGGTTCTTTCCCTCCGCGATGTTCACGCCGGTCTTGCCCCCGATGCCGCTATCGACCTGGCCAAGCAGGGTCGTAGGGACGGTGATCCACGGGACGCCGCGCAGATAAGTGGCGGCCGCGAAGCCGGCCGCGTCGGTCACGGCGCCGCCGCCCAGGGCGATGACGCCCCCGTCGCGGCCGAGGCCCGAGCGCACGAGCGTGCGGTAGATGGAATGGACGCACGCGAGCGTCTTGGCCGCCTCGCCGGCCGGCAGGAGGTGCAGCGCCGCTTCGATGCCCTCGCGCCTCAATGCGTCGAGCAGCTTCCTCCCGAAGCGCCGATGGGCCTCGGGCTCGGTGACCAGGCACACGCGCCTGCCGAGCAGCCTCGCCCAGGCCGGCTTGCGGAGGAGGCCGCGGCCGACTTTAATTGCGCTCTTCATCCGATAAACGCCGAACGATCGCGCGCGCGACCGCCTTGGCGTCCAGGCGCGTGGTGGAGATGCGGAAGTCGCCTTTGGGATAGGCGTGCTTGCGCTTGCGGATCAAGGAGGCCAGCCGCGCGCGGCTGTGCGCGTCCGACGGGGCGTGCAGCAGGGGGCGCGAGCGCTTCCGGGGCGCAAGACGCTTCCACAGCGTCCGCTGGTCGCACGTCAAGAGCACGGTCGTCCCCGTGGAGCTGAGCAGGCGCCGCACCTCGGACTGAGAGGGCGCCCCGCCGCCCAGGGCGACGACGAGGCTCGAGCGCTTCGCCACGCGGCGGACCTCGCCCAGCTCGAGGCGGCGGAACGCCGGCTCGCCGCGCTTGGCGAAGACGTCCTCGATGGAGGCCCCGCAGCGCCGCACAAGCACGAGGTCGGTGTCCACGAAGCGCCGCTTGAGCCTCCGGGCCAGCTCGCGTCCCACGGCCGTCTTTCCCGAGCCCATGGGTCCGATCAGATAGATGTTCCCGTCTTTCGCCACTGCCTCACCCTGGGGAGCAGCTCGTCCATCGAGTCGCCGCCGAACTTGTCGAGGACGGCCGAGGCGAGCACCAACGCGAGCAGGGCCTCGCCGATCACGGCCGCCGAAGGCAGCGCGCACACGTCCGACCGCTCGACGTGGGCCGAGGCGCTCTTGCCCGTGCGCAGGTCCACCGACCGGAGCGGGCGCATCAGGGTCGCCAGCGGCTTCATGGCCGCGCGGACGACGAGGTCCTGCCCCGTGGTGATGCCGCCGTCGATGCCGCCCGAGCGGTTCGACAAGAACCGCACGCGCCCGGCGGGCGCGGGGGCGTACTCGTCGTGGGCTTTCGAGCCGGGCCTGCCGGCCGCGCCGAAGCCCAGGCCGATCTCGACTCCCTTGACGCCGTTGAGGCTCATGAACGCGGAGGCGATGGGGCCCTCGATCCGCCGGTCCCATTGCGCGTAGGAGCCCAGGCCCGTCGGCATGCCGCCCGCGACCACCTCGATGACCCCGCCGACCGTGTCTCCGGCGCCGCGCGCGCCGTCGATGAAGGCGGCCATCTCCCGGCTCCTGCGCAGGCTCCTCACCGGCGAGCGGTCGGCGCGCGCGTTCAGCGTCTTCGCGTCGCCGTAATCGGAATCGTCCGCCACCGGCCCGAGCGCCGCGACGCGGCTGCCAAGCGCCACCCCCAGCCCCTCCAGCAGCCGCCGCGCCGCCGACCCCAGCGCCACGCGCATCGCGGTCTCGCGCGCGCTGGCCCGCTCCAGCACGTCGCGCATATCCTGATGCCGGTACTTGAGCGCCCCTCCGAGGTCGGCGTGCCCCGGCCGCGGGACGTCCACGCGCCGCCGGGCCTCCCCCCGCGCGGGCTCCACCCGCATCACGTCCCTCCAATTGGCGAAATCGCGGTTCTCGATGAGCAGCGCGATCGGGCTTCCCAGGGTGAAGCCGCGGCGCACGCCCGAGAGGATGCGCACCTCGTCGGTCTCGATCTTCTGACGGCCGCCCCGGCCGAAGCCCAGCTTTCGCCGGGCCGCCTGAGCCTGGAGATACTCGGCGGTGAGCGCGAGCCCGGCCGGCATGCCCTCGATGATTCCCACGAGCGCAACCCCGTGCGATTCGCCCGCGGTCAAGAACCTCAGCGCCACTTCACCCTTTCCATGAGCTCGCTCTTGAGCTCGCGCCGACGCCGGCCCCCCAGCGGCTCGAACCACAGCTCCCAGGTGCGCAGCGCCTGATAGACCAGCATGTCCGCTCCGCCGATCGTTCGCGCGCCGGCCGCGGCCGCCTGCTGGAGGAACGGCGTCTTCGGCGGGGTGCACACAAGGTCGTAGGCCCACATCCCGCGGGGCAGGGTCACGCCATGCGGGATCGGGCTCACGGCCGGGAAGCCCTCCATGCCGAGCGGCGTGGCGTTGACCCAGACCATCGCGTCGCGCGGCCACTGCGGGCCGGCGGTGAACTGCGTCTTCGGGAAATGGCGGGCGAGGGACCCCGCGAGCTCGAACGCCCGCCCCGCGTTGCGGTTGAGCAGGTGGATGCGCTTGGCTCCCGCCCCCGCCAGCGACCAGCAGACCGCGCGGGCCGCGCCGCCCGCGCCGAAGACGAGCACCTCCGTCCCGGCGACCGGCACTCCGCGCTCGGTCAACGCGTCCAGGAAGCCGCCCGCGTCGGTGTTGTCGCCCGAGAGCTTGCGGCGGCCGACCGTCACCACGTTCGCCGCCCCGATGCCCTTGGCCTCGGGCGCGACCGCGTCCAGAAGGCGCAAGACCGCTTCCTTATGCGGGATGGTCACGTTGAAGCCCACCCAGCCATCGGCCTCGCCCGTCTTGCGGATCTTGTCGAGGAAGGCGGACAGCTCGTGCGGAGGCACCGCGATCCGCTCGTACTGGACGGGCCGCTTCAGCAGCTTCGCCATCTCGTGGTGGAGGTCCGGCGATCTCGTGTGGCCGGCCGGCCAGGCGATCACCGCCGCCTTGCGGGGCTTAAGCTTTGAGGAGGGCATCGAGGGTCGGAAAGAATGCAGGATACGATATCTGGGCGCAGCCGGGGTCGAGGACTTTCGCCGGACCGTCGGCGATCAGCGCGGCGACCGCCGCGGCCATGGCGATGCGATGGTCGGCGCGCGGATCGACCACGCCCCCTCGCAGCGCCTGCGGACCGAAGACGACAAGGTCGTCGCCCTCGACTTTGGCCTCGGCGCCGAAGGCCGCGAGCATCCGCACCGTCCCTTCGAGCCGGTCGGATTCCTTCACGCGCAGCTCGCCCGCGCCGCGGATGCGGGTCGTGCCGCGCGCTTGGGTGGCGGCGACGGCCAGGATCGGCGCCTCGTCGACGAGCGTGGGGAACTCCTGCGGCGTGGTCTCGGTCGCGACCAACGGCCCGTGGCGCGCCGTGATGTCGGCCGCCGGCTCCTCACCCGCGCCGGCCTGGGCCGGCCGCACCTGGAGCCGGGCGCCCATGCGCCGCAGGACCTCGACGGCGCCCGCGCGCGTGGGGTTGATGCCGACGCCTCCGACCCGGAGCGTGGAGCCCGGCACCACGCAGGCCGCCACGAGCCAGAAAGCCGCCGAGGAGACGTCGCCGGGCACGCGCACCTTGGAGGCCTTCAGCCTGGCGCCGCCATGGACCCAGACGCGCGAGCCCTCGACGCCCACCTTCACGCCGAAATGCCGGAGCATCCGCTCGGTGTGGTCGCGGCTCGGGCTCGGCTCCTCGACCGACGTCTCCCCCGAGGCGGACAGCCCCGCCAAGAGCACGGCGCTCTTGAGCTGTGCGCTCGCCACCGGGGAGCGGTACGCGATGCCCCGCAGGGCGCCGCCCCGCACGCTCAAGGGCGCATGGTCGCCGTCGGAGAGCTCGACCTTCGCCCCCATCGCGCGCAAGGGCTCGGCCACGCGGCCCATCGGGCGCCGCCTCAAGGAGGCGTCGCCGGTGAGCCGGGAGCGGAAGGGCTGGCCCGCCAGCACGCCGAGGAGCAGGCGCAGGGTCGTGCCCGAGTTGCCGCAGTCGAGGGCCCTGCGCGAAGCGGCAAGGCCGCCCGCGCCGGCCCCGTGGACGCGCACCTCGCTCCAGGCCTCTCCCGCCGCCGTCTTCACGAGCTCGCCGCCGTCCTCCACGCGGACGCCCAGCTGCTCGAGGCATCGGCGCGTGGAGGCGACGTCCGCGCCGTCGGAGAGCCCGCGGATCGCGGTCGTGCCCTCCGCGAGGGCGCCGAGGATCAGGGCGCGATGAGACACCGACTTGTCGCCGGGGACGCGCAGCTCGCCGACGAGCGGCTTGCGGCCCGCGGGCATCCACGACCGGGGGTGGTAGGGCTGGGGCATCGCTGACGGCTATCCTATAAAACTAACGAAACGCTTGATCCGGCAGTGCACGAAGCTTTCGGCCCATCAGATCCGCGCCTGCTTCAGGGAATAGCTCGTACTTCGGCCTCCGCCGGCGTCCTTCACCATGATTCCGTGCTCGATGAGATTGACGATGTCGCGCTGCGCCGTGTCATGAGAGCATTTCGTCAGCTTCGCCCATTTGGTCGTGGTCAGTTTCCCCTTGAAACTGCCGTCGAGCAGCCTGTTCAGCATCTGCTTTTGCCTCTCGTTCAACGGGAGCGGAGCGTACGTCTTCCAGAACTTGTCTCTTTCCAAGACGGACCCTAGAGAAGCCTGCGCTCCGGCGATGGCCCGATCAAGGCAGCCGAGAAACCATAACATCCAGTCCGTGATGTCGAGGTCTCCCTTTCCGGTGCTTTCAAGGATCTGATAGTAGGCCTTGCGTTCGAGTTGGATTTGCGCCGACATGCTGTAGGCGCGGCGCAATCTGTTCTCGGATCGCGCTAATGCCCAATCCGCGATGGCGCGCGCGATGCGGCCGTTGCCGTCGTCGAATGGATGGATGTTCACGAACCAAAGATGCGCCTTAGCCGCCCGAAGAAGCGGGTCGATGTCGCCGGACCGATTCGCCCATTCGAAGAAGGCTTCCATCTCCCGATCCAAGCGCTCGGCTGCGGGCGCTTCGTAATGGACACGCTCCCGACCAAGGGCTCCCGAGACCACCTGCATCGGCCCCTTCGCGTCGTCGCGCCACCGGCCCACTTGCACACTCGGCGACGCGCTGGGAAACAATGCCTTATGCCAGCCGAACAGTCGCTCCTTCGTCAGCGGTTCGGAGTAATTTTGCGTGGCCTCAAGGGTCATCTCCACCACGCCTTCAACCTGACGATCGGCGGGCGTGAGACCCGCAATGTCTATGCCCAACCGGCGAGCGATGGACGACCTCACCTGATCCGGGTTGAGGATCTCCCCCTCGATCTCGCTCGACTTGAGGACATCTTGCGTCAAGGCCTTAAGCACGGCCTCGTTCTGCTGGGAGAAGCCTAGGCTTTCCATCGAACCGATGAGCTGGCCTTGCTTGAGGCGGACGTTCGCTAGGATCTCGGTCAGGACCTCCTGTCTCCATTGGAAATTGGGCCAATCGCTCAGTTCGTGGATGTATTGTGTCATTCTACGCTCTTAGTGCGTATATTGTAGGGGACACGGGAGATTAAATCAAGTTATATTACGCTTAAATTGCGTAGAATAACCGGGCTAATCTACGCACCGCGGCCGAAGGTAGTCTGGATAGCTGTTTTCGTCAACGTAGCCGTGGCGCAGAGGGCCAGGTCGGATATTGGTCCGCCGGGGCGTGTGGAGGACGGCGCGTTCTCACATCTAGCCGCGCCGTCCGTAACCGAGCGAGCCGCGCCCAAAGCGCGGCGAGCGTCTCCGCCGGACCAATATCCGACACGGCCCGAAGGAAAAGCTTGGAGAAGAAAAGAAACGGAAACCTGCCCTCACCCCGGCCCTCTCCCGAACGTCGGGAGAGGGAGAACGACAAGCAGAACGGTGTGACTAGCGGTGGCTCTTGGTGCGGGAGGCGGCGGTCGCGGCGGGCTGCGGGGCCAGCTGCTTGCCGATGGCGCGGCAGAGCTTGTCGAGATCGTCCATCAGGTGGCCGAATTCGTCCGGCGACAGCGCCTGGGGGCCGTCGCAGAGCGCGTGCTGCGGCTGATCATGGACCTCGACCATGACGCCGTGCGCGCCCGCCGCGGCGGCGGCGCGCGCCATGGGCGTGACGCGGCGGCGCAGGCCGGTGGCATGGCTGGGGTCCACGAAGATCGGCAGGTGACTCAACTCTTGGATCGCCGGCACCACGTTCAGGTCGAGCGTGTTGCGGGCGTGGTCGGCGAACGTGCGCACGCCGCGCTCGCACAGGAAGACGTCGGGGTTGCCCTCGGCCAGGATGTACTCGGCGGACTGCAGCCACTCCTCCAGCGTGGCGGACAGGCCGCGCTTGAGCATGACCGGCTTATGGATCTTGCCGAGGTCCTTCAGGAGGGCGAAGTTCTGCATGTTGCGCGCGCCGACCTGCAGGACGTCCGCGGTCGCGGCCACGGCATCGAGGCTCCTCTGATCCAGCACCTCGGTCACGATCGGCAGGCCCACCTCGGCCCGCGCCGCGGCAAGGATCTTCAAGCCCTCCTCTCCCAGCCCCTGGAAAGCGTACGGCGAGGTCCGCGGCTTGTAGGCCCCTCCGCGCAAGAGATGCGCCCCGGCCTTTTTGACGGCGCGGGCGATGCGCAGGGTCTGCTCCTCGGACTCGACGGCGCAAGGGCCCGCGATCACGACGAAATCGTAGCCGCCCAAGACGACCCCGCCGACGCGGATCTCGGTCTCGCCGCGCTTGAAATCGCGGCCGGCCAGCTTGTAGGGCTTGGTGACGGGGATGGCATCGGCGACGCCCGGCATGCCCTCGAAGAGCCTCGGGTCGATGGCGGCGTTGTTGCCGGTGACGCCGACGGCGACATTCTGCGCGCCGGGGATGACGTGAGCCTTGAATCCCAGCGACCGGACCTTCTCGATCACCGCTTCGAGCTGCTTCTCCTCGTGCCCCGCCTCCATCAAGATCAGCATTCCGATAACCCCCGAACGATGTCCTTCGCCAGCCGCCGCAGCGCCCTCTCGCCCGCCGCGGCGGACTTCCCCGCCGCCGCCCGGACCAGCGCCGAGCCGACGACGACACCCGCGGCGAAGGGAGCCAGCCGGCGCGCCTGATCGGCGCCGCAGACGCCGAAGCCCACGATGAGCGGCTTGCCCGTGAGCCGGCGCACGCGCGCCAGGCGTTCGGCCAGCCCCGGAGGCAGCCCGCGGCGCGCCCCCGTCACGCCCTCGCGCGACACATAATAGACGATCGAGCCGCTGCCGTCTCCGATGAGGCGCAGGCGCTCATCCGACGTCGTCGGGGAGGCGAGCAGCACGAGCTCCACGCCCGCGCGCGCGAGCGCCCGCCTCCAAGGCCCCGCGCTCTCGGCGGGCAGGTCGACGAGCAAGGCTCCCTGCGCTCCCGCGGCGGCGGCCTCGCGGGCGAAGCGCTCGGCCCCGAGCCGCAGCGCGGGGTTCAGGTAGCTGAAGAGGATGACCGGCACGCGTTCGCCGGCCGCGCGCAGGCGCCTGAGCGCGGCGAGCACGTCCAGGAGCCGCGTGCCCTTCTTCAAGGCGCGCTCTGCGGCGGCCTGGATGACGGGCCCGTCAGCCACCGGATCGGAGAACGGGATCCCCAGCTCCACGATGTCCGCCCCTTCCGAGCGCAGGGCGGACACATAGCGGGCCGTGGCGCGCAAGTCGGGGTCCCCGGCGGTCAAGAACGCCACGAATCCCGACCGCTTCGAAGGGCGCGCGCGCGCCAGCGCCTCGGCGAGCGTCATGCCGGCCAGGCCTCCAGGTCCTTATCCCCCCTTCCCGAGAGGTTCATGAGCAGGATCTCCTTCTTGCGCATCTTGGGCGCCCTCTCGATCACGTAAGCCAGGGCGTGTGCGCTCTCCAGCGCCGGAAGGATACCCTCGGTGCGGCACAATAGATGGAACGCCTCGCGGGCCTGCCGGTCGGTGGCGAAGCCGTAGCGGACGCGGCCGCGGTCTCTGAGCCAGGCGTGCTCGGGCCCCACCGCCGGATAGTCCAGCCCCGCCGCCACGCTGTGCGTCGGGCGCACCTGCCCGCTCGCGTCCTGGAGCAGGAAGGTATAGGTGCCGTGCAGCACGCCCGGAGCGCCTCCCTGGAAGCGCGCCGCGTGGCGGCCGCCGGCGATCCCGAGCCCGCCGGCCTCGATGCCGGTCATGCGCACCGAGCGGTCTTTGAGGAAGGCGAAGAAAAGGCCGATGGCGTTCGAGCCTCCGCCCACGCAGGCGACGAGCTCGTCGGGCAGCCGGCCCTCGGCCGCCAGGATCTGGCGCCGCGCCTCCCTCCCGATCACGGCTTGGAAATCGCGGACGATCGTGGGGTAGGGATGCGGCCCGAGCGCCGAGACGAGCAGGTAATAGGTATCGCGCGAGGAGGCCGACCACTCGCGCAGGGCCTCGGCGAATGTCCTCGGATCCCATGTAGACCCGGCAGGGCAGGTCAAACAGGGCACAGGCGGTGGCGCTGGCGACGCCGTGCTGGCCGGCGCCGGTCTCGGCGATGAGGCGGCTCTTGCCCATGCGCCGCGCGAGCAGCGCCTGCCCGACCGTGTTGTTGATCTTGTGCGCTCCGGTGTGCGCCAGGTCCTCTCGCTTGAGATACACGCGCGCGCCGCCCAGTTCCGCCGTAAGCCTCTCGGCGAAGGTCAGCGCCGTGGGCCGGCCGACGAAACTGCGGAGCAGCGCCGCCAGCTCGCGCTGGAAGGCGGGGTCCTTCCGCGCGGCCGCGTAGGCGCGCTCGAGCTCCAGCAGGGGCTCCATCAGAGTCTCTGGGACGAAGCGCCCCCCGTAAGGCCCGAAGTATCCCTTCATGTCCTTTCCACCGCCCGCACGGCGTCGAAGAACGCCTTCAGCTTGCCCGGGTCTTTCAGGCCCGGCGAGGCTTCCACGCCGCCGCAGACGTCTACGCCCGCCGGCTCGGCCAGCCGGACCGCCTCGCCGACATTCTCCGGCGTAAGCTCTCCCGCCAAAATGACGGCCATGGAGAGCCCGGCCTGCCTGACCAGCGCCCAGCGGGCGCGCCGTTCGCGCTCGTCGATGGCCTCGCGGCCGGCCGGCAGCCGCCGGACCGTCTCGACCAGGAATCCCGCCACCCGGCCGGCGTACGGGTCCAAGGCAGCCAAGTCGGCCGCGGAAGCGAGAGGCACCCCCTTATATACCGGCACGGCCGCCGAGGCGCAAGCCTCGGGCGTCTCGGACCCGTGGAGCTGCACGGCGTCCAGGCGGCACGCTGAGATCGCGCGCTGGATGAAAGCGGGCTCGGCGTCCTGGAAGACGCCGATCGCGAGGGTGTCCGGGCCGATGGCGCTGCGGATGAGGCGGGCCGCGGCGACGTCGAGCGCGCGGGGGCTCGAGGGGACGAAGATCAGGCCGACGGCCCACGCGCCCAACGAGCTGGCCATATAGGCGTCGCCGGCGGTCGTCACGCCGCAGATCTTGATCCTCATCCCGCCAGCAGCTCCTTCAGCGCTTCTCCCGGCCTGCCGGTCGCCATCAGCGAGGTCCCCACCAAGAAACCGCGGTAACCGAGCGCGGCCAACTCTTCGAGTTGGGCGCGGCAGGTGATGCCGCTCTCCGCGATCAGGACAGCCCGCGACCCCGCCGCAGATTTTCCCTCGAGCGCCAATCTTCGGGCCACTCCGAGGTCCGTCTTGAGGGTCATTAGATCGCGGCTGTTGACCCCGATGAGCGCGGCCCCGGCCTTGCAGGCATCGGCCATCTCGGCTTCATCGTGCACCTCGACGAGCGCAGCGAGCCCCAAGGCCTGGGCGCCTTCCAGCAAGAGCGGCAGCCGGCGGCCGAGCGCGGCGGCGATGAGCAGGACGGCGTCGGCGCCCGCCCAGCGGGCCAGGTGGAGCTGATACACGTCCACGACGAAATCCTTCATCAAGAGAGGCGCGCGGGGGTGTTCTTGGCGGACGCGGCGCAGGAACGCCGCATCGCCCTTGAAGAACTCCGGCTCGGTCAGGACCGACAACGCAACGGCGCCCGAGGCGAGGTACTCCGAGGCGATCCGCGCCGCTTGGGCCGCCGAGGCCTCGCCCGGGTAGATCGCGCCCTTGGAGGGTGACGAGAACTTGATCTCGGCGATCACGCAGGGGCCGCCCTTGAGGAACGCCCGCCGGAAATCGCGCGGCTCGCGAGCGTACAGGGCGTCGGCGCGCAGGGTATCGGCGGGGCGCTCGGCTTTGAGCCGCTCGACGCGTCCGCGCGTGCGGGCGAGGATGTCGTCAAGGACGCTCATTCGTCAACGCCTTCAGCTTTTCCAGCGCGCCGAGCGCCTTGCCCGAGTCGATGGCCTCGGCGGCGAGGAGCGCGCCCTCTTTCAGGTCGCGGGCGAGGCCGGCGACCATCAGCGCCGCGCCGGCATTGAGCCTCACCGCCTCGCGGGCCGGGCCCGGAACGCCTTCGAGCACGCCGCGCAATATGCGCGCGTTCTCGGCCGCGTCCCCGCCGCGGCAGGAACCCGGCGTTTGGCGGCTGATCCCCGCCGCCTCGGGCAGCACCTCGTACTGCTCGAGCCGGCCGCCCTTCAGATGCGCGACGCGGGTCGGAGCGAAGGGAGAGAGCTCGTCGAGGCCGTCGGTCCCCGCGACCACCATCGCCTCCTCGACGCCGAGGCGCCCGAGCGCCCGGGCGACGACCGGCACCAGGCTCGGATCATAGACGCCCAACAGATGCCTCGTCGCCCCGGCGGGGTTCGACAGAGGCCCCAGGAGGTTGAATACGGTGCGCACGCCCAGCTCCTTGCGGACCGGGGCCGCGTGCTTCATGGCGGGATGGAAGGAAGGGGCGAAGAGGAAGCAGACGCCGGCCTCGCAAACGCACCGCTCCGCCAAGGCGGCCAGCGCCGCCGGCGCGTCGCAGCGCACGCCCAGGGCCTCGAGCACGTCGGCCGAGCCGCAGCGGCTGGACACGCCGCGGTTGCCGTGCTTGGCCACCGCCGCGCCCGCTCCCGCCGCCACCAGCGCGGCCGCCGTCGAGATGTTGAAGGTGCCGGCGCCGTCGCCCCCGGTGCCGCACGTATCCAAGAGGGGCCGGCGGGAGATCGTCACCGCCCGCGCGCGCGAGCGCATCGCCTCGGCGAAGCCGGCAAGCTCTTCCTCGGTCTCGCCGCGCACGCGCAAGGCGGCGAGGAAGGCGCCGATCTGCGCGGCCGTGGCCGAGCCGCCGATGATAGTGTCCATGGCGCGCCGGGCGTCGGCCTGCGCCAGGCCCCTCCCCTCGAGCAAAGGCTTCAGGAATTCTTGCATGAGAAGGCGAGGAAATTATCCAAGAGCCGCACGCCCTCCGGCGTCATCACCGATTCCGGATGGAACTGGACCCCCTCGACCGCGAGCGAGCGATGGCGGATCCCCATCAGCTCCCCGTCGTCGGCCCTTGAGGTGGCCTGAAGGCAGCGGGGCAGGCTCGCTTCCTCGACGAGCAGCGAATGATAGCGGGTGGCCGTGAACGGGTTGGCCAGCCCGCGATAGACGCCCAGCCCGTCGTGGCGGATCCGGCTCGTCTTTCCGTGCATCAGCCGCGGCGCGCGCACCACGCGGCCCCCGAAGGCCAGGCCGATCGCCTGATGGCCCAGACAGACGCCCAGGATCGGAACGCGCCCCGCGAAGGCGCCGACGGCGTCGAGCGTGATGCCGGCGTCCTCGGGGCGGCCGGGCCCGGGCGAGAGCACGAGATGGCTCGGGCGGCGCTTGCGGATCCCGGCGACGTCGATCTTGTCGTTGCGCACCACCTCCACCCGCGCCCCGAGCCCTCGGAGCGCCTGGTACAAGTTATACGTGAAGGAATCGTAGTTGTCGATGAGGAGGATGTTCTTCACAGGAGCGCGGCGGCCGCGAGCGCGCGGCGGCCGGCCTCGAGCTTGTCCAGGACCTCCCGGTACTCGCGCGCGGGGTTCGAATCGGCGACGATGCCGGCGCCCGCCTGCAGGACCGCCCCCGAAGGCGTCAGCCGGATGCTGCGCAGGCTGATGCACGAGTCGAGGTTGCCGAGAGGATCCAGCTGAACGACGGCGCCCGCGTAGAAGCCGCGGGCGGCCGGCTCCAGCTCATGCAGCAGCTGCATGGCGCGCACCTTCGGAGCGCCCGTCACGGTTCCCGCGGGGAAGGCCGCCTCGAGCGCGTCCCAAGCGGACTTTCCTCGCTCCAGCCGCCCCTCGAGCTCGCTGACCAGATGCATGACGCGCGAGAAGCGCCGCACGTCCATGAAGCGGGACACGCGGATGGTGCCGGGCCGGCAGACGCGGCCGAGGTCGTTGCGGCCGAGATCGACGAGCATCAGATGCTCGGCGCGCTCCTTGGGGCTGCGCTTGAGCGCGGCCTCGAGCCGCCGGTCCCGGGACGCCGACGGCGAGCGCGGGCGCGTGCCGGCGATCGGGCTGTAGAGCGCGCGCCTCCCCTCCACCTTGATGAGGCGTTCCGGCGAGGCGCCGACGAAGCTTTCGTCGCCGTCGCGCAGGAGGAAATGGTAGGGGGAGGGATTGGAGGCCCGCAGCGCGCGATAGAGCGCGAGGTCGCCGGGGCGGACGCTCGCGCGGAACTGGTCGGACAGGACGGCCTGGAAGATATCCCCGGCGCGGATGTGCTCTTTGAGCCGCCGCACCCCGGCCATGTAGCCGGAGCGGCCGAGACTACTGGTGAGTTTAACGGAATTCACCCTCACCCTACCCTCTCCCCGAACGCGGGGAGAGGGAACAACGGCAAGAAGCGCCTTCTCGACGACGGCGGCTTCCTCCCGCGCGGCAGCGGCGCCCCGGTCCCACAGGACCAGCTCCGTCACGCCGGTGCGGTAGTCATGCATCAGCGCGCGGTCGAAGACCATCAGCAGGCCTTCCTCCGCCAGATGCGGCCGCGCGGGGACCGGCTCGACGTGGCGGACGACCTCGTAGGCCAGGTAGCCGACCGCGCCGCCGGCCCAGGCCGGGCCCGCGCGAGCGGCCAGGACCGCTTGGAGCGAGCGGCCCAGGGCCGCGAGAGGGTGAGGTCCGGAGAGCGCCCGCGCGCCGAGAGCCGCCAAGCGGCCGCGCGAGAGGCGGAAGACGGCCGCGGGACCCCAGCCGAGGCAGGCGGTCTCCGGCTCGCCGCCCCAGCCGCCGCGCTCGATGAGGAAGGCCTGGCGCGCGCCGCCCGCCAGCGCCTGGAATGCGGCGGCGGCTTCGAATGCCCGCAGTGATAAGCGGACTCGGCGAGCGACCCGGAGAGGCTTCACTTGGTGCGGAAAAGCGCGATCTCGATGCGGCGGTTCTTGGCCTTGCCTTCGGCCGTCTGATTGTCGGCCACGGGTTTGTACTCGCCGTAGCCCGCCCCCGACAGGCGCTGAGGCGCGATGCCGTGATTGATCAAGAAGGTTACGACGCTGTAGGCGCGGGCCATGGACAGCTCGTAGTTGGAGCTGTACTTGCCGTGGTGGATGGGCACGTTGTCGGTGTGCCCCTCCACCACGATCTCGTTGGGCGATTCCTTGAGGTTCTCGGCGATCTTCTCGAGCGTCGGGACCGCCTCCTTCCTGAGCTCGGCGTGGCCCGAGTCGAAGAGCACGGCGCTGTCGAGCACGAACTGGACCCGGTCGGCCAGATTCTTGACCTCCATGCCCGCGGGCCCCGCCTTCGCCTCCGCCTCGGCCTTCTGCGCCATCTCCTGCTCCGCCTGACGCTGCTTCAAGCGCTTCTGCCGCTCGAGGTCGATCTTACCGCCGAACACGTTCACGATGCTGATGACCGTATCGTCGGTCTTCTTATCGGGCTGCACCTCCTTCTGGTCCACCTTCTTCGTGACGTTGAAGGCGAACAGGACCAGGAAGAAGATCATCAGATAGCTCATCATGTCGCCGTAGGTCACGGCCCACAGCGCGCTGGAGTTGAGCTTGCTTTCGAGGTCGTCTTCCGGCAGGTGCAGGATCGGCATCGGCGCGGCCCCGCCCTACAAGAGGGCCGACTCCAGGCGGCGCTCGACGAGGACCGGTGCGGTCCCCTTGAGCATCTCGACCACCGCCTCCGCGATCACGGATTTGACGAACAGCTCCTGGCGGAACTTGATGCGGAGCTTTCCCGCCACCGGCACGGCGAAGAGGTTCGCGAACGAGATGCCGTAGAAGGCGGAGGTGATGGCGACGGCCATGGCCGGGCCGATGGCGCCGGGGTCGGTCCCGAGGTTCTTCAGCACGTGCACGATGCCGAACAGAGTGCCGATGAGGCCGAACATCGGAAAGAGGACGCTGAGCGTCCGGTACACGTTCACGATCTCGTTGTGATGCTCATTCTCGCGCGCCAACTCCGCGCCGAGGACCTCGTTCACGTAGACGGGGTCCTTGAATTCCATCGCGATCTGCGCGGCGCGGGCCAAAAACCCCCCGGCCACCGCGGGGTCCATGCCCGCCAGGGCGTTGATGCCGCGCGCGTGGACGTTCTGCGACGCCGTCACCAGGACGGGGACGATCTCGCGCGGATCGCCCGCCGACTCGCGCCGAAACAGCACGAAGAGAGCCCGCAGCGCCTCGAGGAACAGCGGCAGGGGAGTGTTCACGAGGATGGCGACCAGGGCGCCGCCGATCACCATGGTCAGACCGTGCGCGTTCAGGAAGGCGGAGGAGACCTGGCCGGTGACCCAGACGACGGCGCCTAAGCCGAAGATACCGAAGATGCCAAGGATTGTGGTGAGGTCCATAGCGGTGAAGTTCCCTCGGCGTGGGCGACAAAAGAATACCAGCCGCCGTCGGGGCTGTCAAGGTCGGCGATATTACGCCGCGCTGGCAAAGAGATTGTTGCCTTTCCGGCGCAGGCGGTAGCCCAAAGGCTCGAGCAGCGCCCGGATCGTCGCCTCGTCCTCCGGAGCGTCCAGCTCCAGGACGATGCGGGGCCTGGAAGCGCCGATGGTCTCGAGGCCCCCGCGCAGCACCGCCAGGGTGCTGCCCTCCACGTCGATCTTGACCAGCTGCGGCGCGCAGCCGGCCTCGCGCGCCAGCTGGTCGAGCGTGATCGTCCGCACGACGACGTGGCGGCCGGAGCCGGCCCCCACCAGCGAATGGGCGCCGGTGTTCTCGGCATTGATGAACAGCCGCGCGGAGCCCTCCTGGTCCGAGATCGCGCAATCGAAGACGCGGACGTTCGAGAGGCCGTTCAAGGCGATGTTCGCGAGCAGCAGCTCGCGGTTGCGCGGCTCCGGCTCGACGGCGACGACGCGCCCGCCCGCGCCGGCCCGCCGGGCGGCGGCCAGCGCGAAGACGCCCTGCTGGCTGCCGATGTCGAAGACCACCTGGCCCTCACCGACCCGGAAGTCATCGAGGTCGCAGTCCTCATAGATGCGCTCGCCGTAGAGCTCCTTGAGCACCATGAAAGCGGTCATGAGATAGACCCGGAGGCGCAGGCCCTGCGGCGTGGCGACGGTGACGGTCCGAGCGCTGCGGCCGCTGCGGCCGAGATAAGCGAAGGCGGCGCAGTGGGCGCCGCTGCTGTCCAGACGCCGCGGGCCGTAGCGGGCGGCGAGGTACCGCCCCCAGTACAGCGTGGTGTAGGCCAGACGCGGCCCCAGTTGGCCGCGAAGCCGAAGCTGAAATCTATAGCTATCCGCGATGTTTTTTAGGGCCGTCAGCGAGGCCATGTCATTTCCGCTCTCGACAATACTACAACTTCCTTCACCCCGGGTCGAGGAAGGGGCCTCGGCGATTGCAGCGCCGCTGACTAGCGCTGACAATTCCCCACTTGACAGAGCTTCCTCATAAGCGAAAAATTAACTGAATGGGAGCGTCTGAGGCTTCTGACGCTCACCGCATCCTTGTCGTCGAAGATGACGACGAGTGGCGGGAGCTTGTCTCCGCGAGCCTGAAGGCCAAGGGCTACGAGGTGGTCGGCGTTGACACCGCTGAAAAGGCGGTGGCCGAGGCCCGCCGGCGCAAGTTCCAGGTCGCCGTGGTGGACTACCAGCTCCCGGGCAAAGACGGCCTGCAGACCCTCGAGGCCCTGCGCCGGGTGGACCCCGACATCGAGGTGATCCTGGCCACCGGCGACGCCCTCGCCGAGCGCGTCGCGCGGCAGGCCATCCGCCTCGGGGCCTACGCCTTCCTTATCAAGCCGTTCGCCCAGGTCGAGCTCGAGGCGCTCCTGCCCGCCCTCGGCGAGAAGATCGGCCTCAAGGCGCTGGTCGCGCTCTATGAGGCGACGCGCAGCGTCTTCGCCGACACGGAGCTCGAGGAGCTGCTGCCCGATCTCATCTCGCTGGCCGCCAAGGTCCTGAGCGCCGATGACGTGAGCGTGATGCTCCTCAACGACCAGAAGCAGTTCACGCTGACCGCCTCGACCGCCCTCCCCCGCGAGGAGTGGGGGCGCATGCCCTCCGTGGCCCCGGCCCCCGCCGTGGCCGACCGCGTCGCCCAATGGCGGACCGGCGTCAACATCAACGGCCCCCTGCAGACCGACCCGCGCTTCGCCGACCTGCCGGGGCGCAAGGACGTCGGCGTGTCGCTGGTGTACCCGATCATGCTCAACGAGGACCTTTTGGGCGTGCTGAGCGTCAACCGCAAGCCGGGCCAGCAGCCGTTCGTGGCCCAGGACCTGCGGCACGCCGCCATCTTCTGCTCGATGATCGCCCAGGCGATCCACAACGCCAAGCTGTACGACCGGCTGCGCACCCTCGACCAGCTCAAAGACGAGTTCATCTCGATGGTCTCGCACGACCTGCGCGGGCCCCTCAACGCCGTCACGATGATCACCGACGCGCTCACGACCGGCGACTACGGCTCGCTCGGCGAGGAGCAGACGCGGCTGGTGAACCTCATCAAGAACTCGACGCGGAAGCTGTCGGCTTTCGTGGCCAACATCCTGGACGCGGCGAGGATCCGCTCGGGGCGGTTCAAATTCATGATGAAGGAGGCGCGCCTCCAGGAGCTCGTGCCGCGCCTGGCTCTGTTAGCCGCGAGCGCGGCCTCGCGCGGCGTCGCCTTCAGCCACGACGTTCCAGAGGACCTGCCCGCCGTCTGGGCGGATCCCGAGAAGCTCGACCAGGTCTTCAACAACCTGATCGGCAACGCCCTCAAGTTCACCCCGCGCGGCGGCTCGGTCCGCATCGAGGCCGGACGCGACGGGGACTTCATCCGCTGCGCGGTCAAGGACACCGGCCTCGGGATACGGCCCGAGGATATGGGACGGCTGTTCGTCAAGTTCGAAAGGATCGTGGACGACCATCACCGGGCGACGCCGGTGGAGGGCACGGGCCTGGGGCTTTCGATCTGCAAGACGATCGTCGAGGGGCACGGCGGCAGGATCTGGGCGGAATCGGAGCCCGAAAAAGGCAGCGTATTCTATTTCACCCTGCCTGTTTATTCCCCGCGATCCACGCCTGGACCAGATGCATCTGCTCGTCCAGCGTCCGCGACAGCCGGTCAAGACGCTCCTGCGCGCCCGTGATGCGGGCGCGCAGCACGGGATCGGGACCGGCGTCCGGCGGTTGACTCTCCGCCTGAGCCATAGCCTCCTTCAGCTCCCGCTCGGTGTCTTCGCGCTCGCGCAAGGCCAGCGCCATCGTCTCGAGCGCGGCCTCGACCGTGAGCTCGATGTTGGTGGGCTTCTTCCAATGGGCTTGGGCCAGCGTCGCGGCCGTCTCGCGCTCCCACCGGGTCCTGCGCGCGCGCTCCTCATCCCTCTCCCGCCGCGCCGCCTCGAGTTCCCGCTCCAGATCGGCGAGCTTCGCCGTCAGCACGAGCAGCGCCATAGAGTCGACGTCGCGGACGGTTGTGGCCAATTGGGCCTCAGCAGGCGGCGCGGGAGGCGCCGACGACGGCGGCTCCCCTCCCCCGACCTTCCGTTCCAGCTCCGCGATCTTCCTTTGGGCCGACGATAGCTGCTCGCGAAGCGCGCCGTCGTAGCGCGCGGCGCGCTCGTGCTCCTTGATGGTGCGGAACAGCTCCTCCACCTCCTTCTGCGCCTGCCGCTGGGCCGTCTCGCGCTCGTGCAGCAGGAGGTTCGCGCGCAGGGCCTCGGCCTGCGCTTCCTGCAGCTTGCGCTCGAGGAGCTCGGTGCGAGCGTGGATGTACATCATCAGCTCCGTCGGCGCGCGCGGAGGCTCGCCCTCCTCGGGTCCCGCGGCCGCCTTCAAGACGTCCTGCACGCGCTTCTCGAGCTCGTCGACGCGCCGCTGCAGCGGACGGACCAGCTCTTCGGGCGGGGCGCCGCCCGCGGCCGCCGCCCCCCCCGCCGCTCCCCGCGCGCCGCCGCGCAAGGAGGCCAGAAACGACGCCGCTTTCTTGGTGGGCTCGTTCGCCATGGCTTATGCTCCTACCGCCGGCGCTTCCAAACGCTGCGGCGCTTCCTCGGTCGGCCGCGGGTCCTCGATGAGGTTCGCCGAGATCATCCGCGAGACCTCGTCGAGGATGGCCGATTGGGCGGCGGCGAGCTTCTCGGGGGTGGCCTCGCCCGATTCGGCCACCTGCTCCAGGATCGCCCACGTCCTCGGCAGCATCTGGGACCGCAAGGCGTCCTTGAGCTCGGACGAGGCGTCCTTGAGCGCCGAGGCCCAGTCCTCCAGGCGCACCCGCCCGGTGAGGAGGCTCCAGCCGTCGGCGCTGAGCCGCAGCAGGTCCTCCATGAGCAGGATGCGCGAGCGGACGGCCTTCGCCAGGTCGGGGTCGGTGCGCCGCAGGATCTCCAACAGCTCCCGCTTGGCCGATGGGTCCGCCTGGTCGACGATCTGATAGACGCTGTGCAGGCCCCCCACCGCCCCCGCCAGCCGGCGCTCGATCTCTTCCTTTATAGACTGGACCAGGCTCTCCTCCACGAAGCGCACCTGCGCGAGGCTGCCCAGCACCTTCGCCTCCAGCTCGCGCGGCATCTGGCGCATGAAGTCGCGCCGGCGCTCGGGGTCCAGGTGGGCCATGACCAGCGCGATGTTCTCCGGCTCCTCTCCCAGCATCATGGTCACCAGCACGGGCATCTGGTCCTCGCGCACCGCGATGACGATCTGCTCTCCCTCGGGGCCCGCAAGGGCCTGCGGCTCCTCTTTCTGCTCGGCCTCGATGGCGGGCGGCTCGGCCGCCGGCTCGCCCAATCCCGCGGCCTCCTGGCCCAGGTCGAAGCCGTAGTTCGCCTGGCTGCGCGCCATGGCGTCCATGGCCCCCGCGAGGCGGTAGAAGCAAAAGGCCACCACGGTGAGCGTCGCCAGGCACAACAGGCCCAGGATCGAGTAGCGGAAGACCATGCTCACCGAGTCCTGCGAATACCACATCGTCTTCCAGGGAGGCGGGAAGGTCGTGCGCACGACCGTCAACGCGTCGCCGCGGGCCTCGTCCACCTGCAGGAGGTTGGTGACGATGTCCTGGATGTCGCCCACCTGCCTTTCCGGGACGCTCTGGTCCACGATGAGCGTCACCGAGAGCTTCTTAAGGAATTCGGGGGTGAATCCCGACTGACGCTCATAGGAGGTCGGCGCCCCGCCGGGGCCGCCCTCATGGACCGGCACGCCCGGCAGGAACTCGTTGGGGCCGCTGGTCTGGGCGACGATGTTCTGCCAGGCGTACAGGGCTTCCTGGCCGGCCTTATCCTTGCCCTTGCCCTCGCCCCCGGCGACCGTGAACTTCTCGATGCGCGTGAAGTCCACCGTGGCGTCCACGACCACCTTGGCGCGGCCGGGGCCGAGCATGTCGGTCAGCACCGACTCGACCTTCTGCTCGAGGTACTTGTCGTAGCGCGATTTGTCCTCCAAGGGGAGGGTCTGCGCCTGCGCTCCCGTCCTCAAGACGAACGCGAGCAGGAGCGCCGCCGCCGCCAGGGCGCGCAACAGCCCCGCCCCGGGCCTGCGCGCCGCCGGCTCGCGCGGGATGAAGAACCAGAACTTCGATCCGCGGCCCAGGCCCGGCGACTCGACGCCGATCTCGCCGTGATGGGCATGCACGATCTCGAAGGCGATGGAGAGGCCGAGGCCCCAGCCCTGCTTGGCGGCGGCGGCGCTCGCCCCGTAGCGCGCCTGATAGAACTTCTCGAAGATGCGCTTCTGCTCGGAGGGATGGATGCCAGGGCCGGTGTCGGCGACGACGGTCATCACGCCCGACGCCGCCTCGCGCACCCGCAGGTCCACCACGCCTCCGGCCGGGGTGAACTTGATCGCGTTGCCGACGAGGTTGCTGACGACCTGACCGATGCGGAAGCGGTCGCCGGCGAGGACGAGGCCGCGCGGAAGCTCCGAGGCGATGAGGCGCACCCCCTTGCGCTCGGCCACCAGGCTCAGCTGTCCCCACAGCTCCTCGATGAGCGCGGCGTAGTCGAAGGGCGCCGGCTCCATCTTGAGCTTGCCGGCCTCGATGATCGACAGGTCCGTCAGGTCCGCCGTCAGCCGCCCCATCTGGTCCGCGGCCGTCATGATGTTGCCGACGTAGCGGCGGTCCTTGGGCGTCAGCATCTTCTGCCCCGAGAGGCTCTCGGCGAAGCCGCGGATGGAGGCCAGCGGCGTGCGCATGTCGTGCGCGGCCACCGACAAGAAGCGCGACTTGAGGCTGTTGAGCTGCTCGAGCTCGCGGTTGGAGCCCGCCAGGCTCGCCGAAAGGCCCGCGAGCTGGCGGCTGCGCAAGGAGAGCTGGCGGCGCGCCATGCGCTGGCGCTGGACGTAGCCCAGCAGCACCCGGTTGGTCGCCCGCTGGCGGGCCGACATGCGCGTGAAGGTGAAGAAGCCGGACGTCTCGCTCACGACCATCATCACGGTCGCCAGGAGCAGGAACATCAGCGGCATCGCGGCGATGAGCAGGAACTCCATTATCGAACCTCCAAGCGGCTCACCATGAGCCCGAGCATGGCACCGCTTGGAAGCGGTGCCACGCGCGGGGTGTAGAGCGGCATCCTTTGCTGCTGCATGAACTGGCGGAGCCTCTCGTTGGTCGGGTCGAGGCTCAGCGAGTTGCGGTACGCCGTGGCGGCGTCGGACTTGTCGCCGGCGGCGAAGTACGCCGAGCCCAGCCTCATCCAGGCCGTGGCGTTGTTCGGGTCCAGGGCCAGCGCGTCCTTGCAGTCCACGATGGCCGTGTCGTAGTGGCCGCCGTAGATCTGGTCCACGGCGCGCTGCAGGCGGCGCTCGACCAGCGCCGACGGCGGGAGGATGTCCTCGCGGTGGATCTCGCCCTTGGTCAGGCGCGACATCGCCTCGAGGAGCTTGCGGTAGGCGCTCTCGCGCGAGTTCTGGCCGAGGGCCGCGTGGACGAAGAGCATGGCGCGCCCGTTGTCCTCGTCCAGCAGCGCCATCACGCCCTCGTGCGCCAGCAGGGCCGGGGCGGTCTGCGCCTTGTAGATCTCCTGGAACTCGGGGAGGTTGGCGAGGTCGAGCTCGATGACCAGGCTGCGCAGCCGCTGGGCCCGCACCTTCCAGCCCAGCTCGCCCAGGCGCGGGCTGATGCCCAGCGCGGCGTCGAGCCCCTTCGACGCCCGCACGTAGTCGCGGGCCTTCAGCTCGAGCAGCGCGTTCGCCAGGTACTCCTCGGCGATCGCCTGCACGTTGCGCTTCGCCGCGGCCTCGCGGAACTTATAGCCCAGCGACACGCGGGTGGAGTTGCCGAGCACCGAGCTGTTCACCATGGCGAGGTCGAGGACGAGCGCCTGGCGGAACAGCAGGCCCGTGCCGAAGCTCACGCCGGCGCCGGTATAGCCGGCGCGGAAGGTGGCGATGCCCCAGTTGTACTCGGTGCCGATGCGGAAGTCCTTGTCGCTCGAGACGTCGGCGGCGAGCAGGAAGCCCTCGGCGAGATTATAGGCCGCGCCCACGCGGGTCAGCGCGGCGAGCTTGTCGGAGGTGTCGCCCTGGCTCTTCTGCAGCGCGTTCTGGACGATGAAGCCGAGGGTCAGCCGCTCGCCGAAGATCGGGCCGTACATCCCGCCGAAGTCGACGCCGGTCAGGTTGTCGGAGGAGCCGCCGAGGCTGCGGGTGAGCCGATGCACCTTCATGCCCACCGACAGGTCGGGGTGGAGCACGCCGCGCATGCCGAAGCCCGCGCCGATGCTCTGCTCGCTGTAGCCGAAAGACCCGGTTCCGAGGTTGCTGGCGTCGCGGCCGTCGGCGCCCGAGATGCCGAGCCGCATGACCTCGAGGCCGAAGCCGCCGAGGCTGCGGCGCAGTCCCTGACCGTAGCCGAGGTACTGGTAGGCCGCGCCGTCGTAGAGGGACGCCTGCATCGCGGTGATCTGGCGGCCGCTCAGGGTCGCGAGGCCGGAGGGATTGTAGTACAGCGAGGAGATGTCGCCCGCGACGCTGGTGAGCGCGCTTCCCATAGCGAGGCCGCGGGCGCCGCCGCCGGCGGAGTAAAGTTGGCCGGGATTGATCGCGGAAACCTGCGCAAAAGCGGGGGCGGCGATCAAACCGCCGAGGAAGGTGAGGCTCGCGAGGAGGAGGGAGCGCGGCACACCACAAGTTTAACGGGATAGCCCCCCTAATCACGAAGACATTCTGAGATTTTTTAATAAAAAAGGTGTTGTTGTTGCAGCTTAAATCGATTGCGGCCTTGACTGGGGCTCGATCTTGCTTGCGCTGTCAAGAGCCTCGAGGCGCGCGGCCGGTTCGGACGCTAATGGATGATGCCGACCTTCTGGACGACCCTCGCGCCGCCGCCCTCGATGACCGCGAGGTAGATGCCCTTGGAGACCTTTCGCCCCGAGTCGTCGGTGCCGTCCCACGGGACGTCGTTGCCCGAGCCGGCCGAGCCCTTGTAGTGGATCGTTCGGATCTGCTGGCCGAAGACCGTCATGATGCGGATCGTCACGTCGCTGTCCGTGCTCAGCGTGAAGTTGATCGTCGTCACCCCGGTGCGCGAGTCGAACGGGTTCGGGTAGTTTCTGACGTTGGTGATGCCGCCCTTCGGCAGGGCGCCGACCTGGACCTTCTGCACCGGCGAGTCCGCGCTGATCTGTCCGGAGTTGCTGACCGCGCTCGCCTTAAGGTAGACCGTGCCGGCCGGCGGAGCGAAATTGTAGCTGGTGTTGGTGATGAGATCCGCCGACGAGAGCGCGACCGCCGCCGGCGCGACGCCGTTCTGGGCCGCCTTGCGCGCGGCCCACGCGGCCGCCGGGCCGAAGGCCATGGACGACGGGACCGCCAGCTGGGTCTTGGCGTTGATCCAGACGGGGCTCGCTCCCGTGCGGTATTGGACCAGGTACCCCATGATCCCCGACGGGAGCGTCGAGCTGTCGACCGCCGTCGTCACGGCCGGCCAGGCGATGCGCACCGCGTTTTCGCTCACGCTGACCAAGGGCACGGGCGGCCGCGGGATCTGATAGTCGATGAGCACTCCCTGCGACACGCCGATGGGGCTGACGAACGTCACGCCTCCGATGACGTTGATCGCCCGGACGAGCACGAAGTACGTGATCCCGCTCTGCAGGTTGAGCCCGGCGATGGTCACGTCCGCCTGCGACGGCGGCAGGTCCTGCCAAGCCAGGACATCGGTCATCGTCGAAGCCGTGCCGACGGCGTACTGCACGTCCATGATCGAGCCCAGCGCCACCTGGGAGGTCCAGCTGAACGGCAGGTTGTCGAAGGCGGCCCAGTACCCGCCGGGCACCGTGACCACGGGCTTCGACGGCGTGCGGGCGTCGAGCACGTTGACGAGGATGGTCGAGAAGGGCAAGGCCGGCGCCGACAGGGTGTCCGGGAAGGCCGCGCCCACGTAGGTGCTGTCCGGCACGCGCAAGCCCAGCGTCGCGCCGACCGCGGCGCCGGGGTCGAGGACGCAGGTCAGCAGGTACGTCTGCGTCGAGGTGAGGATCGCGTTCGACGTGCTCAACGCGACCATGCCGTTGGAGAAGGCGGCCGTCGCCACGAGCACGTCCTGCGGGTCCACCGCGCCGTTGTTGTTCGCATCGAGATACAGGCGCACCTGCGTCACATTCACGTCGGGCAACGAGCCCATCTTGAGCAGGCGCAAGCTCGTGAAGACGGCGTTGTCGCGCTCGGCGCGCAGCCGCAACCGCGCCATCAGCGTTTCGGAGCCCTCGTTGGCCCCCGTCGGCGCCAGGTCCGTGAAGGTCACGTCGAGGATATCCGGGAGCTTGGCGACCGGTATCCTCGACGACTGCAGCGGGAATCCGCTGTTGATGACGTAGTTCGGCGCGACGAGACCGAAGTAGGAGGGCGACGGGATCGCCAGGCCCACGGTGTCCGTCGGCGAGGCGTGGAGGTCCACGTCGAGACCGAGCAGGTACCGCTTCGGCGTCGGGCTGATCTCCTGCGGCGTGTTGAACGCCAGCGTCACCGAGCCGTTGATGAAGCGGTCGGCGCCGGAGGTCAGCTCCGCGTCTCCGGGCTTGAGGACGCCGCTGCCGTCGGCGTCCACGAAGAGGCGCACCGCGTGGATGTCGGCGTCCGGCGCGGTGCCCGTCTTTTGCACGACGAGCGAGGACCACAGGGCCTCGTTGGAGGTCGTCTGAAGGGTCAGGCTCATCATCACCTGGGCGGTGGCCCCCTGCTTCAGGCCCGCCGGAGCCTTGTCCTGGAAGCTGGCCAGCACGCCCGTCACCGTCGGCTGGATCAGCGCCAGGCCCGAGTGGATCGGGAAGCCGGTGGGATTGACGCCGTTGGGCGCGGCCAGCACGAACGAGCCCGGGCCGCTCATCGTGGCGCCGGCCAGCACCCCGGCCTGCGCGACCGGCGAGATGTCGTACGTCAGGAAGTACGTCAACGTCCTCGTCGACAAGATGACCTGCGGGAGCTGGAAGGTCAGGATGACCTGGCCCGAGACGAAGGTGCCCGCGGCCACCTGCTGGTCGCTGAACGGCTGGACCGTCGTTTCGCTGGAGCTGGCGGCCAGATACAGCCTGACCTTGCTGACGTCGGCGTCCGCCGCCGTGCCTCCCTCGGTGACCGTCAGCTTCGTCCACAGCGCGGTGTAGCGGTCCATCTGCAGATCGAAGCGCGCGAACGGCACGCTGAAGTCGCCCTGTCGCACGACGGCGGGCAGGACGCCGGTGGAGGCGACGACCGTCATCATCGCGGCCTGCTGGTTCACGACGGACGCGCCGGACTGCGCCGAGAAGGCGGCGACGGTGTTGGGGGCGTCGACCGTGAGGTAGTTCGCGTTGAGGATGCGCACCGCGATCGAGTCCGACGGCAAGGCCCCGTTCGCTATGTCGATGACGATATAGAACGTCTTCGGCGTCGAGTTCACCGGCTGCGACGGCGGCAGGGCGATGCTCAAGCTCACCTGACCCTGGATGCCCTTGAGCCCGAAGCTCTGGCCCGTCGAGGTGACGAGAAGATACGCGTTCGCGTTCCTCGAGTCCCATGAGCCCACGTTGTTGGCGTCGTAATAGACGCGGACCTCCTTGACGTCGGCGTCGAGGCCGCCGACGCGATCGAGGAGCAGCTTCGACCAGCGCGCGTTCGAAACGTTGGTCTTGAGCGTGAGGGCCAGCATCCCCACGTTGGTCTGCGACGGGTCGATCGCGGCCGGGGCCAAAGAGGCCGTCGAAGCGGTGATGATGTTGGGATACTGCTGGATCGGCACGGGCGTCGTCTTGAGCGGGAAGGAGACGCTCGTCGTCGAGACCGTGTTCGGCGCGACGACGATGAGGCTGCCGCTCGAGAGCGCGACCACGCCGAAGGTATCGCCGGGGATGGCTGTGGCCGGAATGTCCACAGAGACGAAGAACGTCTGCGTGCTCGCGGCGATGACCTGGGACTGCGTGAAGCCCACGGTGACCAACCCGCTGGTGAACCGGTCGTTGCCGCTGGTGACCAGCGTATCGGTGCCCACGTCGAGCTGTCCGTTGCCGTTGGCGTCCGCATAGACCTTGACGGCCGCGATATCCGAGTCCATCGCGGTGCCGGTGCTCCGGAGCGTCAGGCCCGTCCACGAGACGGTGTTCTGGTCGGCGTGCACGTCGAGCCGCAGCAGCGGCAGGTCGGCGCGCGCCTGGAGGAACTGGGCCGCGACGGTGACGTCCTGGGAGTTGGTGACCAGGAGCTTGTTCACGGTCTGGGCGATCAACGAAGTCGTCGAGACCGTCGGCATCGGGAAGGCGCCCGTCACCGTCGTGTCGGGGTTCGTCACGGTGACGTAGGTGTTGTTGGTCAGGCTCGCGCCGACGGTGGCGCCCGCGTTGGCGTTGACGCTCAAGGTATAGACGATGAAGAACACCGACGTCGTCGGGCTCGTGAGCGTCTGCGTCGAGAAGGCGACGAAGGAGGTGCCGCCGACGAACGCCCCGGTGCCGAGCGGATAGTCGGCCGACGGGTTGAAGGGCGAGCCCGGATTGGCGCTCTTCCAGACCTCGACGGCGGCCACGTCGCCGTCCTGCGCGGTGCCTGTGCGGTTGACCTGGAGGCCGGTCACCGTGGTCGCGCCCGGGTTGGCGCAGGCGGGCAGGCCGCAGACGACGTTCATGGAGGTCATGAGCACCGCGTACTTCTGTCCCTGCTTGACCGAGGGCGGGGCCACCGAGCTGGTCCTCAGATAGAGCCTGTTGGGCAAAGACAGCCGGACCTGGCTGGAGGAGAGCGGCGACGCCGACAGGATCGGCGTGTCCGGCCCCACCGTCACGACGGAGCTCGAGGCGGTCACCGAGACGCCGACCAGGTCGCTCGGCTGGGCGCCGAGCGCCATGTTGATCAGGACGAAATAGTCCTGGGTGCCCGAGTTGATCGTGCGCGAGGAGATGGGCACATGGAGTGAGGTCACAAAGGCCACACTCGCCACGGCGTTGCTGAAGAGGTCGTTGCCCGACGTGACCAGCCCGTCGATGCCGGGCTCGTAAACGCCGTCGCCGTTGTCGTCGCGATAGATCGCGATGGAGGCCACGTCCGTCGACGCCACCGCGGAGCCGGTCACATCGAAGACCACGTGGTCGAGCGCGCTCGTGCCGTGGTCGGTGTTCATGCGCAGCCGCATCATCGGGATCCCCGACTGGCCCGGCGCCGCGGTCTGCGGGGCGACCGACAGGGCGTCGACGTACAGGTTGTTGGGGCCGTCGACGACCACCGTGCCGCTGGAGATGACCGGATACGTGTTGAGCGAGGACACGGAGTACGCCGCCAGGGCCCGGTAGGAGTTCGCGAAGCCGAGGGCGTTGTCGTCGAGGAGCACCGCGTCCAGCCGGTCGTTGATCGCCGCCGCGTCGGCGACCTTGTACACGACGAAGTACGTCCGCGTGGAGGACTGGATCGCCTGGACGTTGCCGCTCAGGTCGATTATCGCGCGGCCGTTCGACATCGGCGCCTCGCCCAACTGCACCGCGTGCGAGTCGAAGACGCCCAAGCCCTGGGCGTCGGCGTACAGCTTGGCGATGAGGATATCAGCGTCGTTGCCCGCCCCCAGGGGCGACGACAAGGGCGCCGCCGGGTTGGCGGCGGTGTCCATGTGGACCTCGAGCCGGTTCAGGAGGGCGGTCCGCCCCACCTCGGTCCACAGCATCAGACGCAGCATCGGCTGGTCGGTGGACTGGTACGCCGAAGACGAGGTGATATCGGTGTACGACGAGTACAGCACGCCGTCGGTCATCGTGGCGGCGAGGACGGAGTACGGCGAGACGCTGCCCACCCTGTCGCGGGCGACGGCGCGGATATAATAGGTCGTCGCCTCGCCGAGGCCGCGGAAGGTGTAGCTCGAGGTCGTCACGAAGGGCGTGGTCGTCACGGCGTCCGAGAAGTCGGACACGCCCGAGAGGTAGTACTGGTAGTCGGACGTCCCGGACAGCAGGTCGGGCACCGGGTACAGGTCCACCCGGACCGAGTCCGTGGAGGTCGCGGTCAGGGCAGCGATGACCGGCTGCGGGACCGACGAATCGACGAGCACGCTGTAGGGCCCGTAGGACACCGCGTTGCCCGCGCGGTCGCTCGCCGAGAACAGGACCTGGTTCGTCGCCGCGCACGACCCGACGCCGCCCGAGCATCTCGTACCGTCGGCGGATTGCGTGAGGGCGAGGCCCGTCGCCGTCATCGTCTCCACGCCGATCGAGCCGTCCACGCCCGTGAAAGCGGAGACGACGGGCGGCATCGCGTACACCCAGCCGCTCGATCTCCCGCCGGCGTACAGCCCGCCGTTGAAGGAGGTCAGGCTCGCGAAGCCGTTGTCGGAAGTCCCGCTCAGGGTGAGCCGCCAGTTCACGCCGTCGGCGGTGGCGTACAGCATGCCGCCGGGCGCCGCCAGGGAGGCGTACAGCTTGCCGTTGGTCGACGTCATCGCCGGGACGTCGGTCGCGCCGGTGCCCGAGAGCGCCGTGCCGGGCCAGGTCAGGCCGTCGACGGAGGCAAGGATCAGCCCGCCGGGCGCCGTGCCCATGTAAAGCTTGCCGTTGAAGACGGCGAGGCTGCGCACGCGCGTCTCGCCGGTGGTGTTGCCGGCCGGCGGCCAGGCCAGCTGCCAGCGCGCGCCGTCGGGGCTGCGCCACAGCTGCGCCCCGTTGCCGCCCGCGGTCCCGGCGTAGAGGTGGCCGTCGAAGACCGCGAAGGCCAGGACGTCCGTCTGGCCGCCGATGGCGGCGGCCAGCGTGAAGCTCGAGCCGTCCACCGAGGAGTAGATCGAAGCGTTGTTGTCGGTGCCCATGAACAGCTTGCCGTCGAACAGGACCATGCTCTCGACCGCGCTGCCCCCGCCGGTGTCGAACGCCTGGGCCCAACTGGCCCCGTCGGCCGAGGCCCAGACCTGATGGCCGGGTGAGACGCCGGCGAAAAGCTGGCCCGCGAAGGGCTGCAGGCTCAAGACGCCGCTCTGGCCCGGGAACCCGAAGGCCGGCGTCCAGGACACGCCGTCCGCGCTCGTCACGACCTGCCCGTTGCCCGAGGAGCCCGCGTAGAGCGAGCCGTCGAAGGACGCGAGAGCGGAAACCGCCGTCGCGCCCTGGACGGCGAGCGTCGACACGAGCTGGGACCAGTCCACCCAATTGAGCCCCGCGGTCGTCGAGTACATCACGCCGAAGGAGCCGGTGGACATGGCCAGGCCGCTCGGCCCGGTGTCTTGGAAGCGCGCCTGGACGGTGTTGGCGCCGTACCGGTTGCTCCACTGCGTCTGGTCGAGGAAGGCGCCGGTCGAGCTGTAGGTCCCGAAGCCTCCGGCCGTCGGCGCGACGGCGTCGACGGTGAACTGGTTCGCCGCCGAGTACAGCGACTTATTGCCGGTCAAGCCCGTCGCCCTCACCTTCCATTGGTAGGTGCCGCCCTGCGCCAGCGTGAGCCTGGTCGGATAGCCCGAAAGGAGGATGTCGCTGTTGGCGGTGGTGGAGTCCATCACCAGGGTCAGGAAGTTGTCGCGCGACAGCAGGACCTCGTGGCGCGGCAGCGCGTTCGCCTCGGCCCAGGTCAACGCGGGCGAGAGCCTGTTGACCCAGCTCCCCGGCGCCGGGTAGTAGGCGGTCGGCTGGCCGATCAGCGAGTCCACCAGGATCGTGAAGGGTCCGAACTTCGCGAGGTTGCCCGACCGGTCGCTCGCCACGAAGACCATCTGGTTGGTCCCCTGGGCGCCGGTCTTCGTGTTCGTCGACTGGGTGAGGGTCAGATTGCAGATCTGCAAGGCCTGCGGGCTCGTCGCGCCGTCGGCGCCGCTCACCGACACGTACGGCGACGTCGATGTGACGGGATAGGTGGAGGTCACGAGCTGGAAGCTGCGGCCGGCGTTGGTGGAGAACGCCGCCGCGTAGGGGACGCCGAAGGTGGCGTCGCGCAGTATCTCCGCCGCGCCGAGCGGGTGGTCGATGATGCGCACCTCGTCGATGACCCCGCTGAAGGCCCCGCTGCCGTCGATGTTGACGCCGACGTCCAAGGTGCCCGGCGCGGGCAAGCTCGCCGGCGCCGGCGTGGATCCGCACAGCGCCCCGTCGAGGTAGAATGACAGGTCCGCGCCGTCGTCCGTCGCGGCCACATGGTGCCAGCCCCCGTCGTCGACGCGACGGCCGCAGTCCACGAGCACCGTGTTGAAGATGGCGCCGATGTCGCCGGCGCTCAAGCCGGCGGAGCCGATCAACACCGAGTAGGCGCCGCCCTGCGAGGAGAGGACGTAGCCGCTGGTGCTCAGCGTGTTGATCCAGGCTTCGACCGTCGGGCTGCTCAGCGACAGGAAGGGCCAGATGCCGTACACCCAGTCCGCTCCCGTGCCCGAGAAGCGCAGGGCCTTGTTGAAGCGGCCGTTGACCCAGACCGGCAAGCCGGCGACCGCGCCCGTGCTGCCCCAAGGCCCGCTGTCATAGACCTTCTGCCCGGGCCACGCCGAGTTCGACGTGGCCGTGGAGTAGGTCCCCTCGTCGAAGCGCCACAACAGCGCCGTCCCCGGGATGACGGCCGCCGGCCCGGGCCCGCTGAGCCGCAGGCCGCTCACCGTGTCCTGCACCGTCAGCTGGGCCGTTACGCCGCTGGCCAGGTCGATGAGAGTGCCTTCCGGCACGGCCAGTCCGGTCGAGGTGAACGCCGCGAAGCTGTTGCCGATCGGCGGGAAGGTGTCGATGAACACGGTCGACACGTCGGAGAAGGTGGAGGTCGTGCCGGCCACGTCGAAGGCGCGCACGCGCCAGTAATACTTGCCGCCCTCGCCGAGATAGAAGGGCAACGTCAAGGCCCGGTCCATCGTGCGCTGCGCCCACAGCAGCGCGATGAAGTCGGGGGCGTTGGCCAGCTGGAACTCGAAGCCCGTGAGGTTGCCCATCGAGACCGCGGTGCTCACCGTCCAGCGGAACTCGGGCACCTTCAGCGAGAAGCCCTCGACGACCGGCTCGACCAGCATCGGCCGGGCCGTGGCGATGACGGTGTCGATGAGCACCGCGTAGGGCCCGGCGAAGCGGACGTTGCCCGCCATGTTCGCCGCCGTGAAGCGCACCTCATTGGTCGCCCCGCAGGGAACGGCGCCGCCGCACAGGGCCGTCGTCGTGGACTGGGTCAGCGTCAAGCCGGAGGCGCGCAAGGACTGCACGCCGGTGGCGCCGTCGCCGCCGGGCATGAGCGCCGCCAAGGGGCTCAGCTCGAGGACGAAGCCGTGGGGCAGCGTGCCGGCGTACAGCTTGCCGTTGAAGGCCTGCAAGGCGGCGATGTCGGACTCGCCGGTCCCGGACAAGACCTGCGCCCAATGGCCGCTGTCGATGACCGCATACAGCGCCGCGCTCTGCGCCGTGGCCGCGTACAGCCGCCCACCGACGGTGCCGAAGCTCGCGACCGTCTCGCCCCCCGTCCAGACTTCGAAGCGCCACGGCCAGGTCAGGTCGTCGGGGGCGGACGCGATGCCGCCGTCGCCGCCGACGTAGAGACGGCCGTTGAAGGAGGCCAGGGCGTCGAGCACCGTGAAGCTGCTGAAGCGCTGGGTCGACGACCAAGTCGTCCCGCCGTAGCTCGAGCATAGATAGGCGCCGCCGCAAGTCGCGTACAGCTTGCCCTTGAACACGGTCAGCGCGGTGGCCGCTCCGTTGGGCAACAGCGCCATCTTCGCCCAGTTGACGCCGTTGGTCGAGGCCGCGATCCAGCCGTCATCCAGCGTCGCGTAGACGCGGCCGTCGTAGGCCGCCAGAGCACTGATGCTCGCGACGCCCGCCGGGGCATAGGCCGACGACCATTGCGTCCCGTCCGGCGAGCTGAACACGCGGCCTCCGGACATGCCGCCGCTGGTGCCGGCGTACAGCTGGCCGTTGAAGACCGCGAGGCTCGGCACCGCGCTGTTGCCGCCGAAGGCGTAGACCGGGTACCAGTTGCGGCCGTCGGGAGAGCGGTACACCCGCGCCGTCCCCTGGGTGCCCGCGTACAGGTAGCCGCCGAAGTACGCGAGCGACAGCACGCCCGTTTCCGCGGTGCCCGACAGCGCGGTGAAGGTGCCGGCCAGGGCGTACCAGTCGTTGCCCGCGTTGATGGAGACGACGACCGAGGCGCCGCCGGCCGACAGGCCGCTCAAGGAGTCCTGGGCCGCGAGCGTGACCGCGGCGGTGTAGTTCCCGAGCGCGTCGGCCTCGGTGAGGATGCCGCCCGTCGAGCTCACCACGCCGTAGGCCAGCGGGTTGGGCGCGCCCGACTGCACGAGGAAGGTGGACGGCGCCGAGTAGGGGCTGAAGTTGCCGAGGCTGTCCAAGGAGCGCACCCGCCAGTAGATCGTCGCCCCTTCGGCCAGCGTGTGCGTGGACACATAGGCCGCGGCCAGTGCGCCGGGCACCGCGGGCGTGGAGACGGTGAACACCAGCGGGTTGAACGAGGGGTTCGCCGCGACCTCGAGGTAGAAGGCGGCCAAGCCCGACAAGGTCGAGGTGCTCGGGGTGTTCCAGACGTAGGCCGCGCCGGGGTTGGCCGTGACCCACGCTCCGGCGGCGGGGACCGCCGGTGCGGAGATGGCCAGCGCCGCCGTCGTGTCGGCGAGGATCGCGTAGGGCCCGGCGATCGAGAGGTTGCCGCCGCGGTCGTTGATGTAGAAGAGGACTTGGTTGGTGGCCGCGCAGGGCGCCGCGCCGCCGCAGATCGTCGTGCTCGTGGACTGCCCGAGGAAGAGGTTGACGAGGCTCAGCGTGCCGCTCGACTGCCCGTCCTGCCACGTCACCTGCAGGTACGGGCCGGCCGAGGGCGCCGTCGAGGACACGAGGCTCCACGAGGCGCCCGCGTTGCTCGAGTAGACGACGCGGAAGCCCGAGCCCGCCAGGCCCGCGAGGCCGTCGAAGGCCTGGATGCGCACGGCCACCGACGTGGAGATCTGCGTCTGGGCCTCGGTCAGGACCGCCCCGTAGGAGCCCACCGTCGTGTAGGTCGCCAGGGCGGGCGGCACGAAATCAGTGACGAACGAGTACGCGGTGGACCAGGCGCTGGTCCGGTTGAGGGTCGTGCGCGAACGGAGCTGCCAGTAATACGTGGTCGACGGCGCCAGCACCTCGACCGCGTTGTAGGTGCCGATGAAGACGCCGGTCGTCGCCGGCGTGCTGATGCTGATCGACAGCGGACCGAAGGCGGGGTCGATCGAGGCGCGCATCTCATACAGCGTCACGCCGGCCAAGCCCGCCGCCTGCCAGTAGAAATTCGGGCTCGGCGAGCTGACGTAGACGCCGTTGCCGGGCGCGGAGGGCGTGTCCAGCGCCACGCTCGCCACCGAGTCGAAGATCATCCCGTACGGCCCGGCGACGACCGCGTTGCCCGCCACGTCGGCGAAGAGGAACTTCACCTGGTTCGTCGCCCCGGCCCCCGGCAGGACGCTGGTGGACTGCACGACGCTGAAGCCGACCAGCTGCACCGGTTGGGCGCTCGTCGTGCCCTGGAGGCCCGTCAAGGAGATGAACGGCAGGCCGGGATACGCCGGATACGTGGCCGAGACCACGCTCCAGGCGTTGCCGGCGCTCGTCGAGTACAGGGCCAAGGGCGGCGTCGGGCTGCGGAAGTCGTAGAGCACCTGCGCCGCGGTGCGCCCGGCGGCGAAGACGCGCACGTCGTCGATGACGCCGCCGAAGAAGCGGCTCGTTCCCTGGTAGCTGCCGACATAGAGGGCGTCGGAGTTGAACCCGCCGCCGGACGAATAGGGCGTGACCGCCATCAGCTTGCCGTCCACATACAAGCTCATCGCCGTGCCGTCGTAGGCCCCGGCGAGGTGATACCATTCGCCGCCGGCCAGGACCGCGTTGACGCAGACGGCGTTCACTCCGCAGGTGGGCCCGGCGCCGTTGCCCAGCCAGAAGACCAAGAGGCCGCCCAGGTACTCCAAAGACCAGCCGAACACGTTGCCGCCCTTGCGGATGAACGTCGTGTCGTTCGAGACGAGCGAGGACGGCTTGATCCACGTCTCGAGCGTGATGCTGCCGGTCAGGTCCTGCAGCCCGGGCGTGTTCGGCGTCGTCAGCGTGCCGTTGGCGCCGTTGAGCACCGCGCCCTTGCCCCAGCGGCCCGGACCGACGGCCGCGCCGCCCACGAAGGAGAGCGGGTTGACTCCGTTGAACGCGTTGAGGGCCGGCGGGTTGACGACGTCCTCGAACGGATAGAAGAGCATCGCCGTGGCGTCCGGCGAGCCCCAGAAGCTCAAGCCGGTCTGCAGGTCAACCGCCGTGATCTGCACCGTGACGCCGACGCTCAGGTCGGAGTCCTGCAGAGCGGTCAGCGCCCCGCCCGTGGAGCTGAAGTGCACGAAGTTCGACGCCGCCGGCGAGGAGAAGGCGGTCTGGAACGAGTAGGTCGACGAATACGGGCCGAGCACGCCTGCGAACGTCTCGGCCCGCACGCGCCAGAAATAGGTGGTCGCCGGCGCCAGGGCCGCGGCCAGGGCGTACGACGGCGCGGGCATCCCGAAGACGACCGGGGTGGCCACGTTGACCAGCAGCGGGCTCATCGAGGCGGAGTTGGCCAGCTCGAAATGGAACACCGAGAGCCCGCGGAAGGCCGTCGTGCTCGGATGCACCCAGGTGAAGACCGGCGACGGCTGGCTCGCGTAGCCCATGTCCATCGGCAGGTGCAGCGTCGGCGTGGCGCTGTCCACCGGGGTGTCGACGAGGAGGGCGAACGGCCCGGACCGCGTCACGTTGCCCGCCCGGTCGGAGGCCGTGAACAGGACCTGGTTCGTCGCCCCGCAAGGCCAGGAGCCCGCGCAGACGGCGGTGTTCGTGGACAAGGTCAGGTTCAGCATCGAGGACAGGTTCTGCGAGGCCAGCGTGCCGTCGGTCCCGCTGATGGCGGCGGCGACCGGGGCGAGCTGGATCACATTGCCCGTGCCGGCTCCGGCGTTCAGCTTCCCGTTGAAGGCCGCCAGGGCATAGATCGGGCCTTGGTTCGTCATCGCGCTGCTCAAGGTCTGCGCCCAGACCGTGCCGTCGGGAGACGCGTACAGGTTGCCGGCGCCGGTCGCGCAATCGAGCTTGCCGTTGGTGACGGCGCAGGCGGTGACGCCCTCTCCCGCCAAGCTCAATACCGGCGTCCAGGCGACGCCGTCCGGCGAGGAGAAGATGTGGTTGGTTCCGCCGCCGTTGGTCCCGGCAAAGAGCTTCCCGTTGAACGCCGCGAACGCGGCCGGACCCACGCCTCCGGGCAGCGAGACGGCGGTCCAGGTGACGCCGTCGGCGGAGGCGTAGACGCTGGCGGCGTCGCCCGCATAGAGCCTGCCGTTGAAGGCGGCGAGGGCGGACAACGGCGAGGAGTTGCCCGCGAACACCTGCGCCCAGATGACGCCGTCGGTCGAGGCGTAGATGTTCCCGTTGCTCGCGGTCCCGGCGTAAAGCTTTCCGTTGAAGGCCGCGAGGCTTTGAACGGCCGCGTCGGCCGAGGCGAATACCTGGCTCCAGTTGACGCCGTTGCTCGAGGCGTAGACGAGCGCGCTGGACCCGCCGGCCCCGGCGTACAGCCTGCCGTTGAACTCCGCCAGGGTGTTCACCGAGTCCGAGACGCCGGGCGCGAACACCTGGGTCCAGAACGCTCCGTTGGGCGAGGAGTAGATCTTGCCGCCGGTCCCGTAGCCCGCGTACAGCTTGCCTTTGAACACGGCGAGGCTATCGATGGCCGAGGTCCCGACGGTCCCGACGGTGAAGGTGGGCCACTCCACCCACTGCTGGCCCGCCATCGTGGTGTACATCACGCTGTAGCCGCCCGACAGGCCCGGCCCGTCGTGGCCGTCGCCCGCGAAGGCCAGCGCGCCCGCCGACAGCGCCAGGCCGCTGCCGCCGTCCTGGACCGTGATCTGCGCGGTGACGCCCGCCGAGAGGTCGTTCCAGAACGTCTCGCCCAGGCTGGCCTGCACCGAGTTGAACGACGAGAAGCTGCCGGTCTGGACCGGCTTCGTCAGGTCCGTCACGAAGCTGAACGTCTGCGACCACGGGCCGTACGTGCCCAGCGCGGCATTCAAGACCCCGACGTGCCAGTAGAAGGTGGTCGCGTCCGTCAGCGTGAACGTGGAGAAGTAGGCCCCGTCGGCGGTGGGGACGACGGTGCTGGCCACGACGACCGGCGTGGAGATGTTCACGACCATACTGGCCAAGCTGAACGCCGGGTCGTTGCTGGAGACCTGGAGCACGACGCCCGAGCTGGCCGGCAGCCCCGCGGCCGTGGTCGTGCTCGGGCCGACCCAGGCGAAGTTGGGCTGCACGTTCGAGTAGGCGCCGTGAGCCGGGTACGTCAGCTTCGGCAGGGCGGCGAGCCCCGTGGAATCGACGAGCACCGCGTAAGGTCCGATGGCCGTGATCGCCCCGGCGCGGTTGGCCACGCGCCAGATGATCTGGTCGGTCGCCAGCGCCCCGGAGGAAAGCGTCGTGGACTGGACGAGGCTCAGGTTGCGCGCCTGCAGGACCTCCGTCGACGTCGAGCCGTCGACGCCCGTCAAGGTCACGTAGGGGGCTCCGGGCGTCACCGGGAAGGTCGTGGCCACGACCAGGAAGTTCTGGCCTCCGTTGGTGGAGACGAAGGCCGTGTACGGCGCGCCGTAGGTGGCGTCGCGGTAGATCTCGTCGGCCGAGAGGGCCCGGTTGACGACGCGCAGCTCGTCGAGGAGGCCGGCGTACGGCTGGGTGCCGTCGAAGCGCAGGCCCACGCTGAGCGCTCCCGCCGAAGGCATGGACGACGGGGCCCCGACGTTGGCGCACAGCGCCCCGTCGAGGTAGAACCGCGCCGAGCCGAAGTCGCAGGTCGCGGCGAGATGGTGCCACGCGCCGTCGTCGACACGGCGGTGGCAATCGGCGCTGACGCCGTTGAACGTCGCCCCCACGTCGCCCGCGGCGCCGCCCATCCCGATCGTGATGCCGTAGGCGCCGCCCTGCGATTGGAGCACCGCCGCCTGCGTGCTCTGGGTGTTGATCCACGCCTCGAGCGTGACGTTCGCCGCCGAGAGGCTCGGCTGGCTCGCGGCCGCGAGGTAGTTCGACGCGGACGCCGGCGCGGGCAAGCGCAGGGCCTTGCCGAAGCGGCCGTTCGTCCACACGGGCGCGCCGTAGATCGTGCCGCCGTTGCCCCACGTCCCGGCGTCGCCGACCGTCGAGCCGGCCCCCTCGTCGAGATGCCACAGCAGCAGCGTGCCGCTGACCGGCGCCAACGGACCCGGCCCCGCGCGCTCGAGCCCGCTGACGCCCTCCTGCACGTTCAGCTGCGCGGTCACGCCGGTGGCGAGGTCCATCAGGCCGCCCTCGGGGAACGTCACGCCGAGGTTGTTGTAGGTCAAGAACTGGGAGCCCCGGGCCGCTTGGGTGTCGATGATCACCGTCGCCGCGTCCGAGAAGCTCGAGCTGGCGCCGAACACGTCGAAGGAGCGCACGCGCCAATAGTACACGCCCGACGCCGCCAGGATCAGCGGCGAGGGGAGGAACATGTTCGCCACGGGCTGATCCAGCAGCAGGGTGTTGAACGACGGCGCCCCCGCGAGCTGGACCTCGAAGCCGGTCAGGTTGCCCGCCGCGATGGCGGTGCTCACCGTCCAGCGGAACTCGGGCTGCAGCAGCGTCATTCCCTCGACGGTCGGCTCGACCAGCAGCGGCCGCGCCAGGGCGATGACCGTGTCGACGATGACGGCGTACGGCCCGAGGAAGGCCACGTTGCCGGCCTCGTTGGACACCGCGAAGCGCGTCTGGTTGTTGGCGGAGCAGGGCCAGTCGCCGCCGCACAACGCGGTCGAGGTGGAGGCGGCCACCGCGAGCCCCGTGGCGATGAGGGCCTGCGGGGTGACCGCGCCGTCGACGCCCGAGACGGCCGCATACGGCGAGAGCTCGAGGATCTTGGCGTTCGGCGCGGTGCCGGCGTACAGCTTGCCGTTGAAGGCCTGCAGGGCCGACATGCCCGTCTCGCCGGTGCCGGAGAGCACGCGCGCCCAGCTGGTGCCGTCCACCGTCGCATAGACGTAGCCGTTCTGCGCGCTGCCCGCGTACAGCCGGCCGTCGGCGACGGCGAGGCTCGAGAAGGTCTCTCCCGGCACCGACAGCTCGCTCCTCCAAGGCCACGCGTCGTCGCCGGCCGTCGACTGCACGCCGATGTCTCCGGCGACGTAGATGCGGCCGTTGAACGCGGCGATGGCGGAGAGATTGCTCGACCCGGAGAAGCGCGGGGTCGAAGACCACGCGGCGCCGCCGTAGCTTGAGCAGACGTAGGGGCCGCAGGCGGCGTACGCCTTGCCGTTGAACACCGCGAGCGCCGTCGCCGGGCCGTTGGGCATCGTCGCGAGCTTGGACCAGCTCACGCCGTTGGTGGAGCCCGCGACGAAGGCGTCGTAGGCCGCGATGATCCTGCCGTTGAAGGCGGCCAGGGCCGCGACCGACGAGGCGCCCGACGGCGTGAACGCCGGCGACCAGACATTGCCGTCCGCCGAGGAGTACACCCGCCCGCCCGCCAGCCCGCCGCCGGTGCCCGCGTACAGTCTGCCGTTGAAGACCTCGAGGCTGTTGACCGAGACGTTGTTCGAGAAGGCCGCGACCGGCGGCCAGGAGCGGCCGTCGGGGCTGCGGAAGAGCCGGGCGTTGCCCTGGGTTCCGGCGTAGGCCGAGCCGTTGAACACCTTGGCCGAGATGACCCCGGCTTCCAGCGTGCTGGACAGGACGGTCAGCGTCGAACCGAAGGTGCTCCAATGGGCGCCGCCGTCCGTCGAAACGATCACCGAGGCCCCGGTCGCGGGCAGGCCGCTGACCGCGGCCTGCGCCGACAGCGCGACCGACACCGTGAAGCTGCCCAGCGGGTCCGCCTCGGTCAGGATGCCGCCCGTCGAGCTGACCACGCCGTAGGACAACGGCAGCGGCGAGCCCGAGTCGACGAGGAAGGTGGAGACGGCGGAGTACGGGCTGAAGTTGCCGAGCGAGTCGAGGACGCGCACGCGCCAATAGATCGTCGTGCCCTCGGGCAGCATCTGGGTCGAGACATACGAGGCGGCCAGAGCCCCCGTCACCACCGGCGTGGACACGATGAACGACAGCGGCGCGAACGACGCGTTCGACGAGACCTCGAGAGAGAAGCTCTGCAGCCCCGACAGCGTGTAGGTGCTCGGCGTGCTCCAGACGAAGGCGGTGCCGGGGTTCAGCCCCGACCACGCGCCGGCCGCCGGCGCCGCCGGCGAGGAGATCGCCACGGCCGCGGTCGTGTCGGCGAGGATCGCGTAGGGTCCGCCGACCGACAGGTTGCCGGCGCGGTCGCGCAGGTAGAAGACGACCTGGTTGGTGGCGCCGCACGGCTGGGGCACCCCGCCGCAGACCGCCGTCGACGTCGACTGGCCGACCGGCATATTCACCAGGCTGAAGATGCCCGCGTTGCCGCCCTCCGGCCACGTGACGTTCAGATACGGCCCGGCGCCGCCGACCGTGCTCGTGACGACGTTCCAACCCTGGCCCGCGTTGGTCGAGAAGGACGCGCTGAAGCCCGCCGCGGCCGAAAGGCCCGCGAGGCCGTCGAACACGGTGAGGTCGGCGACGACGGCCGTCGAGACCTGCACCTGCGTCTCGATGAAGACGGCGCCCGTGGAGCCGACCGTGTTGAAGTTCAACAAGCCCGGCGGCGTGAAGTCGGTGACGAAGGAATACGGGATCGACCACGGCCCCGTCCGGTTCAGGGTCGTGCGCGAGCGCACCTGCCAATAATAGGTCGTGGCGGGCCCGAGGACCTCGACGGCGGAATACGTCCCGACCGCCACCCCGGTCACCGCCGGCGTGCTGTTGTTGATCACCAGCGACGAGAACGACGGGTCGGCGGAGACCCTCAGCTCGTAGAGCGTGACGCCGGCGAGGTTCGGCGCGTTCCAGACGAAGGTCGGGCTCGGCGAGCTCACGTAGACGCCGTTGGCGGGGCTCGTGGGCGTGTCGATGGCGATGTTGGCCACCGCGTCGTAAAGCACCCCGTAGGGTCCGGCCGTATTGGCGTAGCCGCCGACGCTCGAGGCGAAGAACTTGACCTGGTTCGTCGCGGCGGCCCCGACCGCCGCAGTGGTCGACTGGACGACGTTGAAATTCACCAGCTGGAAGGCCTGCGCGCCGGTCGTTCCCTGGCTGCCGCCGACGGCGAGGAACGGCATCCCGGCGGTGACCGGGTAAGTCGTGGACACGATGCTCCAGGTGTTGCCCGCGTCGGAGGAGAAGACCGCCACGGGCGAGGTCGGGCTGCGGAAGTCCTGCAGGACCACGGCGGAGCCGCGCCCCTCGTAGAAGAGGCGGACGTCGTCGATGGTCCCGGCGAAGAACCGGCCGGTCCCCTGCGAGCTGCCCAGGTAGATGGGGGCATGCGGCTCGCCCGGTCCCGTGGTCACGTTCCGGCTGGACACCAGCACGCCGTCCAAGTACAGCGAGAGCGTCGCTCCGTCGAGGGTGCCGACCAGGTGATACCATTCCCCGCCGTTGAGGTACACGGGGGCGCAGGCGGCGTTGCCCGCGCTGCAGTTCGCCGCCCCGCCGTTGGCCGTCCAGAAGGCGAGCTGGCCGCCCAGGTACTCGAGCGCCCAGCCCGACGTGCCGTTGGCCGCGGCCTTGCGCACGAAGGTCGTGTCGGCCGTCACGGGGGCGGCCGGCTTGATCCACGCCTCCACCGTGATGCGGTCGAACACGTCGAGGTTCGGGGCATCGCTCACCCTGAGCGTCCCGCTCGCGCCGTCAAGCGCCACGCCGACCCCCCAGCGCCCCGGCGCCGGAACGGCGCCTCCCATCAGGACCGCCGGATTGCCGTTATTGAAGGCGTTGCGCGCCGCGCTGCTCACCAGGTCCTCGAACGGATAGAAAGCCACGGCCGTGGTATCCGGGGTGCCGTAGAGGTTCAAGCCGGTCTGACCGTCCTGCGCCGTGACCTGCGCCGTCACGCCGAGGGCCAGGTCCGACGCCTGATACTCGTTGAGGGGCGCGCCCATCGAGTTGAGATGCACGAAGCTCGTGAGCGCGGGAGGGCTGAGCACGGTCTGGAAAGACCGGACGGCCGAATACGGTCCCACCACGCCGCTGAAGGTCTCACCGCGCACGCGCCAGTAATAGGTCGTGGCGGCCGGCAGCACCACGCTCGACAAGGGATACGTGACCGCCGGCACGCCGAAGCCCACGTTGGTGCTGACGAGCACCAGCAGCGGCGACATCGAGGGGTCGGCCGAGACCTCGAGGTGGAAGATGGTCAAGCCGGGGTAGGCGGCCGTGCTCGGGTGCAGCCAGCTCAGGACCGGCTGGGTGACGTTGACGTAGCCCATGTCCATCGGCACGTGCAGCGTCGGCGTCGCGCTGTTGACCGGCGTGCCGACGAGCATCGCGAAAGGCCCGCCCGCGGTGACGTTGCCCGCGCGGTCCGAGGCCGTGAAGATCAGCTGGTTCGTCGCGCCGCAAGGCTGGACGCCGCCGCAGACCTGCGTGTTGGTCGAGAAGGTGAAGTTGAGCGCCAGGGCGGAGAGGGCCTGCGCCGCCGCCGTCCCGTCCGCGCCCGCGAGCGAAGCGGGCACCGGCGCGAGCTGGTACACCTTGCCGTTGGCCGAATCGCCCGCGTACAGGCTGCCGTTGTAGGGGACGAGCGCGCCCAGGGCCGCGCCCACGGGCGCGCTGCTGTTGAGCACGACCCAGAGATTCCCGTCCGGGCTCGCGTACAGCCGCCCCGTCGCGGGATCGGCGCCGTACAGCTTGCCGTTGAACGCCGTGAGAGCGGCGAAGGAATTCGTCACCGGGACGCCGCCGTTGACCGCGGGCCATTCGACGCCGTCGGCGCTGAAGGCCAGGTCGCCGGCGGCGCCGGCCGCGAAGAGCCGGCCGTCGAACATCGCCAGCGCGATGACGGAGCCGACGACCGGGTTGCCGCCGTTGGTCGGAGTCCAGACGATCCCGCGCAGGGTGACGTACACGTTGCCGTTGGCGTCGCCGGCGTACAGCTTTCCGTTGAAGGCCGCCAGCGCGCCGATCGACGCGCCCACGGCGGCGCCGTTGTTGCCGATCCCCCACCCGTTGCCGTCCGTCGAGAGATAGACCTTGCCGCAGTTGTCGGCCGCGTAGAGCTTGTTCAGGAACACGGCAAGGCTGCGCACCGTCCCGCAGGCCGAGACGGGAGCGCCGCCGGCGGCGGCGGTCCAAGTCAAGCCGTTCGCGCTCGAGAAGATCATGCCGGTCGTGGTGTCGCCGACATAGATCTTGCCGGCGAAGACGGCGATCGGGCCGAGCGTCGTCGCGGCGGGCAGGTTGACCGTGGTCCACGAGACCCCGCCGTTGCCGCTGCTGTACACCCTGGCCCCCGCCGCGTCCGTCGCGTACAGCTTGCCGCCGAACGTGGCCAACGCGCCGATCTTCGCCCCCACCGCCAAGCCGCCGTTGGCGACGATCATGGTGGAGACGTCGATCCACAGCCGCCCGGCGGTGGTCGAGTACATCACGCTGAAGCCGGCGGCCGAGGCCGGGCCGTCGTGGCCGTCGCCCGAGAGCGGCAAGGCGGTGTTGGATACCGCCAGGCCGCTGGCCGCGTCCTGCACGGTGATGAAGGCCGTGACGCCCGCGGAGAGCGTGTTGAACGTCGTCTCCGGCAGGTTGTTCAGGCCGCCGTCGATGCTCGTGAAAGCGCCCGTCTGGGCCGGCGGCGTCAGGTCCAGGACGAAACTGAAGGTGGACGACCATGGGCTCTGGGTGCCGAGGACCGGATCCTGGACGGCCACGCGCCAATAGTAGGTGGCGTTGTCGACCAGCGTGTAGGTGGAGATGTAAGTGGCGTCGGCGGTGGGCACGTACGTGCTGGCCACGATGCACGGCGTGGACATGCTGACGACGACGTTCGCCGGCGCGAACGTCACGTCGTTCTGGGACACCTGCAGCAGGAAGGCGGCGCCGGGCGGCAGGCCCACGGCCGTCTTGGTCGACGGGCCCATCCAGTCGAAGTTCGGCTGGAGGCCGACGTTCGCGCCGTTGGCCGGGTAGCTCAGCGCGGGGACGGCGCTCAACGCGGTGGAGTCGGTCAGGATCGCGTACGGTCCGGCCGACAGCACGTTGCCCGCCAGGTCGGAGACCACGAACTTGACCTGGTTCGTCGCGCCGCACGGGGCGACGGCGCCGCACGTGAGCGCATTGGTGGACTGGATCAGCGAGAGCCCGGCCACCGACACGGTGAGCGGCCCGACGGAACCGTTGACCCCGTAAGAGCCCAGGTAGGGCCCGTTGCCCGGCGCCGTCGAGGCGACGAGGTTCCACTGGCTGCCGGCGTTCGTCGAGTAGTACACCCAGAAGCCGAGCTTGCGGTTCATCTCGCCGGCGATCTCGGGCTGGGGCAGCGTCCGGCTGAACAGGCTCACCTCGTCGATCGAGCCGCTCATCGCGTCCGCGAGGCCGATGCCGCTCAGCCCGTCTTCGCCGAAGCGGAAGCTGCTGTCGCCGGGCACCGGGTTTCCGGAGCAGGTCCGCGAGAGCACGCCGTTGATGTAGATGCTGTTGACGAGATTCACCGGGTCCATCACGAACGCCACGTGGTTCCACGTGCCCGCCGCCGCCTGCAGCGGCACCGCCGGCCCCTCGTCGATGGAGCAGCCGCCGGTGACAGGATCGACGTCGGCGTAGAAGCCGACCGAGCGGTACTCGACCTTGTACTCGAGCCGGAACTGCCGGCCGGCGAGCACGGTCTGCGAGGAGCGGACGACCCCCAAGCCCGCGCTCGGGACGTACACCCAGGCCATCGCCGTGAGCCCGCTCCACGCGGCCACCGTCGGCGTCGCCACGTCCACCCAGTTCCCGTTGGCCGCGACGCCGGTGCCGAGGTAGCCCGAGGCCCACATCGCGGGGCTGCTGAGCGTCGCGATGTTGCCGTTGCCGGACAGGTCCGTGCTGAGCGCGCCCGCCGCCTCCTCGAAGTGCCAGGTGCCGATGCGGTTGGCCGGCACGAAATCGAACGCCAGGCCGCCGGGATCCTGGACGGTCAGCTGCGCGGTGACCCCCGCGGCCAGGACGTGGAATTGGGTCTCCGGGATCAGCGCCCCCGTCGAGTTGCTCACGAACGGGCCGCTCAAGGTCGGCGTGGTGAATTGGGTCGCGAAGACGAAGGCCTTCGACCACGGGCTCGCCGTGCCCAGGCCGCTCTGCGCGCGCACGCGCCAGTAATAGGTGGTGTTGTCGAGCAGGGTATAGGTCGAGACGTAGTGCGAGTTCGCCGTCAGATCGCCGGGGCTCGTCACGACGGGCGTGGCGATGTTGACCACGAGGTTGCCGGCCGCGAAGGCCGGGTCGTTCTTGGCCACCTGCAGGTAATAGGCGGCGGGCGGCTGCAGGCCCGCGGCCACGGAGGTGCTCGGCCCCAGCCAGTAGAGGCGCGGCTGGCCCGAGACGTGCATGCCGTTGAGCGGGAAGGCCGGCGTCGAGATCGCGACCGGGCTGGTGCTGTCGACGAGGACGGCGAAGGGGCCGAACAGCGCCGTGTTGCCCGCCAGGTCGGAGGCGGTGAACACGAGTTGGTCGGTCGCCGCGCACGGATAGACGCCGTTGCAGACCGTGGTCACCGAGGACTGCGCGAGGCTCAGCGAGCTGGCCGAGAGCGTCTGCGGGGAGGTGGTGCCGTCCGGCCCCGCCAGGACCGCGGGCAGCGCCTGCAGGCGATACAGGTTGCTCGAGCCGCCGATGTACAGGCTGCCGTTGAAGGAGGCGAGGGCGTTCAAGGCGGCGTCGGTGACGGCGAGCGCGGACGTGAACCAACGGTAGCCGTCGGCCGTCCACAAGAGGGCCTTGTTCGCGCCATCGAGGACGTACAGCTTGCCGTTGAAGACCGTCATCGCCGCCATGTTGCTCGATCCCGCCGCGAACGGCGCGGTGAAGACCGGGACGAAGTTGACGCCATCGACGCTCGCGCGGATGGTCGTATCGGCGCTGCCGCCGACGTACAGCCTGCCGTTGAAGACCGCCATCGCCGGCGGCGCGCCGCCGGCGCTGCCGCCGGCGGTCTTGGACCAGGTCGAGCCGTCGACCGAGTGCCAGACGCGCGTCGCGGCGGAGTCGGTGCCGGCGTAGAGGCGGCCGCGGAAAACGGCCAGGCTCGAGTTCTGCGTCTGCCCCAAGGGCAGGCTGAACTGCCACCAAGCGGCCCCGTCGGTGCTCATCGAGACCTGCTGGCTGTCGGCGCCGGCGTACAGCCTCCCGTTGAAGGAAGCGAACGACAGGATCTTGCCGGGCGCGAGGAAGGCGGAGAAGCTGGTCCCATCGCTCGAAATGCCGTGCGTGCCGCCGCAGCCCGCGAAGAGCTTCCCTCGGAAGGCGGCGAGAGCGTTGATCGTGCCTCCGCCGCCGCAGGTGGCGACCGTCTTCGTAGTCCACCCGAGACCGTCGGCGGTCGCGTACAAGTTAGAGCCGGCGCCCCCGGCGTACAGCTTGCCGCCGAAGACGGCGAAAGCCTGGACCGGCGCGGCGACGGCGACCGAGGAAGCCGGGACCGTCCAGTCCGTCCACGTGGCGCCGGCGTTGGTCGAGACCATGACGCCGAAGCCGCCGGCGCTCAGGCCGCTATCGTGGCCGTCGCCCGCGAAGCTCATGGCCGCGGTGGAGACGGCCAGGGCCACGTCGTCCTGCACGGCGAGCTGCGCGCTCACGCCCGAGGCCGTATCGTTGAACTGCGCCTCGGCGAGCGCCCCTCCCGAAGAGCTGACGCTCGCGAACGACGCCGTCGACGAGTAGGGCGGCGCGAAGTCCGTGATGAAGGTGAACGTCGACGAGAAGGCGCCGACGGCGTGATAGAGTCCGCTGTTGGTCGCCACGCGCCAGTAGTAGGTCGTCGCCCCGTTCAGCGTATAGGTGGAGACGTAGGCGCCGTCGGAGGTGATGGCCATCGTGCTGATCGCCTGGCCGGCGCTGGGGAGGACGGGGCTCGAGATGCTGACGAGGATGTTCGCCGGATTGAAGGTCGGATCGGCGGAGACCTGGAGATAGTAGGAGGTGCCCGGGGACAGGCTCACCGCCGTCATCGTGCTCGGCCCAAGCCAGTTGAAGTTCGGCTGGACGTTCAGATAGGTCCCGTTGGCCGGCAGGCTCAGGCTCACCACCGGCGTGATGGCGTCCACGAGGATCGCGTAGGGGCCGATCTTGGCGGCGTTGGCCGCGCGGTTGGATGCCGTGAACAGGATCTGATTCGTCGCCAGGCACGGCGCGACGCCCGCGCAGGTGAAGACCGTCCCCGAGTTGGCGAGGTTGAGCCCCCTGGCCGTGAGGACCTGCGCCGCGTTCGTCCCGTCGGCGCCGCCCAGCGCGGTGGCGACCGGGGAGAGCTGGGCCACGTTCCCGTTGCCGCTGTCGGCGGCGTACAGCTTGCCGTTGAACGGCGCGAGGCCGCCGATATTGCCGGCGACGGGCGTCGGATAGGCGGCCGTGAAGGTGCTGCCGTCGACGGTGACCCAGACGTTTCCGCCCGAGTCGCCGGCGTACAGCTTCCCGTCCATGACCGCCAGCGCCTGCAAGCCGACGTTCGGGCTCGTCGTGACCTGCACGCCCTGGTTGGCGGTGGTCCAGGTGTTGCCGTCCGGGCTGGAGTAGATCTTGCCGGTGATCGCGTCGGCCGCGTACATCAGGCCGTTGAACGGAGCCAGGGCGGTGATGCTGGAGCCCACGGGCGCTCCGCCGATGTTCCCGAGCGTCCAGGTGGTGCCGTCCACCGACACGAAGACGCTGCCCGTCTTGTCGGCCGCGAAGAAGCGGCCGTTGAGCGTGGACAGCGCCTGGATGCCGGTGGTCGAGACGGCGTTGCCGCCCTGCGTCGCGCTCCACGCGTTGGCGTCGCCGCTCGTGCTGACGTAGATGCGGCCCGTCTTGAGGTCGCCGGCATAGATCCTGCCGTTGAAGGTGGCGAGCGTGCCGATGCTGGAGCCCCCGGAGAAGACGGTCGCAAAGCCTTGCGTGGGCGGGGACGGGCTCGAGTAGATCTTGCCGTTGGAGTCGCCCGCGAAGAGGCGGAGGGTGGAGGAAGCGGCGGACTTGAACCCGACCATCGACCGGACGGACGCGTTCCAGTTGTTGTTGATGCCGGGATACCAGGCGGCGCCGTCAACGGTGCGGTACAGGACGCCGCCCCCGTCGACCGCGTACAGCTCGTTGTTGTACACCGTCAGGTTGTAGAGGCGGGCGACGCCGGGGTTCGACGGCGTGACGGCCGAGAAGTCGATCCACTGCTGCCCGCTCGTCGTCGAGTACATCACGCCGAACGGAACGGTCAGGATCACGCTGTCGTGCCCGTCGCCGGTGAAGTTCAAGGTCGAAACGGCGAGGCCGCTGTTGGCGTCCTGCACGGTGATCTGCGCGGTCACGCCGTTCTGGATGCCGATGATCTGCGTCTCGCCGAACAGCTGCCCGCCGGGGCTCATCGAGTAGAAAACGCCGGCCGCCGCGGGGGCCGTGAAGTTGGTGACGAAGCTGAAGCTCGTCGACCACGCGCTGAACATGCCGTCCATCGCGTTGGCCACCGCGACGCGCCAGTAATACGTCGCGTTATCGGCCAGCGTGAAGGTCGACAGGTAGGCGCCGGGGGCGATCGGCAGGCTCGTGCTCACGCTGATCTGCGGCGTGTTGACGATCGGCGTGGAGATGCTGATCACAAGGCCCATCGAGAACGTGGGATCGTTCTGCGAGACCTGGAGGTAGTACGCCGAGCCCTGCGACAGGCCGTAGACCGTGGTCGTGCTCGGCCCGTTCCAGTTGAAGTTCGGCTGGAGGTTGACGTAGCTCTGGTTGGCCGGATAGACGGGCGTCGAGATCGCGACCGCGATCGTCGAGTCCACGAGCACGGCGTAAGGCCCGTAGCGGGCCGCGTTGCCGGCCCGGTCGGAGGCGGTGAAGAGCACCTGGTTGGTGGCGCCGCACGGCATCGCGGCGCCGCAGGTGGCCGTGGTCGTCGAGGTCACGAGCCGCAGCGAGCTCGCCGTCAGCGTCTGGACCGCGGTCGAGCCTTCGGCGCCCGATAGATTCGCCGTCACCGGCGTGATCTGGAAGACCCTGCTGCTCGCCGCCACGTAGAACTTGCCGTTGAAGGGCGCCAGCCCATAGGCGGGGTACGAGAGGCTCCCGGTGATCGGATAACCGCTGTTGAGCGTCATCCAGCTGTAGCCCTCGGTGCTGACGATCACCCTGCCCGCGCTGTCGCACGCATAGAGCTTGCCGCTGAACGAGGAGAGCGCGCTGATCGCGCTGCCGGTGGGCGGGACGGCGCCGTTGGTGGCGCGCCAGGACCTGCCGCCATCGGTGCTCACGTAGATGTTGCCGTTCGTCGCATCGCCGGCGAACAGGCGGTTGTCATAGGCGGCCAGCGACCCGAGGTTCGAGCCGACGGCGACGCCGGCGTTCATCAGAGTCCAGGTGCTGCCGTCCACCGTGGCGAACACCCTTCCGCCCCTGTCGCCGGCGAACAGCCTGCCCGCGAAGGCGGCGAGCGATGCGATGCCGTTGCTGGAGAGCGCGCTGCCGCCCTGCGTCGCGCTCCAGCCGGCGTCGCCGCTGGTGCTGACGTACACCTGGCCGTTGTTGTCGCCGGCATACAGCTTTCCGTTGAAGACGACCAGCGCATTGATGTTCGAGCCGATGGGGGCCAGACCGCCGGTGAGCCCGGGTCTCGCCTGGGAGAAATTGGTGCCGGCATTGAGCGAGTAATAGATGCTGCCGTCGGCGAAGCCGGCGAAGATCTTCCCGTTGAAGGGCACAAGCGCCTGGGGCGCGTAGGAGAACGACGGGGTGTTGTTGGCGGTCCAGACGGCTCCATCCGCGCTGTGGTAGACGTAGAACTTAGGAAGATTGTTGTCGGCGTAGGCCGCGTAGATGGTGCCCGAGGATACCGCCAGGGCGAGCAGCCTCGGGGTGACCGCGTTGCCGGCGGTGTAGACGGCGGCGGCGGTCACGGTGGAGAAATCGATCCAGGTCTGTCCCGCGCTGGTCGAATAGATCACGCCGTAGCCCGCGGTGACGCCGGCGTAATCGTGCCCGTCGCCCGCGAACGGCAGCGAGCCCGTCGAGACGGCCATGCCGCTGAGCAGATCCTGGACGCCGACCTGGACGGTGACGCCGTTCGACAGCGGGTTCACCTGGGTCTCGCCGATCCAGCCGAGGACCGGCGAAGAGCTCAGGAAGGCGCCGGCCTGCGCGGGTCCGGCGAAATCGGTCACAAAGCTGTACGTCTGCGACCATGGCCCCTTGGTGCCGAGGACGCTGTTGCCCAGGAGCACGTGCCAGTAATAGGTCGTCGCGTTGGTGAGCGTGAAGCTCGAGATGTAGCCGCTCTGCGCGGTCGGCAACGACGTGCTCGCCAGCACCGACGTCCCCGTCGCCGAGAGGTACTCTTGGGTCGACACGCTGATGACGATGTTCCCCGGCGCGAAGGCCGGGTCGTTGTTGGAAACCTGCAAGTAATAAGAGGAGCCCGGCGGCAAGCCCGAGGCCGGCGTGGTGCTCGGCCCGATCCAGTCGAAATTGGGCTGGATGTTCACCCAGGCGCCGTTGGCCGGGAAGGTCGGCGTCGAGACGAGGGTCTGCGTCAGGGTGTCCACCAGCACCGCGAAGGGACCGAACGGCTTCGCGTTGCCGGCGCGATCCGTCGCCGTGAAGATCACCTGGTCGGTGGCGGAACAGGGCGCGACGCCCCCGCAGACGACCGAGCGCGTCGAGTTCACAAGCGCCAGGCCCGTGGCCGTCAGCGTCTGGACCGCGCCCGTCCCGTCCGCGCCTCCCAACGTCGCGCTCACCGGCGCGATCACGTACACGCTGCCGGCATCGGCCGCGACGAGGTTCCCGTTGAATGGAGCGAGAGCCCAGAACGCGCCGCCCGTCGGGCTGATGGGATAGCCGTTGTTCAACATCCACCAGCTGCCGCCCGCGGTGCTGACCGATACGGTGCCGGTGACGGCGGAGGCGTACAGCCTGCCGTTGAAGGAGGCGAGGGCCGCGACGCCGATGGTCGGCGCCGTCGTGACCTGGACCCCTCCGTTGACTGTGCTCCAGCTGACCCCGTCGCTCGTGGCGTAGACTCTTCCGTTGAGGCCGTCGGCCGCGAACAGGCGGCCGTTGTAGGCGGCGAAGGCCGAGATGGACGAGCCCACGACGAGGCCGTTGTTCGACTTCGTCCAGGTGCTGGCGTCGGCCGAGAAGTAGATGTTGCCCTTCGAGTCTCCGGCGTACAGCTGGCCGTTATAGGCCGCCAGCGCCGGCATGGCCCCGATGCCCACCGCCTGCCCGCCCTGCGACGTCGCCCAGGTGTCGCCCGTCGTACTGACGTAGATGTGGCCGTTGGTCCCGTCCGCGGCGACGAGGCGGTCGCTGAACTGGGCCAGGGCTCGGATCGTTTGGCCGACCGGCACCCCGCCGTTGGCGGTGCTCCATGAGCTGGTGTCGCCGGCGGTCCAGTAGATCATGCCGTTGGCGCCGTCGCCGGCGAAGAGCCGGCCGTTGAACACGGCCAGGGGCTTCGACAAGCCGCCGGGGACGATCTGGGACGCGCCCACCTGCGTCCAGATGTTGCCGTCGGGGCTGTAGTAGAGATAGCCGGTGTTCGCGTCCGAGACGAACAGCGCTCCCTTGTAAACGGCGAAGCTGTAGAGCTGGCTGCCGAAGGTGACCGTGCCGTCATATCTCCTCGACGCCGTGATCGACGAGAAGTCGATCCAGCTTTGGCCGGCGTTGGTGGAGTAGACCACGCCGTAGCCGCCCATCGCGCCGGTGTAGTTGTGACCGTCGCCCGCGAAGGCCACGGCGGTGCTGGAGACCGCCAAGCCGCTGATCGTGTCCTGAACGCCGATCTGCGCGGTCACCGACGAGGTCGCCGGCGTGTTGACCTGCGCCTCGGTGAGCGTCGCTCCCGTCGGGCTGAGCGTCGTGAAGACGCCGTTCTGCGTGGGCGCGCTGAAGTCGGTCACGAAGCTGAAGGTGGAGGAGTACGGCCCATACCAGCCGAAGCCGCCGTTGAGGGTGACGACGCGCCAATAATAGGTCGTGTTGTTGGTCAGCGTGAAGCTGGACACGTACGCCGACAAGGGCGGCGACACGGCCGTGCTCAGGCTCACCCCGACGCCGCTGATCGGCGTCGAGATGTTGATGACGAGGTTCGCGTTCGAGAAGCCGGGGTCGTTGTTCGAGACCTGCAGGATGTAGGCGCTCGACGGAGGCAAGGCCGCCGCGATCGGCGTGCTCGGCGCCACCCAGTTGAAGTTGGGCTGGACGTTGACGAAGCCGGCCAGGCCCGGCGCGGCCGGCGTCGAGTAGGCGACCGCGGTGGTCGCGTCGAGCAGGATCGAGTAGGGCCCGAGCTTCACGACGTTGCCGGCCAGATCGCTGGCGGTAAAGATCACCTGGTTGGTGGCGCCGCAGGGAGCGAACCCGCCGCACACCACCGTATTGCTGGAGTTGGCGAGGTTCAGGCCGGTCATGGTCAGCGTCTGCGCGGCCAGGGTCCCGTCGGAGCCGGTCATCGTGCCGGGCACCGGAGCGTACTGGTAGATGCTCTTCGCGTCGGCGAGGTACAGCTTGCCGTTGTACGGCGACAGGGCGACGACGCTGCTGACGGCGATGGCGGCGCCGCTTCCCCGGCGTACAGCTTGCCGTTGAGGACGGCGAAGGACAGGACGGCGATGTTCGTCCCCGTCGTCACCTGCACGGCGCCGCTCCCCGCGGTGCCGTTGAAGCTCGAGTACACCTTCCCGGTCGAGTCGGCGGCGTAGAACTTGTTGTTATAGACCGTGAGGACGGTGATCGTCGAGCCGCTCACGGGCGCGCCGCCGTTGGCCGTGGTCCAGGTGCTGCCGTCGACGGAGGAATAGATCTTGCCCCAGGCGTCGCCGGCGAAGATGCGGCCGTTGAAGACGGCGAGGGTCTGCACGTTGTTCATCTGCAGGACCTGGCCGCCGGCCTGGACCGCGCTCCAGGGCCAGGTGAGGCCGTCGGTGCTGACGTAGATCCTGCCGGTGGCCCCATCGCCGGCGAACAGCCTGCCGTTGAACGCCGCCATCGCCCGCACCGATACGCCGATCGTGCTGACCGATTGGGTCCAGGAGCCCCCGCAAGTCGGGTCGCCAGCCGAGAGCGAGAAGACGCCGCCGTTGCCGTCTCCCACGTAGAGCCGGTTGCTGAAGTTCACGAAGGCGCGCAGCTGGGAGGCGGCGCCGTTGATCGGGCTGCCGTGGTTGCACCAGTCCCAAACGTTGCTGACGTGGTTATAGTAGTAGACCCTGCCGCTGCCCGCGTCGGCCACGAAGAGGTTGCCGGCGAACGCGGCCATCGCGGAGAACGCGATGCCGAAGTTCTGTTGTACGACCGCTGCTTTCGAGTAGTCCACCCACCTCTGGCCGGCGTTCGACGAGTAGGTCACGCCCCAGGCCCCGGTGACGGCCGGGCTGTCGTGCCCGTCGCCCGAGAAGGCGAGCGCGGAGGTGGAGACGGCGAGGCCCGCGCTGCCGGCTTGCAGGACGATCTGCGCGGTCACCCCGGTGCCCAGGCTCGCGATCTGGTCGGTGGTGCCGATGGCCAGGCCGTTGACCGCGCCCTCGGGCAGGAGCCCGCCGCTCGAGGTCACGGTGACGAAGGCCCCGGCCAGCGCGGGCGGCGTCGAGGCCGCGACGAAGCTGTAGATCTGCGACCACGGACCGGAGGCGCCGAACAGCCCGTTCGTCGTCGTCACGCGCCAGTAGTAGGTCGTGTTGACCGTCAAGGTGAACGTCGAGAGATACGCCCCGGAGGTCGTCGGCAAGGTCGTGCTCACGACGACGGCCGGCGTCGAGATGCTGATCACGACGTTGCCGGGCGCGAAGGCCGGGTCGTTCGCCGAGACCTGCATGGAGAAGGCCGAGCCGCCGAGCAGGCCGGAGACGATCCCGGTGCTCGGGCCGATCCAGGTGAAGTTGTTGGGCTGCAGGCTCACGTACCCGCCGTTGGCGGGCAACGAGGGCGTCGAGATGGCGACGGCGGTCAGCGTGTCCACCAGGACCGTGAACGGGCCGAACCTCGCGACGCTGCCGGCCAGATTGGCGACCGTGAAGATCACCTGGTTCGACGCGCCGCAAGGCCAGCTCCCGCCGCAGACGGTGGGGTTGCTCGAGGTCACGAGCATGAGGCTCCTGCCCAGCAAGGTCTGGGCGAGGGTCGTGCCGTCCCCTCCGCCCAGCCACGTGGCCGTCACCGGCGTGATCTGGTACACCCGGTTGTCCGCGCCGGAGAGGTACAGCTTGCCGTTGAAGGCCGCCAGGGCCGTATTGCTGCTGGCGGAGATCGGCGCGCTGCTGTTGATCGCGAGGAACGTGCTGCCCTCGGTGCTCACGTAGACGCGCCCCGAGGGATCCGAGGCGTACAGCTTGCCGTCGAAAGAGGCCAGGCTCTGCACCGACGGGCTCGAGACCGTCAGCGTCACGCCGCCGTTGGCCGGAACCCAGGCGTTGCCGTCCGTGGTCATGTAGATCTTGCCCCAATTGCCGTCGGCCGCGTACATCCGGCCGGAGTGGGCGATCAAGGCGGTGATGGAGGAGCCGACCACCGCGTTGTTGTTGCTCGGGAACCAAGTGCTGCCGTCGGCGGTGTAGTAGATCTTGGCGCTGCCCCCGCCCTCGCCGGCGTACAGCCGGCCGTTGAAGGAGCCCAAGGACCAGATGCCGTTGCTCGGCGCCGCGGCGACCGCTGTCCCACCCAGCGTCGCGCTCCAGGTGTCGCCCGAGGTGCTGATATAGACGCGGCCGTTCGACACGTCGCCGGCGTACAACCGGCCGTTGAACACCCCGAGCGGCCCGATGGAGGCGCCGACGGCGGCGTTCGCGTTGGACGCGCTCCAAGTGTCGCCCGTGGTGCTGACGTAGACCTTGCCGTTGTTGTCGCCCGCGAAGATCCTGCCGTTGAAGAGCGCGAAAGAGCGCAAGGCGGCGCCCACCGGGTTGTTGCCGTTGGCGGCGCTCCAATTGAAGCCGTCGGGGCTCCGCCATACCTTGCCGCTGGATCCGTCGGCCGCGTACAGCTTGTTCCCGAAGACGGCCAACGTGCGCAGGCTCTGCGCCCCGACGATCGGCTGGCCGGCGTTCACCACCACGAAGGTCGAGAAGTCGATCCAATTCTGACCCCCGTTGGTGGAATAGATGACGCCGAAGCCGGCGGTGACGCCCTGCGCCGAACGGCCGTCGCCTGCGCTCGCGAAGGCGCTCGTGGAGATGGCGAGGCCGCTGACCGGGTCCTGGATCGTGAGCTGCGCGGTCGCCCCCGAGATCACGGCCGTCAGCTGGCTCTCCGGCTGGCTCTGGCCGTTGACGATGCTCGTGAACATCGATGCCTGCAAGGCCGGGGCCAAGTCGGTGACGAAGCTGAAGGTGGAGGACCAGGGGCTGTAGGAGCCGAAGGCGCCGTTCACCATGGCCACGCGCCAGTAGTACGTGGTGCTGTCGGTGAACGTGTAGGTCGACAGATAGGCGCCGGCCCCGGTCGGGAGGTTGGTGCTGAGGACCACCGCCGGCGTCGAGACGCTCACCACGAGATTCGATGCCTGGAAGGCCGGGTCGTTGGACACCTGCAGATAGTACGAGCTCCCGGCCGGCAGGCCCGCGATGACCCCGGTGCTCGGACCGAACCAGTTGAAGTTCGGCTGGACGTTCGCATAGGCGCCGTTGGCCGGGAAGCTCGGCGCGGGGGTCGCCAGAGGCATCGTCGCGTCCACCTGCACCGCGTAAGGACCGACCCTCAACACGTTGCCGGCGCGGTCGGTGGCGGTGAAGATCACCTGGTCGACCGCGTTGCAAGGCATGGCGCCCAGGCAGTAGGTGAAGGCGAGCGAGTTCACCAGGTTGAGACTGGTGCCGCTCAGGGTCTGCGCGCCGGTGGTGCCGTCCGTCCCCGTCAGCGTCGGCGCGACCGGCGACAGCCGGTACACCGAGTTGCTGAGATTGTCCACGGCGTAAAGCGTTCCGTTCAGCGGGGCGAAGCCGCCGATGCTGACGCCCACCGGGAAGCTGCTGTTCGCGACCAGCCATTGGCTGCCTTCGGTGCTGACGTAGACGCGACCGCCCGCGTCTCCCGCGTACAGCTTGCCGTCGAACGCGATCATGGCCTGGATCGCCGCGCCGCTGGAAACGGGAAGGCCTGTCGCGCCGTTGCCGTTGGTCCCGTTCCACGAGGAGCCGCTGTCGCTGCTGACGTAGATCTTGCCGAGGCCGTCGCCGGCGTAGAACTTGTTGTTGTAGGCGGCGAAGCTGAAGATCGGCGAGTTGAGGGTGTTCAGCGGGCTGCCGCCGTTGCCGAGCGTGAACGTGCTGCCGTCCACCGAGACGTACACTTTGCCCTGAGCGTCGCCGACGAAGAGCCGTCCGTTGAACGCGGCCATGGCGAGCACGCCCGCCGTCTGCAGCGGCGCGACGGCGGGACCGGCCGCCTTCCAGCTGCTGACCCCGTCGGTGCTCATATAGACCCGGCCGGGGGCGGTCGAGTCGCCGGCGTACAGGCGGCCGTTGAACACGGTCATGGCCCGGATCGCGCTCTGGGCCACCTGGGAGCCGTAGGCCATCCAGTTGTCGCCGTCCGCGCTGACATCGACCCGACCGGTGATGTCGGAGGTGAACAATTGGCCGTTGAACGCCACCAGAGCCCGCAGCGGCGCGAAGGCCGAACCGCCGCTGCTGGTCAGGCCCACGGGCAGGTTGCTGTTTCCGGAATTCGTCTTGCTCCAGTTGACGCCGTCGGTGCTGACCCACACGAAGTCGGTATTGTCGGCGGCGTACAGCTTGCCGTTCAAGGCCGTCACGGCCCACAAGGCGGTGGAGCCGACGGAGGAGCCGGCGAGCGTGAAGTCGATCCAGGTCTTGCCGGCGTTGGTGGAATACATGACGCCGAAGCCGCCGACCACGTCGGGGCCTTCATGGCCGTCTCCGGCGAAGAGCAGGACGCTCGTGGACACGGCGAGACCGCTGGCCAGATCCTGGACGTTGATCTGAGCGGTCACGCCGCTGCCCAGACTGTTGATCTGCAGTTCTCCGAGGGTCGTTTGGGCGGCGTTCAGCGTCCTGAACGTGCCGGCCATCACCGGAGGCACGAAGTCGGTCACGAGGCTGTAGGTCGCGGACCACGGGCCGGGCGTGCCCACCACGCCGTTGATCGTCGCCACGCGCCAGTAATAGGTCGCGTTGTTGGCCAGCGTGAAGGTGGAGATATAGGCGCCCGCGCCGGTCGGCGCGACGGTGCTCATCACCACCGAGGGCGTCGTGATCGCGATGGCGATGTTGGCGGGCGCGAAGGCCGGGTCGTTGACCGAGACCTGCAGGTAATAGGACGAGCCGGCGGGAAGGCCGGCCAAGGTGGGGGTGCTCGGGCCGATCCAGGTGAAGTTCGGCTGGACGTTGATGAAGGCCCCGTTGAGGGGCAGGGCCGGCGTGGACACCATGAGTCCGCCCGAGGTCTGGGTGTCCACGAGGATCGCGAAGGGCCCGAGCTTCGTCGCCCGACCCGCGAGGTCGCTGGCCGTGAACAGCACCTGGTTCGTCGCGCCGCAAGGCCAGACCGTCCCGGCGCCGCAGGTGCTGGCGCTCGTCGAGGTGAGGAGGCTGAGGCCCAAAGCCGTGAGCGTCTGCGGCGCCGTCGAGCCGTCGGCGCCCGTGAGCGTCGCGGTCACCGGCGTGATCTGATAGGCCTTGCCGCCGGCGTCGCCGGCGTACAGCCTGCCGTTGAAGGGCACCAGGGCGTAGAACGTGCTCGCTCCGACGGCGAAGCCGCCGTTGACGGTCAGCCAGGTGCTCGCCTCGGTGCTCACGTACACCCGGCCCGTCCCGTCGCCGGCGTACAGCTTCCCGTTGAAGACGGCCAACGACGCGATCCCATTGCCGCCGGCCTGCACGGCGGCGCTCCACGAGTTGCCGTCCGCGCTGACCCAGATCTTTCCATTGTTGCTGTCCGCGGCGATGAGCTTGTTGTTGAACACGGCCAGCGACTCAATCTTGACCGCGCCCGGCAGAGGCGCTCCGCTGTTCATGGCTGACCAGGTACTCCCATCCATCGAGGCCCAGACCTTGGCCGGGTTGCCCCCGTCACCGGCGTAGATTCTGCCGTTGAACACCCCCAACGACATCATGCCGCCGGCGCCAATGGCGTTGCCTCCCTGTACGGTGCTCCAGATGTTCCCGTCGGTGCTCACGTACACGCGGCTGGTAATGGGGTCGGACGCGAACAGGCGGCCGTTGAAGACGGTCATCGCGTTGATGACCGAGCCGACCGGGTTGCCGCCGTTGCTCGTCGTCCAGTTCTGGCCGTCCACGCTGACGTACACCCTGCCGGCCGCGTTGTTGTCCGCGACGTAGAGCTTGCCATTGAATAGCGCAAAGCCGCGGAGCGGACCGCCCGAACCTTGGTTCCCGACGGGCTTGCCGAGCGCGGCGTTGGAGGCGCTCCAGTTCAGGCCGTCGGGGCTGAAGAAGACGTTGCCGTTAGCGTCGGCGGCGTACAGCTGGCCCTGGAACACCGCGAAGGCGCGCAAGGCGTAGCCGCCGAGCGAAATCCCGCCGCTGGCGACCGTGACCTGCGACGAGTCGATCCACGTCTGTCCCGCGTTGGTCGAGTACATCACGCCGAAGCCGGAGGTGACGCCCGGGAAGTTGTGCCCGTCGCCCGCGAAGGCCACGGCGCCGGTGGAGACGGCCAAGCCGCTGACCGCCTGCGACAGCGCGATCTGGGCCGTGACGTTCGCGATCAGCGTGTTGATCTGGGACTCGCCCACCGCTCCGCCCGGGGCCATGCTCGTGAACGGGCCCGAGCTGACGGGCAGCGCGACGTCGGTCACGAAGCTGTAGGTCTGCGAGAAGGGGCTCACCGTGCCGTAGGTACCGTTGATCGTCGCGACACGCCAGTAGTAGGTCGCGTTGTTGGCCAACGTATAGGTCGAGTAATAGGCGCCGAAGGCCGTGGGCATCGTCGTGCTCACGATCGGAACGGCCTGCGTGGTGATCGCCACGACGATGTTGCCGGCGAACGACGGGTCGTTCCTCGACACCTGCAGGAAGTACGAGGTCCCCGCCGGCAGGCCGCTCAAGGTCACCGTGCTCGGGCCGGTCCAGTCGAAGTTCACGGTGCCGGTGGTCACGTAGGCGCCGTTGGCCGGGAGGCTTGGCGCCGAGACGGCCAGGCCGGTGTTCGCGTCCACCTGGACGGCGTACGGGCCGAACTTGGCCACGTTGCCCGCGCGATCGACGACGGTGAACAGGACCTGATTGGTCGCGCCGCAGGGCCAGACACCGTTGCAGGTCTGGGTGTTGCTCGAGTTGGCGAGGTTCATCGCGTTGGCGGCGAGGACCTGGGAGGCGGTCGAGCCGTCGGCGCCCGAGAGCGTCATGCTGGTCGGCGTCATCTGATACACGAAGCCGGCGCTGTCGGCCGCGTACAGCTTGCCGTTGAACGGCACCAAGGCTTGGATGCCGGCGCCGGCGGCGGCGATCGGGAAGCTGCCGTTGGTCACGAGCCAGGTGCTCGCCTCGGTGCTCACGTACAGGCGGCCGAGCGAATCCCCGGCGTACAGCTTGCCGTTGAAGACGGTGAGGGCGTTGATGTTGCTGGCCGTGGGCGCGAGCATGACGCCGGCGTTCCACAAGTTGCCGTCGGTGCTCACGTACACCTTCTGGTTCCCCTGGTCGCCGGCGATGAGCTTGTTGTTGAACGCGACCAGCGAGCCGATGTTGGTGTTGACGGCGCCCAGCGAGGCCACCGCGTTCGACGGCCAGGTGCTGCCGTCCACCGAGGAGAATATCCTGGCGGCGGCGCTGATGCCCTGCTCGCCGACGAAGAGCCGGCCGTTGAACGCGGCCAAGGACTGGATGCCGCTGGTGCCCAAGGGCCCGATGCCCGCCTGGACCATCCTCCAGGAGTTGCCGTCGGTGCTCACGTACAGCCGGCCGGGGCTGGAGCCGTCGCCGGCGTACAGGTTGCCGTTGAAGACCGTCATGGCCGCGATCCCGGTGCCGACCACCTGGCTGTTGTTGGACTGGCTCCACGAGACCCCGTTGTTCGCCCAGATCCGCCCGGTGTTGTCTCCCGCGAACAGACGACCGTTGAAGACCGCCATGGCGCGGATGGCGCCGGCGCCGACGGTCGCGCCTCCGTTGGTCGCGCCCCAGCTCACGCCGTCGGGGCTCGAGTAGACCCTGCCGTTGCCGTCGGCGACATAGAGCGCGTTGTTGAACACGGTCAGCGCGCGCAGGTTCGAGGCGACGATCGCGTAGCCGCCGTTAGCCACGGTCACGGTCGAGGCGTCCACCCAGGTCTGGCCCGAGTTCGTGGAATAAATGACGCCGAACGCGCCGGTCCCGCCCGCGAAGTCGTGGCCGTTGCCGGCGAAGGCCAGCACGTTCGTCGAGACGACCAGGCCGGCCATCGGATCCTGCACGGAGACCTGCGCGGTCACGCCCGTGGCCAGGCCGTTGACCTGCACCTCGGCGATGAAGCCGCCGGTCGAGGCCCAACTCAGGAAGGCGCCGGTCTGCGCCGGCGGGGTGAAGGCGGTCACGAAGCTGGAGGTCTGAGACCACGCGCTCTGGGAGCCGTAGATGCCGTTGACGATCTGCACGCGCCAGTAGAACGTCGCGTTGTTGGCGAGGGCGTAGGTGGAGACGTAGGCGCCGTAAGCCATCGGCACGACCGTGCTCGTCACCACGGCCGGCGTCGAGACGTTGATGACGATGCTGATCGGCTGGAAGGACGGGTCGCCCTGCGCGACCTGGAAGTTATAGATCGTGTTCGGCGGCAAGCCGGCGACCGTGGTCGTGCTGGGAGCGATCCAGTCGAAGTTCGGCTGGACGTTCACGTAGGCGCCGTTGGCCGGGAAGATCGGCGTCGAGATCGCGAGCAGCGTCGTCGCGTCCACCTGGATCGCGAACGGACCCGCGCGCAAGACGTTGCCGGCGAGGTCGCTCGCCGTGAAGATCACCTGGTTCGTCGCGGCGCAGGGCATGAAGCCCGCGCACGAGGCCGTGTTCGTCGAGTTGACGAGGTTGAGGTTGGTCGCGCTCAGCGTCTGGCTCAACGTCGTGCCGTCGCCCGCGCCGGCGGAGAAGGAGGCGGCGACCGGCGTGACTTGGTAGATATTGCCGGCCAGGATATTGTCCGCGGTGAAGAGCTTGCCGTTGAACGGCGCCAGGCTCCAGATGCTTCCGCTGATCGGATAGCCGCTCTCCGTCACCATCCAGACGCTGCCCTCGGTGCTGACGTACAGGCGGCCCGTCGCGTCGCCGGCGTACAGCCTTCCGTCGAACGCGGCCAGGGTCTGGATCGGCGTCGTCGCGAACGCCACGCCGCCGTTGGCGGCGCTCCACGTGACGCCGTCGGTGGCCACATAGACCCGCCCATCCGCGCCGCCGGCGAAGTACTTATTGTTGTAGGCGGTCAGCGACGTGAGGCTCGAGCCCGTGACGGTGACGAACCCGCCGTTCGGGTTGACGTAGCTCCAAGTCGAGCCGTCCAGCGACGAGAACAACCGTCCCGTGTAGTCCGCGGCGAGCAGCCTGCCGTTGAACGCGCCGAGGGCCTGGATCGCGGTGGTGGCGACCCCCACCCCGTTCTGGGTCGTGATCCACTGGTTGCCGTCGGTGCTCACGTAGACGCGGCCGCCGGCGTCGCCGGCGTACAACCGACCGTTGAAGACTGTCATGGAGCGGATGCCAGCGCCGACCGTGGTGATGCTGCTCGCCTGCCACAACGAGCCGCTGGGATCGGGGCTGGACGCCACGCGGCCGGTGCTGTCGCCGGTGAACAGGCGCCCGTTGAAGCCGACCAGGGTCCGCAGGCCCGCGCAGTACGACTGGAAGCCGATGCAGTGCTGCAGATTGACCTGGCTCCAGGTGTTCCCGTCCGGGCTCACCCACACGTAGCCGCCGGCGTCGGCTCCGTACAGCTTGCCGTTGAAGACGGTGAGCGCCCAGAACGTCGCTCCCGACTTGAGGGCCGAGCTCGACACGGCGGTGGCCGAGTAATCGATCCAAACGCGGCCCGCGCTCGTCGAGTACAGGACGCCGAAACCGGCCGTCGGTTCCGCCGGGCCCGTGCGTCCGTCGCCGACGAAGGCCAGAACGGAGGTCGAGACGGCCAGGCCGCTCCCCGCGTCCTGGACCTGGATCTGGGCCGTGACGCCCGTGCCGAGGTTGTTGATCTGCGCCTCACCCAGGCTCGCTTGGGACAGGTTCAGGCTTGAGAACACGCCCGACATCGACGGCGCCGCGAGGTCGGTGACGAAGCTGGAGACGGACGACCAAGGGCCCAGGGCGCCGACGACGCCGCCCAAGATCGCGACGCGCCAATAATAGGTCGTGCCGTTGACCAGCGTGAAGGTGGAGGTGTAGGCGCCCGCGCCGGTGGGCATGTACGTGCTCACCACCACCGGCGTCGAGACGCTGATGACGATATTGGTGAAGGCGGGGTCGTTGTACGAGACCTGCAAATAATAGGAAGAGCCCAACGGCAGCCCCGCCGCCGTCGGCGTGCTCGGCCCGATCCAGGTGAAGTTGGGCTGGACGTTGACGTAGGCGCCGTTGGCGGGATAGGCGGGAGTCGAGACGGTGGTGCCCGCCGGCGTCTGCGTGTCCACCAGGACCGCGAACGGTCCGAAACGCTGGACGGCGCCGGCCCGGTCGGAGGCGCTGAAGATCAGCTGGTTCGTCGCGCCGCAGGGCCAGTTCCCGCCGCAGGTGAAGGCGTTGACCGAGTTGACGAGCCCGAGGCCGGCCGCGGCCAGCGTCTGGGCCTGCGTCGAGCCGTCGACCCCGGTGAGCGACACGGCGTTCGGCGTGATCTGATACACCCGGCCGTTGTTGTCGCCCGCGTACAGCTTCCCGTTGAAGGGCGCCAGCGCGGTGATCCCCGAGTTGGCGGTCGTGACCGGATAGCTGCTGTTGAGCGCGAACCACGTGCTCCCCTCGGTGCTCACGTACAGCTTGCCGTAGGTGGCGTCGGCGGCGTACAGCTTGCCGTTGAAGACGGCCAGCGCCCCGAGGCTCAAGCCGAAGTTGCTGGCGCCGAGGCTGTTGCTCGACGCGTACCAGCCGTTGCCGTCGGGGCTGACGAGGACGCGGCTGGAGGCGTCGGCGGCGTACAGCTTGTTGTTGAAAGGAGCCAGCGCCACGATGTTGCCGCCGGCGGCGATCGCCGGTCCGCCGCCCGCCGTCGTCCACGTGCTGCCGTCCACGGAGACATAGACCCGCCCGTCGGCGCCGCCGGCATAGAACCTGCCGTTGAAGGCCGTCAACGCCTGGATGCCGGCGCTCGTGAAGGGACTGATGCCGCCCTGGACCATCGTCCATGAGTTGACGCCGTCGGGGCTCATGTACAGCCGTCCGATGTTCAGGGTCTGGTCGCCCGCATAGAGGCGCCCGTTGAAGGCGGCCAGCGCGGCGATGTTGGCGGTGGGGCCGATGGGCGCGCCGCCGTTGCCGGTGAACCAGCTCTGGCCGTCGGACGTATAATAGGCCTTGGCGTTGGCGGAGTTGTCGGCCGTGATCAGCTGGCCGTTGAACACGGTGAGGGCGCGGATGCCGCTGGCCACCGGATAGCCGCCGTTGGAGGGGCTCCAGTTCTGGCCGTCGGGGCTCGAGTACACGCGCCCGGCGCCGTCGGCCGCGTACAGCTGGCCGTTGAAGACCGCCAGCGCGCGCAAGGGCGATGCCGACACCACGATGGGCGCGCCGCCGTTGACCGCGGTGACCGTCGAGAAGTCGATCCAGCTCTGGCCGGAGTTGGTCGAGTAGATGACGCTGAAGCCGCCGGCGAAGCCGGGGCCGTTGTGACCGTCGCCCGCGAAGGCGAGAACGCCGCTCGAGACGGCCAGGCCGCTCGTCGCGTCGAGCAGCCGGATCTGCGCCGTGACGCCCGCGCTCAGCGCCGTCACCTGCGTCTCTCCCAGCAGGCCGCCCGTCGAGCTGACCGTCGCGAAGAGGCCGCTCTGCACGGGAGGCACCAGGTCCGCCACGAAACTGTACACCAGCGAGTACGGGCTCTGCGTCCCGTAGGCGCCGTTGATCGTCGCCACGCGCCAGTAATAGGTCGCGTTGTTGGCCAATGAATAGGTCGACACGTAGGCGCCGAAGCCCGTGGGCAGGAGGGTGCTCACCACCACCGCCGGCGTGGTGATGCTGACCACGATGTTGGCCGGGGAGAAGCTCGGGTCGTTCTTCGAGACCTGCAGGAAGTAGGAGGTGCCCGGCGGCAGGCCGGCCAGCAGCGTCGAGTTCGGCCCGGTCCAGTTGAAGTTGCTGGGCTCGGTGCTGACGTAGGCGCCGTTGGCCGGATAGCTCGGCGTCGAGACCGCGAGGTTGGTGGTCGCGTCCACCTGGATGGCGTAGGGCCCGAGGCGCTGGGCGTTGCCGGCGCGGTCGACGACGGTGAAGATGAGCTGGTTCGTCGCGCCGCACGGCCAGTTCCCGCCGCAGCTGGCGGTGTTCGAGGAGTTGGCGAAATTCAGCCCCATCGCGCTGAGCGTCTGGGCATTGACCGCGCCGTCGGCGCCGCTCAAGGTCGCGCTCACGGGCACGACCTGGTACGCGAAGCCGCCCGCGTCCGCGGCGATGAGCTTGCCGTTGAAGGGCGCGAGGCCGCTGATCGGGCCGGCGGCGATCGGGCGGCCGCCGTTGAGCGTCAGCCAGGTGGTGGCCTCGGTGCTGACCGCCAAGCGGCCGGAGCTTTCCGCGGCGTACAGCTTGCCGTTGAAGGCGGCCAAGGCCAGCACCCCGACGTTGGCCGTGCCCGGGGCCGTCGTCACCTGCACGCCCGCGGTGTTCCAGGTGTCCCCGCTGGTGCTCACGAAGACCCTGCCCATGGCCGCGTCGCCGGCGAACAGCCGCCCGTTGAACACGGCCAAGGACGCGATGCTCGCCGGGCCGGCCAAGGGAACGTTCCCGTTGGTCGCGGACCAGGAGCTGCCGTCCACGGACACCCAGACCCGGCCGGCCGCGTCTCCCGCGAAATACCGTCCGTTGAACGCGGCCAGGGCGGGGATGCTCGAGAGGCTCACCGCGGAGCCGCCCTGCGTCGGGTTCCAGGTATCGCCGCTGGTGCTCACGAACACGCGGCCGCTGTTGTCGCCGGCGTACAGCCGGTTGTTGAGCGCGGCCAGCGACAGGAGATTCGTCCCGATCGCGCTGATGCCGGTGACCGAGGCCCACGTGGTGCCGCCGTTGGCGCTCGCGTAGATCTTGCCGGTGCCGTCCGCGGCGAAGAGGCGGCCATTGAACGAGGCCAGGGCGCGGATGTTGGAGCCGATGACGGCGCCGCCGTTGGAGGCGGTCCAGATGTTGCCGTCGGCGCTCGTGTACACCTTTCCGGCCGCCGCGTCGGCCGCGTACAGCCGGCCGTTGAGCACCGTCATGCCGCGCAGCTGCGAGGCGCCCAGCACGACCGCGCTGCCGCCGTTCGCCACCGTGACCGTGGAAGCGTCGATCCAGCTCTGGCCGGCGTTGGTCGAGTAGAGGACGCCGAAGCCCGCCGTCACGCCGGGGTTATTGTGTCCGTCGCCGGCGAAGGGCACCGCGCTCGTGGAGACGGCGAGGCCCGAACCGGTGTCCTGCACGCCGATCTGCGCGGTCACGCCGGCGAACAGGCCCGTGGACGCGTTCTCGGCGACCTGGCCGCCCGACGCGTTCAGCGTCGCGAAGACGCCGGCCGCGACGGGCTGGGAGAGGCCCGTGGCGAAGCTGTAGGTCTGCGACCACGGGCTTTGCGTCCCGTAGACTCCGTTGATGATCTGCACGCGCCAGTAATAGGTCGCGGCGTCGGCGAGCGCGGTCTGGGAGAGATACGCGCCCACCGTCGTCGGCAACGAGGTGCTCGTCACCACCGCGGGCGTCGAGATGCTGATCACGACATTGCTCCCGAAGGTCGGGTCGCCCTGCGAGACCTGCAGGAAGTACGAGGTGCCCGGCGGCAGGCCGGCCACGATCGCCGTGCTCGGGCCGGTCCAGTTGAAGTTGTTCGGCTCCACGTTCACGAAGGCCCCGTTGGCCGGGAAGCTCGGCGTGGAGATGGCGAGCGTCGTCGTCGCGTCCACCTGGACGGCGAAGGGTCCCACGCGCAGCACGTTGCCCGCGCGGTCGGAAGCGGTGAAGACGACTTGGTTGGTGGCGCCGCAGGGCATGAAGCCGGCGCACACGAGCGTGTTGGTCGAGTTGGCGAGATTCAGGTTCGTCGCGCTCAAGGTCGACTGGGCCAGCGTCCCGTCGGCGCCGGGCAAGGACGCCGCCGTCGGCGAAAGCTGGAAGACGTTGGCGAGGACGTTGTCCACCGCGTACAGCTTGCCGTTGAAGGGGGCCAGCCCCCACACGCTCGCGCCGATGGAATATGAGCTTCCCGTGACGAGCCAAGCGCTCCCCTCGGTGCTGACGTAGACGCGGCCGGAGATGTCGCCCGCGTACAGCTTGCCGTTCATGGAGGCCATGGACACGATCGCCGTCGGACCTAACGCGCCGCCAAGCGGCACGTTGGCGTTGGCCGCGGTCCAGGAACTGCCGGTGTCGGAGCTGACGTACACCTTGCCGTCGCCGCAGCCCGCGTAGAACTTGTAGTTGTAGGCGATGAGCGCCGTGATGCTCGAGGCGCTGACCGCCGAGCCGCCGTTGGCCAAGGACCACGAGCTTCCGTCCACGGAGACGAAGATGTGGCCGACGCTGTCGCCGGCGAACAGCCGCCCGTCGAAGACCCCCAGCGAGTTGATGGACGCCCCGGCCCACAGCGCCTGACCGTTCTGCGTCGTCGACCAGGTGTCGCCGCTGGTGCTCACGTACACCTTGGCGCTGCCGTTGGTGCCGTCGGCGGCGTACAAACGGCCGTCGAACACCGTCATGGCCCGGATGCTCGAGCCGATCGGGGGCGAGGCCTGCGACCAGACGGTGCCCGCGCTCGGATCGGACCCGGTGTGGGTGTAGATCCGGCCCGTCGTATCGCCCGCGAAGAGCCGGCCGTTGAATCCGGACAGCGTCCGGAGGGCGCCGTTGCTATCCACCGCCAGGGTGCCGTTGGCGGTGGTCCAGGTGACCCCGTCGGCGCTCACATACAGATAGCCGTTGCTGCCCGCGCCGCCGGCGGCGTACAGCTTGCCGTTGAAGGCGGTCACGGCCCACACCGGATTGCTGAACGGCAAGCCGTTGTTCACCGTCGTGACCGTCGAGAAGTCGATCCAGCTCTTGCCGGCGTTGGTCGAGTAGATCACGCCGAAGCCGCCCATCGCCTCGGGACCCTCGTGGCCGTCGCCGGCGAAGGTCAGCGCGCTCGTGGACACCGCCAGGCCGCTCCCCGCGTCCTGCACGACGATCTGCGCCGTGACGCCCGCGAGCAGGTTGTTGACCTGCGACTCGCCGAGCAGCGACCCGGCGCTGCTCACGCTCGCGAAGTTGCCCGACATGGCCGGCGGCGTCAAGACGTCGGTCACGAAGGAGAAGGTCGAGGACCAGGGACTCATGGAGCCGATGACTCCCTGGATGAGCGCCACGCGCCAGTAGTAGGTCGCGTTGTTGGCCAGCGTGAAGGTCGACACATAAGCGGCGGCCGGCGCGGGCAGCTGGGAGACGTACGGCGTCACGATCGCCGGCGTCGAGATGCTGACCACGATGTTGCCGGCGGCGAAGGACGGATCGTTGTTGGAAACCTGCAGGTAGTACGAGGAGCCCGCCGGCAAGCCGTTGACCGCCGCCGTGCTCGGGCCGATCCAGGTGAAGTTAGGCTGCACGTTGACGAAGGCCCCGCTGGCGGGCAGGCTCGGCGTCGAGATGGCGAGGCCCGCGGTCGTGATGCTGTCGACCTTCACCGCGTAGGGGCCGAACCTGGCCGCGAGGCCCGCCCGATCGGAGGCGGTGAACAGCACCTGGTTCGTCGCGCCGCAAGGCCAGACGCCGCCGCAGGTCAAGGCGTTCGTCGAGTTGACCAGCTGAAGCCCCGTCGCCACCAGGGTCTGCGTGCTGATCGCGCCGTCGACGCCGGAGAGCGTCGCGGTGACCGGCACGATCTGGTACACCCGGCCGTTGTTGTCGCCCGCGATGAGGCGGCCGTTGAACGGCGCCAGGGCGAAGATCGGGCTCGCGCCCGCCGTGACCGGATAGCTGCTGTTGATCGCCATCCAAGTGTTCCCTTCCGTGCTCACGTAGATCTTCCCATACGTAGCGTCCGCCGCGTACAGCTTGCCGTTGAAGGAGGCCAAAGACGACAAGGACGAGCCGAAGTTGAGCACCGAAGCCTGGCTGCCGAGGGCGCCGAGGACGATGTTGTACGACTGGGTCCAGGTGTTGCCGTCCGGATTCATGAAGAAGACGCGGCTGGAAGCGTCGACGGCGTAGAGGCGGTTGCTGAACGCGGCCAGCGCCACGATGTTCGCCCCGGCGGCAAGGATCGCGCTGTTGTTGAGCATCGTCCACGTGTTCCCGTCGGTCGAGACGTACACCCTGCCGGTCGAGTCTCCGGCGAACAGGCGGGCGTTGTAGACCGCCAAGGACTGCACGCCGCCGGACGCCGCGAACGGCGTGACCCCGGTCTGCGCCATCACCCAGGTGTCGCCGGTCGTGCTCACGTAGACGCGGCCCGCGGCAGCGAGGTCGGCCGCGAAGAGCCGGCCGTTGAAGACGGCCAACGTCTGCACCGCCGAGCCGCTGGCGCTGACTTGCGCGCCGCTGTTCGCTTGGGCCCAGTTCTGCCCGTCGCCGCTCAGCCACACCCGCCCCGTCGCGTCGCCCGCGAACAGCCGGCCGCCGAACACGGCGAGCGCGCGGATCGCCGCGCCGCCGAAGCCTACCGCGCTGCCGCCGTTCGAGGCGTTCCAGTTGAGGCCGTCGGGGCTCCAGTACACGCGCCCGCCGCTGTCGGCCGCGTAAAGCTGGCCGTTGAACACCGCCATGCCGCGCGTCCCGCCCGCGAAGACGGGGGAGCCTCCGTTCACCGGCGCGGCGGTGGAGGCGTCGATCCACGTCTGGCCGGAGTTCGTGGAGTACATCACGCCGAAGCCGGAGGTGAAGCCCGGGTTGTTGTGGCCGTCGCCGGCGAAGGGCAGCGCGCTCGTCGACACGACCATTCCGCTGACGACCGCGCTCATGCTGATCTGCGCGGTCACGCCCGAGGCGAGCCCGTTGATCTGCGCCTCGCCGATCGTCCCGGTGGCGCTGAGGCTGGTGAAGGCGCCGGCGGCCACCGGCGCCACCACGTCCGTCACGAAGCTCACGGTCGGGGAGAACGGGCTCATGGTGAAGTACTGGCCGTTGATGGTGGCCACGTGCCAGTAGTAGGTCGTGTTGTTGGTGAGCGTGTAGCTCGACAGATACGCTCCCGACGCGTTCGGCAGCACCGTGCTGACGACCACGGCGGGCGTCGTGATGCTCACGGCGATGTTGGCGGCGCCGAAGTTCGGATCGTTCCTGGAGACCTGCAGGAAGTAGGAGGTGCCCGGCGGCAAGCCCGCCAGGATGCCGGTGCTGGGCCCGATCCAGTTGAAGTTGTTGGGCTCGGTGCTGACGTAGGTCCCGTTGGCCGGGAGGCTGGGCGTGGAGAGCGCCAGCCCGGTGGTGGCGTCCACCTCGATCGCGTACGGGCCCAGCCTCGCGAGGTTGCCGGCGAGGTCGAAGGCGGTGAAGATCACCTGGTTGGTCGCGCCGCAGGGCCAGACGCCGCCGCAACTGATCGTGTTGGTCGAGTTGACGAGGTTCAGCCCGGCCGCGGTCAGCGTCGAGATCGTGGTCGAGCCGTCGGCGCCGGTCACGGTCGTCAAGGTCGCGGTCACCGGCGCGATCTGGTAAACGTCGCCCAGGTTGTCGGCGGCGCAAAGCTTTCCGTTGAACTGCGAAAGGCCGTAGATGGAGGCGGCGGCGACCGGGTAGCTGCCGTTGGTGACGAACCAGGTGCTCCCCTCGGTGCTGACGAAGATCCTGCCGCTGCCGTCGCCGGCGTACAGCTTGCCGTTGAAGGAGGTCAGGGCCTGGATGCCCAGCCCGCTCACCCCCACGCTGGCGCTCCACGTGTTGCCGTCGGCGCTCACCCAGACCTTCCCGCTCGAGTCGGCCGCGACAATCTTCTTGTTGAAGGCCGCCAGAGCGTTGATCGAAGCGGCGTTCGGCAGCGCCGCTCCGCTGTTGCTCGCGGTCCAGGTCAAGCTGCTGCCGTCCATCGTGAAATACACCTTGCCGGCGCTGTCGCCCGCGTACAGCCGGCCATTGAAGACGGTCAGCGCCTGGATCTGGCCGGCGCCAGGGGCCAACAGTGCGGAGCCGCTGAAGCTGTTGCCGGCGGTGCTGACGAACACCTGCCCGTTCGCGGCGCCGGCGAAGATCTTGCCGCCGTAGGCGGCCCAGGACAGGATGCTCGTCCCGAGCGCGGTGGCGTTGTTCACCTGGGTCCAATTGGCGCCGTCGGGGCTCGCGAAGAGCCTGCCGCTGGTGTCGCCGGTGTAGATCCGGCCGTTGGCGCCCACGAGCAGCGCCCGCAAGGGCAGGCCGGAAAGGCTGACCCCGAGGTTCGAGACGTTCCAGCTGTAGGCGTCCGAGCTCGTGTACACCTTGCCGTTGTTCCCGTCGACGGCGTACAGGCTGCCATTGAAGACCGCGAGCGCGCGCAGCTGCGAGGCGCCGGTGATGATCGGCTGGCCGTTGTTGGCCGCCGTCACGGTCGAGAAGTCGATCCACGTCTGGGCGTCGTTGGTGGTGTACATCACGCCGAAGCCGGTGGTCGCGCCCGGATTGTCGTGCCCGTCGCCCGCGAAAGCCAGGGCGCCGCTGGACACGGCCAGGCCGCTCAGCAGGTCCTGGACGGTGATCTGCGCCGTCACGTTCGTCAGCAGGTTGCTGATCTGCGACTCAGCCATCACGCCGCCGGTCGAGCTGAAGCTCGCGAACACCCCGGCGGCCGACGGCGGCGCCATGTCCGTCACGAAGCTGTACACCTGGGAGAAGGCGCTCTGCGTGCCGAAGACGGAGTTGATGGACTGCACACGCCAGTAGTACGTCGTGGCGTTGAGCAAGGTATACGTCGAGAAATAGGCGCCGAAGGCGGAGGGCAGCATCGTGCTCGCCACGACGGCCGGGGTCGAGACGCTGATGACGATATTGCCGAAGCCCGGATCGTTCTGCGAGACCTGCAGGTAGTACGAGGTGCCCGGCGGCAGGCTGGCGAGCGTGGCGGTGCTCGGACCGAACCAGTTGAAGTGGTTCGGCTCGGTGCTCACGTAAGCCCCGTTGGCCGGGAAGCTCGGCGTCGAGATCGCCACGCCCGTCGCCGCGTCCGTCTGGATGGCGAAGGGCCCGACCCGGAACGTATTGCCCGCGCGGTCGGAGGCGGTGAACACGACCTGGTTGTTCGCCGCGCAGGGCATGAACCCGCCGCACAGGTAGGTGTTCGTCGAGTTGACCAGGTTCAGGCTCGTGGCGCTCAAGGCCTGCGGCGACAGCGTGCCGTCGCCGCCGCCCAACGATGCCGCCACGGGCGTCAAGCGGTACAGGTCGCCGTTGACGTTGTCGGCGGCGAAGAGCTTGCCGTTGAACGGCGCCAGCCCCCACAAACTCGACCCCACGGGATAGCTGCTGTTCGTCACCAGCCACACGCTTCCCTCGGTGCTGACGTAGAGGCGTCCCGAGGCGTCGCCGGCGTACAGCTTGCCGTCGAAGGCCGCGAGGCTCACGACCGCGGTCGGCCCGGGGTTGCCCAACGGGAGGCCGCCGTTGGTCGCGTTCCAGGAAAGCCCGCCGTCGGTGCTCACGTACACCTTGCCGGTGGCGGCGCCGTCGGCGGCATAGAACTTATTGTTGAAGGTCGCGAAGGCCGTGATGCTCGAGCCGACGACCGAGCCGCCCTGGGCCGGCGTCCACGACACGCCCGAGCCGTCCACCGCGAAGTAGATCCGGCCCTGAGTGTCGCCCGCGAAGAGCCGGCCGTTGTACACGCCCAGGGCCTGGACGGGGCTGTTGCCGCCGGAAGTGAACGCGTTGCTCGGGGTCCACTGATTGCCGTCGGTGCTGATATAGACGCGCCCGCTCTGGTCGCCCGCGTACAGCCGTCCGTTGAACGCCGCCAGCGAGCGGATGTTCGTGCCGACGAGCGTCGCGCTGCTCTGATACCAGTAGTACCCGTCGCCGCTCGACAAGACAGCGCCGGTGCTGGGATTGGTGAAGGTGCCGCCCGCGGCGAAGAGGCGGTTGTTGAAGACGACGAGCGAGCGGAGATTGCCCGGGGTGTTCCCCTGGAAGCCGGGGTTGCCGGCGAAGTTGCCCAAGTTCGTGAGCGACCAGGTGTTGCCGTCGGCGCTGGAGTACACGTAGCCGCTGCCCGAGGCGGCGTACAGCTTGCCGTTGAAGGTGGTCAGCGCCCACAAGCCGCCGGCCGCGATCGGATTCCCGTTGTTGAGCGTCGTCACCGTCGAGAAGTCGATCCAGTTCCGGCCGGCGTTGGTCGAGTACATCACGCCGAAGCCGCCGGCGAGGTTCGGCCCTTCGTGGCCGTCGCCGGCGAAGGCCAGCGCGGCCGTGGACACCGCCAAGCCGGCGCCCGCGTCCTGCACGGAGACCTGGGCGGTCACGCCCAAGAGCAGGTTGTTCACCTGGACTTCCGACACCGTGACGGCGCCCGTGCTCAGGCTCGCGAAGGCGCCCATCTGGCTCGGCGGCACGAAATCCGTGACGAAGCTGTACACGGAAGACCACGGCCCCAGGCTTCCGACCAGGCCGTTGACGATCTGCACGCGCCAGTAGAACGTCGTGGCGTGCACCAGCGTGAACGTGGAGATATACGCCCCGACGGTCGTGGGCAGGGTCGTGCTCACGATCACGGTCGGCGTCGACATGTTGATGACGACGTTGGCGGCCAAGAAGCTGGTATCGTTGGCGGAAACCTGCAGGTAATATGAGGAGCCCGCGGGCAGACCCGAGAGGGCCGCCGTGCTCGGCCCGATCCACGCGAAGTTCGGCTGCACGCTCACGATGGCGCCGTTGCCCGGCACGCTCGGCGTCGAGATCGACAGCGGCGACAAGGTGAGCGTGTCGACCAGGACCGCGTACGGGCCCAGCCGTCCGACGCCCCCCGCCCGGTTGGCGGCGGTGAACAGCACCTGGTTGGTCGCGCCGCACGGCCAGTTCCCGCCGCAGGTCAAGGCGTTGGTCGAGTTCACTAAGTTCAGGCCGAAAACCGTCAGGCTGGAAATGGAGGTCGTGCCGTCGAAGGCCGCCGACCCGTTGGCGATGTTGGTCAGCGTAGCGCTCACCGGCGTGACCTGGTAGACGCGGCCGTTGCTGTCGCCGGCGAAGAGCTTGCCGTTGAACGGCGCCAGGGCGTAGAGGGGGTAGGGAGCGGTCGCCACGCCGTTCGTCGTGACTGGATAGCTGCTGTTGATCGCGACCCAGGTGTTGCCCTCGGTGCTCACATAGATCTTCCCGAAGTTCGCGTCCGCCGCGTACAGCTTGCCGTTGAACGAGGCCAAAGACGACAGCCCCGAGCCGAAGTTGGACGCCACGGTCGGAAGGCCGGCGTTGAGCACGATGTTGTTCGCCTGGGTCCACGTGACGCCGTCCGGGTTCATGAAGAAGATGCGGCTGGAGACGTCGACGGCGTACAGCCGGTTGTTGAACGCGCTCAAGCCGACGATGGCGCCGAGCGGCGTCGCCACCGCCGCGCCGTTGTTGGACATGCTCCAGGTGCTGCCGTCCACCGAGACCCAGACCCTACCCGCCGTGTCGCCGGCGAAGAACCGGCCGTTGAAAGGCGCCAGGCTCTGGATGCCGTTGGTCGCGAAGGCGCCCAGGGGGCCCTGGATCATCGTCCACAAGTTGCCGTCGGGGCTGGCGTACAGCCGTCCGTAGGCGCTCGCGTCGCCCGCGTAGAGGCGGCCGTTGAAGGACGAAAGAGCGGCGATGTTGGCGGCGTTGCCGAGCACGGCGTTGCCGTTGGCGACGCTCCAGCTGGTACCGTTCGAGGTGTACCAGACCTTGCCCGACCCGGCGCCGGCATAAAGCTTGTTGTTGAACACGAACAGGGTGCGGATGCCTCCGGCGTCCACAGCCGAACCGCTGTTGGAGACGTTCCAGGTGTTCCCGTCGGCGCTCCAATAGACGTAGCCGTTGGCCGTGGCGGCGTACATCCTGCCGTTGAAGACCGCGAATCCGCGCAGCGGACTGACCCCCGTGGCGGAATTGATGGAATTCCCGCTGTTCATGGCCGCGATCGCCGAGGCGTCGATCCAGGTCTGGCCCGCGTTCGTCGAATACATCACGCCATAAGCGGTGGTGGCGCCGGGGTTGTCGTGCCCGTCTCCCGTGAAGGCTAACGAGCCTGTCGAGACCGCCATGCCGCTGGTGAGGTCCTGGACCTCGATCTGAGCCGTCACTCCGGCGAACAGCACGCTGGCCTGCGTCTCGATCACGGCCCCGTTGTTCGAGTTCAACGTGCTGAAGTTCCCGATGGCCGTGGGCGTGAACAGGCTGGTCACGAAGCTGAAGGCCTGCGAATAGGCGCTCTGCGTCCCGTACGCGCCGTTGACGGCGTACACGCGCCAGTAGAAAGTCGTGTTGTTGGTCAGCGTGAAGCTCGACGGGAAGTACGACGCCGAGCCCGTCGGCAGCGTCGTGCTGACGAAGACCATCGGCGTCGAGATGCTGACCACGATATTGCCCGCGGCGAAGGACGGATCGTTGTTCGACACCTGCAGGTAATACGAGGTGTACGGCGGAAGGTTCGTGAGCGTGGCGGTGCTCGGGCCGAGCCACGTGAAGTTATTGGGCGAGGTGCTCACGTAGGCGCCGTTGGCCGGGTAGGCCGGCGTCGAGATCGCGAGCGCGGTCGTGGCGTCCACCTGGATCGCGAACGGCCCCAACCGCTGGCTGTTGCCCGCGCGATCGGTCGCGGTGAAGAGGACCTGATTGGTCGCGTTGCAGGGCCATATGCCGGCGCACAGGACCGTGTTCGTCGAGTTCGCGATGGTCATGCCGGTCGCCATCAGCGTCTGGGCGACCGTCGTGCCGTCGGAGAGCCCCGTCAGGGTCGCGGCCAGCGGACTCACCTGATAGACGTAGCCGAGATTGTCGGCCGCGTACAGCTTGCCGTTGAAGGGCGCCAGGCCGCCGATGCTCGCGGCGGAGATGGCGCCGCCTCCGTTGGTCTGCAGCCACGTGGTCGCCTCGGTGCTGACCATCAGCCGCCCCGACGCCTCCGCCGCGTACAGCTTGCCGTTGAAGGCGGCGAGGGCGAGCACGCCGTTGCCGGCGGTCGCCGAGGTCGTCACCTGCACGGTGGCGCTCCAGGTGTCGCCCGAGGTGCTCACCCAGACCTTGCCCGTCTGCTGGTCGGCGGCGAAGAGCTTGTTGTTGAACGACGCCAAGGAGCCGATGATCGCCCCGGCGAACAGCTGGTTGTTGCCGTTCGTCGCCGACCACGAGCTCCCGTCCACCGACACCCACACGCGGCCGGCGCTGTCGCCCGCGAAGTAGCGGGCGTTGAAGGCGGCCAACGACCAGATCTGGTTGCCGCCGCTGACGGCGAAGCCGCCCTGCGCCGCGCTCCAGGTGTCGCCCGCCGTGCTCACGTAGATGTGGCCCGCCGAGTCGCCGGCGTACAGCCGCCCGTTGAGAGCCGCCAGCGTGTTGAGGCTCGCGCCGCTGAGCGCGTTGCCGCCGTTGACCGCGCTCCAGGTCAGGTTGCCGTCGGGGCTGGCGTACACCTTGCCGGTCGCGTTCCAGTCGGCCGCGAACAGCCTCCCGTTGAAGGCCTCCAGCGCCCGGATCGCGCCGCCGCCGACCGCGCCGCCGAGGTTGGCCACGCTCCAGGAATTGCCGTCCGCGCTCGCATAGATCTTGCCGCTGACGCCGTCGGCCGCGTACAGCGCGCCGTTGAACACCGCCAAGCCGCGCAGCAGCAAGGCGCCGCTGCCGACGGTATTGCCGGCGTTCATCGTCGCGACGGTCGAGGCGTCGACCCACGTCAGCGCCGCGTTCGTCGTGAACATCACGCCGAAGCCGGAGGTGGCCGACGGGTTGTCGTGGCCGTCGCCGGCGAAGACGACGGCGCCGGCGGACAGGGCCAGGCCGCTGGCCGCGTCCTGGATCATGACCTGCGCCGTGACGTTGGAGAGCAGGTTGCTGACCTGCGACTCGCCCATCACCCCGCCGGTCGAGCTGATGCTCCTGAATCCCTGCGTCAGCGCGGGCGCCACGAAGTCCGTCACGAAGCTGGAGGTCTGCGACCAGGGCCCCTGCGTGCCGTAGACGCCGTTGACGGTCTGCACCCGCCAGTAATAGGTCGCGTTGTTGGCCAGCGCCGTCGGCGAGAGGTACACGCCGGCCCCCACCGCCAGGGCCGTGCTCTGCACCACCGCCGGCGTCGTGATGCTGATGGCGAAGCCGGAGCCGAAGGTCGGGTCGTTGTTCGAGACCTGCAGGAAGTAGGAGGTGCCCGGAGGCAGGATCGCCAGCGTCGCCGTGCTCGGGCCGATCCAGTTGAAGTTCGGCTGGACGTTCACGAAGGCGCCGTTCGCCGGGACGTTCGGCGTCGACACCGCGAGCGACGTGGTCGCGTCCACTTGGATCGCGTAGGGGCCGGCGCGGAAGGCGTTGCCTGCCCGGTCGGAGAAGGTGAAGATCACCTGGTTGTTCGCCGTGCAGGGCATGAACCCGCCGCACACCGTAGTGTTGATCGAGTTGGCGAGATTGAGGCTCGTCGCGGTCAAGAACTCCGTCGTCGTCGCGCCGTCGCCGTCGGGCCCCAGCGCCGCGGCGTTCGGCGACAGCTGATAGACGTTGCCCAGGACGTTGTCGCCCGCGTACAGCTTGCCGTTGAAGGGCGCCAGCGCCCAGACGCTCACGCCGACAGGGTAGGAGCTCCCCGTGACGAGCCAGGCGCTCCCCTCGGTGCTGACGAACACGCGGCCCCAGGCGTCGCCCGCGTACAGCTTGCCGTTCATGGCGGCCATGGACAGGATCGCCCCTACCTGGCTGGTGTTGAGCGTCACGCCGGCGTTGGCCGCGTTCCATGAGCTGCCGGTGTCGGAGCTATAGTACACCCTGCCGTCCCCCGCGCCCGCGTAGAACTTGTTGTTGTAGGCGGCCAGCACGGTGATGCTCGAGCCGCTGACGTTGGAGCCGCCGTTGCCGATCACGAAGGAGCTGCCATCG
>JAPLKK010000087.1 GCA_026388115.1 Elusimicrobiota bacterium | reverse complement strand
TTTCTCGGCCTGGGCCTGCGCGGCTTGAGCTTCGTTCACCTGTTTCTCGGCCGCCAGTCGCGCCACTTCACGTTCCATACGGACGCGCTCGCTCTGGTTGAGATACAGCATGACGCCCATGCCGCCCAAGCCGATCTCGCGGCGGATCTCGTAGTTCTTGGCGATGAGCTTCCCGCCGGTGGGGCCGGCCGGAGCGGCGGGCTGGGGTAGGGACGCGGCCGGCGCCGGCGCGGCCACGGCGGGCGGAGCGGCCTTGGTCGTCAGGCGCTTGTAGAGCGCGAAAAGTCCCGCGCCGGCGGCGAGGAGGATGAGCGCGCGCACGAGGGGCCGAGGCCGGGGCGGAGACTCGCCCTCGGCCCTGCCCTCTCCGGCCTTCGGCGGGAGAGGGAGAACGGGGTTGGCGGCGGGGGATCGGCTCTGTTTCGTTTCGGGCGGTTTCGCTTCCGTCCATGGAGCCGGGAGAGGGGCGACGGGGCTCTGCTCGGCCTGCCGCTGGAACTGCGCGGGCGAGGGCTCTTGACGCAAGAGGGGGGCTATCTCCCCACGACGCGGCTCGGGCGGGCGGCGCTTCCAGGGGGGCAGGCAGGCGAGCTTCCCGTTCGGGAAAGGAACGCAGGTGCCTTTCACCGGACCCTCCGGCGTCGGGAAGACGCAGGCGGCCTCCTCCGGCAGTCCAACGCAGGCCATGAATATCTGCGGCGGCGGGCCGCGCCGCGGTTCATCCATTCCGGGACGGGGGCCGTCGTCGTCGAAGGCCGGGGGGCCTGCGCGTCCGTCCGGTTGGCCCAGCGCGGGCGCGGCCGCCGCGAGCGCGGACAGCAGGGCGAACGTCGCGCCTCGCGCGGTCATCGAAGGATGGCGCGCAGCCAGCGCAGCTCCCGTTCGAGATCCCTGGGCCCGTCGTAGCCCATGGTGCCCACGGGCTGGCTGGCGAGCAGGACCGACGCGCCGCGGTTGAGCGCGCCCTGGGGGGCGCGCTCGCGAAAGGCCGCGAGCAGCGAGCGGAAATTGCCGTAGGTCCCGTATTCCATCTTCGGGCCAAGGCACGCGTAATTGAAATCCTCGGCGTCGATCTGAAAGAGGAAGTGAGCCGTTTTCTGTCTCGTCAGCAGCTGAATCCTGAAGACAAGGTCCTTCGACTTCTCGATCTTCTCGACCTCCTTCTCCTTCGGCCCGATGCGCAGCGGAAGCCCCGTGGCAAGGCGCAGTCCCCATGTCGCCATCTTCTGCCCGGGCGAGGGGCCTTCCTTGACCTTGACCGTGCGCATCGTCTCGTTCTGCCAGGCGGCCGCGGCCACCACCAGGATGTCGCCGAAGGCCTGCTCCTCGCCGAGCGGGTCTCCCTTGGCGAAGAGCTTGACCGAGGATGGGCCGAAGCCGGCGGCGGCCACCGGCCGGGCTTCGGGCAGGACGGGAAGCTCCCCTTCGGGGATCACCCGCGTCTCGACGCCGGCCGCCTTCAACGCTTCGGCCAACTCCAGCGCCGCCCCCTCCTCCAGCCGCTCGCCGACGATGCCCCAGCCGATCGTGACGCGGCGGGCGGCGTCGGCGAACGGGAGCTTGAGGCGCGTGGCCAGCGTCTGCGTGACGCGCGGGTCGCGCATCAGCTCCTGCCTGCCGAGAAGGACGGCCCAGCACCTGTCGCTCATTTCGCCTTGCAGACCACCTTGCCCTCGTCGTCCACGTCGAAGGACACCGCCTTGACCCTTTTGTCGCGCATCTCGGCCAACGACGGCGCGAAAAGGTCGAAGAGGATCCGCTCGAGCTCCCGGATCCCGAACTTGCTCACCTTGTGGTTGGCCTCCAGCGCCTGGACCAGCAGCTCCGGCGCCACGAACTCCACGTCGAGCCCGTAATCGCGCGCCAGCCGCGCGATCTTGAGCGTGGCGATCTCGGCGACCACCATCCCCTGCAGCGGCTTGAACTGGTAGACCTTGTCGATGCGGCCGAGGATCTCGGGCCGGAACATCTTCGACTCGGAGAGCAGGGTCTTGAGCGCGTTGAGGATCTCGTGGTAGTCCTTCATCCCGTGCGTCGCCTTCGCCGCCTCGTCGGCGATGGCGTTGCTGGTGAGGACGACGATGGCCTGCGTGAAATCGGCGACCTTGCCGGAGCTCTGCTCGGTCAGCCGCCCGTCGCCCAGCACCTGGAGGAGCAGGTCGAAGACGAGCGGGTGAGCCTTCTCGATCTCGTCGAAGAGCACCAGGCGCTTCGGGTTGGCCATCATGGGCCGCGTGAGCTGGCCGCCGGATTCTGAGCCGACGAAGCCCGAGGAGGAGCCCGTGAGGCGGCTCTTGGCCATGTCGGGGTTCGACAGCTCCGAGCAGTCGAAGCGGAGCATGTCGCGGTCCGAGCCGAAGAGGTACTCGGCGAGGCATTTGGCCAGCTCGGTCTTCCCGGTGCCGGTCGGGCCCATGAGCAGCAGGCTGCAGACGGGGCGGTTGCGCTCCTTCTTCCTCCAGCTCAGCCGCACCAGCTTGGCGACGTCTTTGAGGATCTCGTCTTGCCCCTTGATACGCGCGGCCAGGAAGGCCAGCATCTTCGACTCGCTGACGTCCTGGCTCTTGTCGTCAAGCGAGGAATCCTCGATCATGCGCTTGAGCTTGTCCCAGTCCGTCATCTTGTTGATATCGGCCATTTGCTCTCCTAGTTCAGTTCTTCGCCGGAATCGTCAGGCCCGTGTTGCCGGAGCCGCGCAGGGTCACGTCCTTCTCGTGGCCCGGCTTGATCGCCAGCGCCCCGAGGTCGAGGCTCGCGCTCGAAGCGCACGCGCTCGATGGTCGCCGTGGCGTTCTCGACGCTCAAGCCGCAGCCCCGGTTGTCGGAGACCCGCGAGCGCTCGATGCGCACGTCGGCGCCGCCGCGCGCCTGGACGGCCGCTTGGCCGCTGCCGGCCAAAGAGACCTCGGTCATGCGGACCTTGGCGAAGCGGCCGGCCTCCACGCCGGAGTTCTGCGCGCCCTTGAGCTGGGAGCTTTCCACGCGCACGTCGGACATCCCTTCCACCCAGAGCCCCGTCCAGCCGCCGGTGACGGTGGCGCGCAAGAGGCTCGCCCGCGACCTCCCGAGGATCGAGACCGCGGTGCGGCCCTGCAAGACCACGTCGGTCGCCTCGAGCGCGGCGTCGCGCACCGAGACGGCCATGCCGGCGGCCTGCACCTTCGCCTGCTCGAGCACCAGCGAGCCCTGCAGGACTTCCGCCGCCGAGGCTTCGGAGCCGCCGGTGTTCGTGAGCGTCAGGCCCTTGAGGAAGACGCGGCCGCCGGCCACCGTCAGCGTGCGCGACTCGGCGCTCGTCCATTGGACTTGGTCGTTCGTGTTCGCGGAGCCGCTCAAGATCAGCGACTTCGAGACGCTCACGCTCTCGTTGTAGACACCCGGCTTCAGAACGATCGTGTCGCCTTCTTTTGCCGCCTGGACGGCCGCGGCGATGGTCGTGAGCGAGCCCTTGGCGCCGCGCGGGTCCACTAGCAGGGGACCGGCGAGGGGCGCGCCCGCCGCCGGCGTCGCCGCACCGGCCTGGGCCGCGGCCGCGAGCGGCGCCGGGGCGGCCGGCGCGCGCGCGGCGAAATGGTCGGCGGCGACGAAGAGCCCGGACGCGACGGCCAAAAGCGCGAACACCTGCATCCAGACGTCTTCCAGATATCCCGGCAGCGGCGGCGCCGCGCTCATGGCGCCTCCGTGACGAGGACGCGGCCGGTGGCGGCGTCGAGGTCCAGGCGCACGCGCCGGGCGCCGCTCTTGCGCGCGGCCTCGATCGAGGGCGTCGTCAGGTCCTGGATGAGCCGGGCGAGCTGGCGCACGCCGTACTCCTGGAACTCGCGGTTGCGCTGGAGGGCCTCGGCGATGACCTCCGGCGAGGCGTAGGAGACCTCGATGCCGTACTGGCGCCAGTGCTTGGCGAGCTGGAGGCAGGCGATCTCGGCGATGTCGACGGCCTTGAGCTGGTCCATGAGGAAGATGTCGTCGAAGCGGGCCAGCAGGGCTTTCTCGAAGCCCTCGCGCGCCATGGCGTCGCGCGCGCGGGCGGCGCGCACCGCCGGATCCTTCGTATCCGCCCAGATGCCGCGCAGGCTCTCCACGCCGCCGTTGCAGGTGGCGAAGAAGGCGCAGGCGCCGAAATGCGCCGTGCGCCCGGAGCTCTTCTCGCTGCACTGGCCGCGGTCGAGCACGTCGTAGAGGCAGTGCTTGACGTCCGGGTGGCACTTCTCGAACTCGTCGAGGATGATGACGCGGTGCGGATTGTCGAGGACCGGCCGGGTCAGCGCCCCGCCCACCTCGTAGCCCGGCTGGCCCGGCGGAGGGCCGAGCAGGGTGAAGACGTCCTGGTGGTCCTTGTACTGGTTCATCCGCAGGACGACCGGGTCGGTGCCGGGGTGGAGCACCTTCGCCAAGAGCTCGGCCAGGAACGTCTTGCCCGTCCCCGTGGGGCCGACGAGGAGGAAGGCGCCGAGGGTGCGGTGGGGCGAGGCCACCATGAGGTTCTGCTGGAGGCGCTCGATCAGCCGCTCGACGACGGCGTCATGGCCGCGGACGTTGAGCTTGAGCCAGTCGGCCCAGCCGGCGGCGTCCTTCTGGCGCAGGGCCTCGAAGTCGATGACGGCGCGCGAGTCGCGCCGCCGCCGGCGCTCGCGGGCGATCAGCCAGGCGCGGACCGCGATGGCGATGAGGCTCGCGGCCAGCAGGCAGGGCATGAGGATGGGCGCGCGGTCATGCAGGAAATAGAGGCCGGTGACGACGAACACCGCGGCCAGGATGAGGTAGAGCGGATGCAGACTTGGCGTCATATCGTTTCGGGCCATACTATGCAGCCGATTGCGACATTTTTCAAGGATGGTGCCTGACGTCAACTTATAGAACTTGCTTCGTTTTGGGAAGCCCTATTATGGATGGTGTCAGACCTCAACTTATGGAACTTATTTCTCATTGAGGATTTCCAAAATGAAATAAGTTCCATAAGTTGAGGTCTGACACCGACCGTTACGTCAGGCACCTGCCCTTACGGGAGCTTGAGGTGGACCGAGCTTCGGATATTGCGGGTCTCGCCGGGCCGGAGGTGGCTGATGTCCCAGCCTTCTCCCGTATTGGCGTCGCGCAGCTCGAAGCTCATCTCGCTTCCCGTGCGATTGGTGACCGAGTAGAGGAACTGGCCGTCGCACTCGCCGACGAGGGCGAGCAGGCCCGAGGGGACGGGCTGTCGCTGTTGGCCCGTGAGCATCGAGAGGTCGGGCAGGCGGTCGGCCGGGAGCGCGCCGCGGCAGTGGTCGCAGCGCTCGGCCGCTCTCGCGAGCAGCGCCGCCATTGGCGCGGCGACATGGGCCGACGCCTGGGCTTCGGCCGGCGCGACCCCGGACGCGGCCGGGGCGGCGGTCCTCAGGGCCCCGCGGTTCCATGCGAGGAAGCTCCCCGCCGGCATGAGCCGCCGGGCGGGCCGGAACGCCGCGGTCTGCGGCGCGGGGGGGACGATGTTCGCCCTCTCCCGCGAAGCGGGGTAGCTCGTCGCGAGAGGGGCGGGCTGGAGTGAGGGCGCTTGCGCCGTCTGTGGATCCATCGCGGGGCCGGCGCCGGCCAGGAGCGGCGCGGGT
>JAPLKK010000076.1 GCA_026388115.1 Elusimicrobiota bacterium | reverse complement strand
CTCTTCTCGACGGCCGAGCTCGCGCGGGCGGCCGAGAGCGCCGAGAGCCTGCGGTCCACGCAGTCCAAATGGCGGGCGAGCGAGAAGCAGGCGTCGGAAGCGGGCGGCAGAGCGCCCGCCGCCCTGCGCACGCGCGGCGCGTTGAGCGCCAACAAGAACCGAAGAGCCTGGCCGAGGTCGGCCTGGGCCGGCCGCGGCGGCCCAGACCCTGGGCGCGGCGGACGGCCCTCGATGAACTCGTAGAGCCCCAACCGGCGGCGCGGGTCCATGGCGAGCGGCCTGGGCACCGCCTTGACGCCGCTCGACCACGCGACGCGGCAGAAGCCGAACTCCACGCCGAGGCGGTCCCTGCGGTCGCCGGGTCCCGCGTAGTATGCCTTGAGGAGCCCGGAGAAGCGGGTGCCGTCGAGCCGGTAGACTTGGTTGTTGGTGCCGCCGGGAAGCGGAGTGAGCAGGAACGGCCCTTTCGCGCCCGCCGATTCGGCGAGCGCGGCGGCCGCGTCGAGGAGGCCGACTTTCAGCGCGACGCCAGGATCAGGCTTTCGACTTGAGGCCATGAGCCCGCCCGCCTCCACCGTCCATCCTCGCCGTAGCGGCCGCTCGGATCGAACAAGATGCGCTCCACCCCGGCCGGAAAGGCCGGCTCGGACAGGAACTCCGGCAGATCGTCGACGAAATGGGTGCAGCCGAGCCCTCCGATCGCCTCGAGCTTCTCGGCCTTCGTCAGCTTGAGATGGACCGCATCGAGCGTCAAGCCGGTCTCCTCTGAAAGGAAGCCGTTCGCCCGCAGCCAGCCCTTGGCCGCCTCGTGCAGGTCGACGGGAGCCCCGCGGAAGGGATGCAGCGTCTTGTGGCTGATGACGCAGGTCTCGACGCCGCGGCTCTTGCAGCGCCGCAGGAACTCGAGCGCGCCGGGGAACGGCTCGGCCTCCTGGATACGCTCTCCATAGCCCAGTCCCTGGAGCTGGATCCAGGTCTCCTCGTGGCCGGCCTTCCGAAGGAGGTCCCTCACGCCGCCTTTGGAGGGGGGAAGGTCCTTGGGAACCAGACCCCGCTCGGCGGCCAGGCGAAGGAAGAGCCGATCGTAGCAGACGATCGTGTTGTCGAAGTCGATGCCGACCTTCACGCGGCGGAGACGTCGACGACGGGCCTCACCGCGCGGCCGGCCTCCAGGTCGTCGAGCGCGCGGTTGATGTCCCGCAGCGTGTAGCGCGACGCGAGCAGCGGCGAAAGGTCGAGACGCCCCGAGCGGACGAGCTCGCCGTAGCGCGGGAAATCGCGATCCGGCTCGTTGTCGCCGCCCCACGTGCCAAGCAATCGCTTGCCAAGATTCAGCTCCTTGGGATCGACGGCGATGGACTCTCCGTGATGGGCGTTGCCGATGACGACGGCCGTACCGCCGCGCGGGCGCACGCATTGGAGCGCCTGGCTCATCGTCGCCGGGCGGCCGCTCGATTCCACGGCGAAGTCGAAGCCGGCCGGACAGAGCTTCTTGAGCTCGGCCAGCGGGCCGTCTTTGCCGGCCAGGATGGCATGCGTGGCGCCCATGCGCTTGGCGGCGGCGAGCTTCTCTTCCCGCACGTCCACCGCGACGACCGGCGAGCAGCCGGAGATCGAAGCCGCGGCGATCGCGCACAGGCCGACGCCCCCCGCGCCGAAGACGGCCAGGCTGCGGCCCGCTTCGGGCTTGGCCGTGTTCATCACCGCAGGAGACGACCACGCGATCGCCGGGCTTCACCTTCTTTACGGCCGAGCCGACCTCGCGGACGACGCCGCTGCCCTCGTGCCCGAGGCAATGCGGCACGAAGGCATCCGGCCCGCGATAGCCGCGGGCTTCCAGGATCTGGGTATGGCAGACGGAGGTGAACGCCAGCTCGACGAGCACCTGAGCCGGAGCCAGCTTCGGGATCTCGAGCAGGGCGAGCTCGAGCGGCTTCCCGGTCTCGACGATCACGGCGGCAAGGGTTTTCATTTTTCCACCAATCGCAAAGCGATCGCCTCGGCCGTCAGGCCGAAGCGCCGGCGGGCGTCCTCCTGCTCGCCGGCCTCGTGCAAGAACGCGTCGGGCGTGCCGATGCGGATGAGCCGCGCCTTCGCGGAATGGTCGGCGAGCCACTCGGCGACCGCGCCTCCGAGGCCTCCGGAGACACTGTGCTCCTCGACGGTGGCGACGCGCGTGAAGCGCGCGAATGCCTGGGCGAGATACGCCTCGTCGAGCGGCTTGACCGTATGAAAGCTGACGACCTCGGCCGAGACGCCGGCGGCGGCCAGCCTCTCGGCGGCCCCAACGGCCTCGGGCAGCATGTTGCCGGTGCTCAGGAGAGCGACATCCTTTCCGGGGCGGACGACGAGCGCGCGGCCGAGCTTGAAGTCCGGCTCGGACTTATGGACCACCGGCTCTCCTTTCTTTCCGATGCGCAGATAGACCGGGCCGTCATGGGCGACAGCGGCGCGCAGGGCGCAGCGAAGCTCGACGGCGTCGCCGGGACAGACCACCGTCATCCCCGGCAGCATCCTGAGAAAAGCGATGTCCTCGCACGACTGATGCGTGCCGCCGAGGTTGGCATAGGAGAGCCCGCCGCCCACGCCGACGATGACGACCGGCAAAGCGTGGTAGCACACGTCGACGCGGATCTGCTCGAGGCAGCGCGTGGTGTTGAACGGGGCGATCGTGTAGGTGATCGGACGCAAGCCCGCCAACGCGAGACCCGCCGCCACGCCCGTCATGTTCGCCTCGGCCACGCCGCAGTTGAAGAGCCGCTCTGGATGCTTCTTCTTGAAGTTGTCGAACAGCTTGTTGCCGATATCGCCCATGAGCAGCACCAAACGCTCGTCCTTGTCGGCAAGCGCGGTGACCTCGGAAGCGAAGGCGTTCCTCATTTGAGACCCAGCTCGCCGAGGGCTTTGGCGAGCTCGTCGGCATTCGGCGTCCGGTAATGCCAGTTGTTGTCGTCCTCCATGAAGGAGACGCCCTTGCCCTTGACGGTGTTCGCGATGATGGCGACCGGCTTGCCGCTGCCGTCCGGCACGTTCCGGAGCAGGCCGACCAGCGCGCCGATGTCGTGCCCATTGACGGAGTGCGCCGACCAGCCAAACGCCTTGAACTTGTCCGCGAGCGGCTCGAGCGCCATGATCTCGGTCGAGCGGCCCGTGGCCTGCCAGCGGTTGAAATCGACGATCGCCGCCACCGTCTCCAGCTTCCGGGCCGGCGCGAACATCGCCGCCTCCCAGACGGAACCCTCCTCCACCTCCCCGTCGCTCATGAGGACGTAGCTGCGGGACTTCCGCCCCAAAAGCCTCGCCCCGAGAGCGAGCCCGATGCCCACCGGAAGGCCGTGCCCCAACGAGCCGGTCGCGAGCTCGACGCCGGGCGCGCAGCCGGGGAAGCCGTGCTCCGAGAGCCGGCCGCCGGCCTCGTTGAACCGCTCCAGTTCCGCCTCGGGGAAGAAGCCGCGCAGCGCCAGCGTCGCGTACAGCGCGGGGACGGCATGGCCCTTGCTGAAGATGAAGCGGTCCCGCTCGGGGTCGTCGGGACGCTTGGGATCGATCGAGAGGGCGCCCCAGTAAGCGGCCACGAGGATGTCGACCGGCGAGAGCTGGGAGGCGAGGTGAGGCGTCTGGGCGCGGTACGACATCTCGAGGATCTTGCCTCGGATGCGCCGGGCAAGGAGCTCCAGCTCCTTGACGTCCGGCGCCGCGGTGGTGGATTTTGTCACCTAGTACCCATTCTATCATTACCAGATTGTTATAATCAGCGGCGTGTTCAGAGTGCCTTATGTGCGCATCGCGGCTCAGCACGCGCCGATCAAGGCGGCGCTGCTGCGCGCCGTGGCCGGCGTGATCGACCGCGGCCAGTTCATTCTGGGCCCCGAGGTCGGCCTATTCGAGCGGCGTTTCGCCGCGCTTTGCGGCACCCGC
>JAPLKK010000191.1:8012-13373 GCA_026388115.1 Elusimicrobiota bacterium | reverse complement strand
GGCCGCCGCGGGCTTCGGCGGACTCGCCCGCTCCCTGACCGCGCGACTGGCTCATGCCGCCCGCGAGGCCCGTCTCGTCCTGGGCCTCCTGCTCGTGCTCGCTCTCGCTCCGGGCCTGTACGCCACCGCGCACTCCTACCCCTTTGGCATGTCCTACTACAACGGCCTCATCGGCGGCCCGCGCGCCCGCTCACGGGAGGAGCCATCCTTGCTAGAATCCATTCTATCGCCACATGAACCGCGTTATTGTCATCGGCGCCGGCGCATCGGGTCTGGCCGCGGCCATCGCCGCGGCCAAGGGCGGTGCCCGGGTCGCCGTCGTCGAGCGCGGCCACGCGCTGGGCCGCAAGGTGCTGGCCAGCGGCGCCGGCCGCTGCAACCTCACCCATGCCCGCGTCCCGCCCGAGAACTATCACGGCGGCAAGCCCGCCTTCGTCGGCGAGGTCCTCTCGCGCTTCGGGGGCGAGGACGCCCGGCGTTTCTTCTCCGAGCTGGGCCTGCTGACCGTCGAGGAGCCGGACGGCCGGGTATTCCCGCGCTGCGGCAGGGCCCACGCCGTCCTCGACGTGCTCAAAGCGGAGCTGGACCGCCTCGGCGTCGAGGTCCGGCTGGGTGTCGAAGCCTCGGCGGTGAGCAAGCTTGCGGCAGGCTTCGTCGTCAAGACAAAGGCGGTGCCTTGGAAGAAGGGCGCCGCGCCGACGCATGACGCGGGCCCCGCGGAGCTTTCATGCGACCGGCTCATCCTCGCCTGCGGCGGCGCTTCCTATCCGCAGCTGGGCGGCACCGAGGCGGGCTACGGTCTCGCGAGATCCTTGGGGCACTCGATCACGCCGCTTCGCCCGTCCTTGGTCCCGTTGCTCGTCAAGGAGAGCGCGATCAAGCGCCTGCACGGCTTGCGCGTCGAGGCGGGGCTGCGGGTCTTTCGAGGCCCGCGCGAGCTGGGCCGCGGGCAGGGCGAGGTCCTCTTCACCGAGTACGGGCTCTCCGGACCCGCGGCGCTGGACGTGAGCCGCGGGGCGGTCCTCGCGTTGGCCGGCGGCCCCGTCGACGGCAGCTTGGACCTCTTCCCGGAGTATTCCCCGCAAGACCTGCGGACGATGATCGCCGGCCGCTGGTCGAGCCGACTCAAGAGGACGGTCAAGGATTTCTTCGTCGGGATGTTCCCGGCCCAACTGACCGGGGCCATGGTCGACGCGCTGGGCTTGGACGCGCACCGCCGCCTGGATTCGCTCGGGGCCGGCGCCTGCGAACGCTTGTCGGCGCTCCTTCAAGACTGGCGCTTCCAGATCACCGGAGCGCGCGGCTGGGAAGAGGCCATGGTGACGGCCGGGGGGGTCGGCGTCGACGAGGTGGACCCGCGCACCTTCGGCTCGCGCAAGACGGCGGGGCTCTTCCTCACCGGCGAGCTGCTGGACGTCGACGGCGACAGCGGCGGGTACAACCTGCACTTCGCTTGGGCTTCGGGCCTGGCCGCGGGCCGCAGCGCGGCTCAGACGTAGACTTCCATCAGGCAGGCGGCGCAGTCGAATTCGAGGCGAAGGCGGACGCCGTCATCCCCCTCCAAGAACAGCGGCGGCACCGGCTTGCCCGCGCCGCAAGAGCCCAAGGCGCGCCTAAAGCAGTACTTGCAGGTCATGACGCGCGTGCCCTTGGCGGCCTTCCCGGCCTCAAGCGCGCGCGCCGCCGAGGTCACCCCGTGGGAGCGGAGGAACTTCTCCGCCAGGCCGTTCAGCACGTTGGCCTCGAAGCCCACGGTCTTCTCGGGATAGGCCGCGCCTTCGCGCATCGGTCGGCGCTTCTCCAGGGGGTGAGTCTCGAGCCGCCGCCGCGTCAACGCCGCCACGCCACTTCTCCGGAGCTCATTGAGGACCGAGACGGGCACGAACAAGGCTTTTTCGGGAAGCGCGACCTCCCGGGCGACGAACGGAGTCCCGCCCAGCTTGGCCAACTGCCGGGCCATCGTCTCGCGCGCGAGGCGCGCATCCTTGGGCGCGGCCGGCTCGCAAGGCGCGTCGGCCTTGGCTTCGATCCCGTCTTCGTCGGTGAGCCTCAGCTCCAAGCCGCTCTTGGTTTCCCTGAGCTCCAGCGAAACGGTCAATTTCCGCTCGATGCGCGCCGCGTCCAACGCCTTGAGCCAAAGCCGGTCGTGATTGCGGAAGACCCTGGTCCCGGGCGCCAGCTCCTGCGGATCGTCCACCCAGATGTCCGCCCCCTCCGCCTTGTTCACCGGCGTGCCGCGCAATCGGCCGCGGGCGTCGAAGAACGCGAGCCCGTCGCCCGCGTGCCACGCGGCGCCGCCCTCGAGCGTGATGCGCTCGCCTTTCGCCGCGCGGACGGTGCCGGCCGGCTCGCCCACGAACTTCGGCGAGGCGTGCGCGTGCACGGCCGGATGCCCCTTGAGGAAATGCGTCGTGTAGCCGCGGTTGAAGGTCTTGGCCAGGTCGGGCTCGAACTCTGAAGCGACCGTCCCGGAGGACGCCTTCCTGCCGCCGGTCTTGGCCAAGGCGGCGTCGAGCGCGCGGCGATACGTCAGGACGGTGTTCTTCACGTACGCCTCGTCCTTAAGCCGGCCCTCGATCTTGAAGGAGGTGACTCCAGCGCCGATGAGCGCCTCGAGGTCGCCGGAGAGATTCAGGTCCTTGAGGCAAAGAGCGTGGCACTCCTCCATCAGGACCTTTCCGGCTTCATCCACGATCCGGTAGGGTTTGCGGCATGGCTGGGCGCACTCGCCGCGGTTGGCGCTGCGGCCGCCCAAGGCGTAGCTGAGGTAGCAGCGGCCGCTGTAGGACACGCATAGGGCGCCGTGCACGAAGGCCTCCAGCTCGATGCCCGGGGCGGCCTGCGCTATCTTCGAAATCTCCTCCAGCGAAAGCTCCCGGGCCAGGATGGCGCGCGAAAAGCCCGCGTCTTGCAAGAACCGCACGCGCTCGGGCGTGCTGTTGTGCATCTGCGTGCTGGCGATCAGGGGCACCGGCGGCAGGTCCATCTCCAGGAGCGCGAAGTCCTGGACGATGATCGCGTCGATCCCGTCCTCCCGAAGCTCCGTGACGAGGCGGCGGGCGTCCTCGAGCTCCGGATCGCGGAGGATCGTGTTGACCGTCGCGTACACCTTGGCCCGGAACAGATGGGCGCGGGCGATCAGCTTCGCGATATCGCCGCGGGGATTTCCGGCCGCCTTGCGCGCGCCGAAGCGCTCCGCTCCGATATAGACCGCGTCCGCGCCGCACTCGACGGCGGCGAGGCCGCAGGCGAGGTCTTTCGCCGGAGCCAGGAGCTCGAACGACGTGCTAGAGATATTAGGCAGCGTTTCTTAGCCTCGGACTTAGAGTAGCACCCCCAGCCACCGCCTTTCAATCGCGCCTGACGTTGCGCGGCGGCGGCAGCGGTGCTAAAGTCTGAGGCGCGGCGAAGCCGCCGCCACAGATGAAGCCCAAGGGACATTCAATCGACGTCCGGTTCTGGGCCTTCCTGGCCCTGCTGGCCTACCTGGCTTTCGACCTGAGCAGAGTCGCCTTCATCGAATCCCATCCGGACGAAGACGCCTGCATGGCCATCGGCTGGCTGCTCTCCAAGGGCTGGCGTCTCTATGGCGACGTGTTCTCCCACCACATGCCGCTGGACTACATCCCGAGCTGGGCCGTCGCCTCCTTGGCCGGCAACCGGATCGAGGCCTTCCGCGGCTTCATGATCTTGATGTGGGCGACGACCTGCCTGGGGCTCTATGTCGCGTTGCGGCGCCGCGATGACGCCTCCACGCGTCTGGTCCCTTATCTCTTCGCCTGCTTATCTTCTCAGTGGCTCACTTTTTGGATGGGCCAGATGATGCTCGTGGAATCGTACTGGGGCTATGTCGTCGTGCTGCTGCTGGCGATCATCGGCGGACCGCTCGGCCTGCCGGAGCGCCCGGTCGACGCGGTGGAATCGGTCCTGGCCGGCTTCCTCCTCGCGGTCCTGTTGAGCGCCTCTCTCACCTGCGTGCTTCCTTTCTCGTGTCTTTTGATCTGGCTGGCCGCGGACCCGGACTGGCGCAAGGCCTGGAAAGGGTTGCTGGCCGGAGCCGTCGCCTGGGGCGGGCTGCTGCTGCTGTGGTGCGCGAGGCACGTGGACTTGTCTCAATGGTACGCCCAAGCCGTCTGGTTCAACACGCACGTATATCCTCGCTTCTACGGCTTCCAGACGGGGCACCTGTATTCCGGCTTCCTGGCCGCGGCGTTCAAGGACACCGCCGCTTATTTCGCGGCAGCTTCTCACGGCTCGCTCTTGGACTGGTACTTCGAGGGCTTGATCAAGATCGGGGTTCTGGGCTGGATCGTCTGGAGCTTCGCCGGCCGGAACGCTCTCCGCGGGGCGTGGTGGCTGGTGTTCATCGTCGCCGTCAAGGCCAGAGCCGAACGATTCGCGTTCGTGGTTCCGTTCCATAGCGCGCCGTTCTATCTGGCGGCGACGCTGCTCGTAGCGGTCGAACTATCCCGCCTATGGGCTCTCGTACAGCGGAGGAGCAGCCTCCGGCTTTCGGCGGGAGCCGCCCTCGCGGCGGCGATCGTCTTGGCCCCCACCATCGTCGCGACTTCGATGGCGACCGCGTCTTTGAAGCGGTACGCCAAGGCAGACCCCGCGCGCGAGGCGGTGGTTTCCGCGATCCGCAGGTGCACGGCTCCGGCCGATCCCATCGCGGCCTTCCCATTCGGCGCGAGGTACTATCTGGAGACTTCCCGAGTGCCCGCCGTTCCAAACGTCCTTTACCTCCCGTGGCAAGAGGCTTGGGAGCCGCAGCATGCGGCCACGCTCGCCGGCTTGGCGCAAGTCCGGCCGAAGGCGGTCGTCATCGAGGACACGGAGGTTTGGGGCGTCCCTTGGAAGGAGTACGGCCGCGATGTCGAGGCCGAGGTGCGCAAGCATTACGTCCCCGTCCCCCTGGGCCCGGAGTCAGGCGAGCCGGCGCGGGTCCGGCTGTACGTTCAACGCTTCGCGCGGGCCGGCGCAGGGCCGTTGTGCGGGACGATGAAGACGGAGTAGAGCAGGCCCAGCGTCACGCCCGTCGCGGCGCCGATGATCGCCCCCCCGGGCCCCGCCAAGCTGCCGGCCACGGCGCCGCCGGCGCCCCACAGCGCCATCTCGAGCGGCTTGCCCTCGGCGATGCCGGCGCCTATGCCCACCGTCGGGATGCTCGCCGGTCCCGCGCCGCGCGACTGCGATCTCAGGAAGTCCGCACGGAAACTGAACTCCTCGTTCTTGGACTTGACGGCCGGAGACGAGACCACCACCTCCGGCTTGAGGGGCGCGGCGACGGAGGGAGCGGCGAGGCCGAGCGAGAGGAGGGTCGCGAGCGCCTTCATGGCGGGCCGTCCATGACCCAGCATG
>JAPLKK010000191.1:0-7946 GCA_026388115.1 Elusimicrobiota bacterium | reverse complement strand
GGCTCCCGCCGACTTCGTGCCTGCGAACAAGCACCCCGTCGGGCTCTACTTCCTCTTCACCACCGAGAAGGGAGCGTTTCTCCTACTACGGGATGCGCTCCATCCTCGTCTACTACATGATGAAGCAGCTCATGTTCTCCCAGGAGAAGGCCTCGAGCTACTATGGCTTCTACACGGCCTTCACCTACATGACGCCCTTCCTCGGCGGCATCATCGCGGACCGCTGGGTCGGCCAGCGCAAGGCCGTCATCCTGGGCGCGCTCATCATGGCCGCGGGCGAGTTCATGCTCATGAGCCAGGGGCTGTTCATCCCGGCCCTCATCGTGCTCATCATCGGCAACGGCTTCTTCAAGCCCAACATCTCCACCCAGGTCGGCAACCTCTACTCCGAGGGAGACCACCGCCGCGACCGCGCCTTCAGCATCTTCTACGTGGGCATCAACCTCGGCTCCTTGTTCTCGCCGCTGGTCTGCGGCACGCTGGGCGAAGGGTACGGCTGGAAATGGGGCTTCTGCGCCGCCGGCGTCGGCATGCTCGCCGGAGTCATCGTGCAGCTCTTCGCCCAGAGGCACCTGGCGCCGGACAACATCATGAAGCAGGCGGCCAAGGCCAAGGCCTCGGAGGCCCCGGCGAAACCCGCCGAGCCGCTGACGCCGGAGGATTGGAAGAAGATCGGAGCGCTGGTCGTGCTCTGCGTCCTCAACATCGTCTTCTGGGCGACTTACGAGCAGCAGGGCAACACCATGGCGCTCTGGGCGGACCAGAACACCAACCGGATGATCTTCGGCTGGGAGATGCCGGCCTCCTGGTATCAAGCCTTCAACCCGTTGATGATCATGATCTTCACGCCCGTCGTGCTGGGCTTCTGGCGCTGGCAGGAGAAGAGGAAGAGCGAGCCCTCCAGCATCGCCAAGATGGCGCTGGGCTGCCTGCTCCTGGGCGGGAGCTACCTCATCCTCCTGCCCTCCGCGACCGGCGTGGCGGCGGGCGGGAAGGCGGGCCTCTTCCCGCTGACCTTCGCGACGCTCGTCCTCACCTTGGGCGAGCTTTATCTTTCTCCCGTCGGGTTGTCGCTGGTGACCAAGCTGGCCCCGCCGCGCATGGTCTCCATGCTGATGGGCATGTGGTTCCTCTCCAGCTTCTTCGGGAACTACCTCTGCGGCTACCTCGGCACCTTCTGGGAGAAGATGCCGCACCACAGCTTCTTCATCCTGCTGGCCGGGCTGTCGTGCGGGGCGGGCCTGGCCATGTTCGCCCTCATCAAGCCCTTGAAGCGCGCCATCGGGCACGGGCACGAAGAAGCCGTCGACGTCTGATGAGCGCCGACCGGGTCACCGGCGGCATCCATGAGCTGACCGAGGACGTCTCCTCCTCGCCCCACTGGAACCGCGACATCGCGCCGTCGCGGCTTGCCGACCGCCGGTGGGGCCTCAAGGACATCGCGGCCTTGTGGATCTCGATGTCGGCCTGCATCCCCACCTACATGCTGGCCTCCGGGCTCATCGCGGAGGGGATGAACTGGTACCAGGCGGTGCTCACGATCTTCCTGGGCAACGCCATCGTGCTCGTCCCGATGATCCTGAACGCCCACGCGGGCACCAAGTACGGCATCCCCTTCCCGGTCTATTGCCGGCCTTCCTTCGGCGTCCTCGGCGCCAACATCCCCGCCCTCTTGCGCGCGTTCGTCGCCTGCGGCTGGTTCGGCATACAGACCTGGATCGGCGGCTGGGCCATCTTCAAGATCCTCGCCATCTATTTCCCGTCGTGGGAACTGGCCCATCCGCTGGTGGCGGGGATCACCACCCCCCAGCTCTGCTGCTTCCTCTTCTTCTGGGCCATCAACATGTTCGTCATCCACAAGGGGATCGAGACGATCCGGATCCTCCTGGACATCAAGGCGCCGCTGTTGATCGCGCTCGGCCTCGCCCTGCTCGCCTGGGCGTACCGGCAGGCGGGCGGCTTCGGTCCGATGCTCAACCAGCCGTCGCAATTCGTGCCGGGAGGTCCGAAGGCCGGTCAGTTCTGGGCCGTGTTCTTCCCCTCGCTCACCGGGATGATCGGCTTCTGGGCCACGCTCTCGCTCAACATCCCGGACTTCACCCGCTTCGCCAAGACCCAGCGCGACCAGGTGCTGGGCCAGATCCTCGGCCTGCCGATGACGATGGCGCTCTACTCCTTCATCGGCGTGGCCGTCACGTCGGCCACCATCGTGCTCTACGGCCAAGCGGTCTGGGACCCGGTCGTGCTCATCACGCGCTTCAAGAATCCGCTCGTGCTCACGATCTCGCTCTTCTCGCTCTGCCTCGCCACGTTGGCCACCAACCTCGCGGCCAACGTGGTGAGCCCGGCCAACGACTTCGCCAACCTTTGGCCCAGGCGCATCACCTTCCGGGTGGGCGGGTTCATCACCGGAGTCATCGGCATCCTGATCCAGCCATGGAAGCTGGTCGCCGACCCGAGCGGCTACATCTTCACCTGGCTGGTGGGTTACTCGGCGCTCCTGGGCTCCATCGGCGGCATCCTCATCGGCGACTACTACCTCGTGCGCAAGGCGAACCTGGAGCTCCCGGGCCTCTACCGCCGCGACGGGCCGTACTGGTACACGGGCGGCTTCCACTTGGCGGCCATCGCGGCGCTGGCGCTGGGGGTCGCGCCCTGCGTGCCGGGGTTCTTGGACGTCATCAAGGTGCGCGCCGCATCCCCGCTCTTCAAGGAGCTGTACCACTACGCCTGGTTCGTCAGCTTCGCGATCTCGCTGACGGCGTACTGCGCGCTGACGAGGCTGACGGGAAAGAGTGAGCCGGCGAAGGTCGCGGAACTCTAAGACTATTCGGACTCTATCCCCGCGTCAAAGCCGCTATCGGCGAGCAGGCGCTTGCACTCGGCCGCGTTCTCCGGGCTGACGTAGAATCCGAGGCCCGCGCGCATGCCGCCGAAGAGGAACGCGACGGTCCGCCTGTACTTCTCGACGTCCACCGTGTAGGGGAAAGCGGCCCGGTCCAGAAGCGCCTCGACGCGCTCGGCTTCGTCCACCGTCGAAGCGAGGTACACCCGCTCGATCTCCTTGCCGCTGAAATGCTCGATATCGACCCTCATGCGTCAGGGCCTCTTCGCGGATTTGGACGCCGCGCGCTCAACCACGACGACCTCGATCGCCCGGCGCCCCGCCGCCAGCTCGAACCCGAGATTCTCCCGGAGCGCCTTGCGCAGCGATTCCATCTTCCCCTTCTCCCACTTCAGCTCGAAGGAATAGCGGCCTCGCAGCCCGGTCTCGTCGACGACGTTCTTGTCAATCGCCTCTCCGAGCAGCACCGCGGCCTCGGGCATGGACTGCCCTTCAACGGAAAAGTCCCCCTCCTCCGTCGAGTAGCCTCCGGCCGTCTTGGATTCGGAGCTGCGCAGTCCGGGGCCGGGGCGTCCGCTTGCGGATCGCAGGACATAGACGTCCGCCATCCGGCGCTCTTTCCTGCTCTTGAGGCCGAAGGTCGCCTCCACCGCCTGGCGCAGCAGGGCATGGACGTCGGCGCCGCGGGGGACCGACGCCGCGATGTCATAGGACGCGGCGCTCAGATCAGGCGGCGGGACGAGGCGCTGAGAGCTGGTCTCGTAGATCTGCGGAAGGACGCTGCTCAAGGGGAGGTTGCGCGTCTCGAACATCCCCGGCCCCGAGCGCATCACCCTGCGCTTCGCCGCCGGTTCGGCGAGGCTGATGCGCACGGAGAGGATCGCCTCTCCCTTTTCGGCCGCCGCGCCCTGCGGCTCGTTCTCCTCCTGCACCAGCCCGGTTCCGCGGCCGGCGAGGAGGTTCTCGAGGACGGCCTCGGTGACTTGCGTGGGGTAGGTCCTGGCCGCGACCCTGCCCTGGGCGTCGAGGAGCACCGTCTGGGGCCGGCCCCGCACCTTGAAGGCGCGGAAAGCTTCGCCGCCGTCGTAGGCGACCCAGCCGGGGATGGAGTGCGTCTTGAGGAACTCGGCCACCGTCGAGCGCGGCTCGTCGCTCACCGAGATGAAGCGCATGGGGCGCCCCTCGAATTTCGCGGCGAGCGCCGCCAGGCGCGGCATCTCCTCCACGCAAGGCTCGCACCAGGTCGACCAGAACTCCAGCACGACCGCCTGGCCCCTCAGCTCGGACCAGCGCGAAAGAGCCGGTTTGTCCGCCTGCAGGAGGCTCAGCCCGACGTCAGGCGCTGGCTTTGCGCCGGGGCCTTCGGGCTTGGCGCAGGAGCAGAACAAGGCGGCAAGGGTCAACGACAGAAAGCCAAGACGCTTCATCTCAATGGCCGCGCCGGGCGTGGTAGCGCTCCAGGACCGCCATGACTCTGCGGGAGAAATTCCGATAGCGCTGGCGGCCTTCCGCGCTCGCGAGGAGGTCGCGGTCCGATTGGATCCAGTCGCGCAAGCTCTCGGCCTCGGCAAGCCGGGCTTTCAGCCGCGCGCTCGCGGGGTCGGCCGCGAGCCGGTCGCGCAAGTCATCGAGGCGCTCCTCGATCTCATCGCCCTGTTCCTCCAGCACCGAGTCGCAGTCCTCGACAGAGGACTTGAGCAGCCGGAACTTCGAAGGAAGCTGGCCCTGCAGCCAATCGATGAAGTCGCCGGGACTCTTCAGGAGCCTCCGGTGAGCCTCCTTGGAGAAGGGGTCCTGCTCGAGCGGGACGCCCAGCTCCCGCAGGATGTCCAGCGTCAGCACGTGCGCTTCGAGCTCCATCTCGAGGGCTTCGGCCGGCATCCCCTGCGCGTGCTGGAGCACGTGCAGCAGCTCGTGGACGAGCGTCCCGGCCGCGTTGGCAAGGCCCTCGCGCCGGACCTTGTGGGAGATCAGGATGACGCCGTGGAGGTAATCGAACTCGGCCAAGTCCCGCCCCATCGAACGGAACTCCACAGGCATCGGCTTGCCGCGCTTGGCGAAGAGCTTCTCGACGTCCCGCAGGACGCGCACGGCCGCCGGAGACCGGCGCGCCTCGGCCAGGACGTCGTCGAGCCAGACGGCGTCGGCGGGGCTCTTCGTCTTGAGATAAGAGACCGAGGCGCGCGCCCGCGGATGAAGCGTAGCCGGGCTTGCGCGCGCTCGCGTCGCGACGCCAGACACCTCTCCTTTCTTTGCCGTCGCGGCCCCGTCGAAGAAGGCCCGCGCGGGGTCGATCTCGACGGCAAGAGGTCCTCGGGAGGTCTCGCGCGCCGCCAACGACAAGCTCGCCTGGATCGGCCGCTCTTCCAGAACGCGCGCAGCCGGGCCGAGGCCCAGCGCTGGATGAGCCGGCTCCAAGACGACACGGGGCAAGCCGAGGGCAAGGCCGGGGAGCAGTATCCCCGGCCCAGCGACCGGGGAGGCAGGAAGGGCGAGCGAAGCGGCGGCAGCCGCCGGCGAGGCGAGCGCGGACAGCGGCGCGCCGACCGGCGCCAGGACGGGCGCGTAAGTCTGCGCCCAAACAGGCGCCAGCCGGCCAAAGGCCAGCCAGATGAAGAGGAGGCTCATCGCTCAATGAATCTTAGTCGCGCGGCCCTCGCCGGGCAAAGGGCTTTCGGCCCAGGGGAAAGACGGCAAATGGCCCTACTGCGGGACGATCAGCGAGCTGATGCCGTTGCCGGCGTAGGAGATGTGGCTGATGTTCATCTCGGGGCCGGCCGACGAGTCGAAGCCGCGCATGATCTCGCCGGTGTGCCCGACGAAGAACTTGCCGCCGGAGTAGCCCTCGACGAAGAAGTAATGGCGCGGGGTGTCCACGATGACGGGCTTGCCCTCCTGAAGGTAGCCGATCATCTTCTGCTGCGTCGAGCTCAAGCTGCCGCCGACCGGGACGAGGTCGGTCTTCACTCCCATATACGTCAGGAGCTCGTGCTCGGTCACCGCCCCGTGCATTCCCTGCCCCGACGTCCAAAGGTCGTGCGCCACGGCGAGGTTCTTGATCGCGATGATGTCGTCGAGGCCCGGCTTCTTCTCGACGAAGCGCAAGAGCGCCTCGGCCGCGATCAGGCCGCAGGCCGATAGCCGCTGGGTCGTGGTCAGGCCGTCGATCGGCAGGTGCTGGCTGCGCTCCCATTCGAAGGTGGCGCCGATGAGGCTGGACGCGGCGCCGCCGGACGTGGTGACCGTCACCGACTTCGTGACGAGGCTGGACATGCGGACGGTCGTCTTCGCGTCGGAGGACGACTGGGCCACGGACCGGCACGCGGTCGCCGCCAGAGCCGCGCCCTCGCTGTCCTTGGGCTTCGCTTGCGCGGCCGGCGAATTTCCCGACAGCCCGTGGACGCCCGCGGAGTCCGGCTGATAGGCGGCCGGCTGCGGATGGTAGGCGTTCGGCGCGGCCGGCGCATTGCCGGCGATCCGGCCCTCCATGCTCGCTCCGGCCGGCGCGCCGGGGAGCGCGGCGCCCGGATCCGCGCTCGCGGCGGCCGAGGCGCTCCAGGTCGGGCCGGAGACGACCGTCCCCGTCGGCTTAGCCGCCGCCTGCTCGGGACCTCGCGTCGCCGCGGCGGCCGCCGCGAAGGCGTCCTGACCGGCCGGCGCGCGGACCAGGCCCGCCGAGTCCGCCGGAAGGTTCCTGCCCGCCGCGCCGCCGGAACCGCCCGTCGCCGCGCCGCCGCCCACGACGTCCGAAAAACCCAACGGCTTCAGTCTCGCTCCGGGCACGAAGGCGCCCGGGGACGCAGCGGGCGCCAGGGAAGCCGCGGCCCCGTCGAACGTCTGCCGTAGCGCATCGGCGTCGGGCGGCGCCCTCACCGGCACCGCGGCAACGGCGTCGGCTTCGCCGCCATACCGCGCGGCGGCCGGAGAGTAGCGAGCGGCCTGCTGACGCGGGGGAGCATTCCCAACGACGATGGCACGGCTCGCGCCGCGCACATACGAGAGCGAGCTCGCGGCGGGAGCCGGCGGCGCGGCGACAGGCGCCGGCGCATCGCGCAGGTCGCCGGAGTAACGCGCGTCCGGCTCGGGCCTCGAAGTCACGGAAGCGACCAGCATCGAGGCCGCCGCCATGCCCCCGAGCATGAAGCTGCCGCTTGGGCCGCGCCAGGAAGACCCGGCATGGATCAGGTTCAGCATGTCCCTACGAGAAGTATAGGCGCAGCCGGTAGAAATAAAGAGGAAAGACGGATTAAAGAAAAACCCCAGCCCTTGCTTGGCAAAAGCGAGCGCAAGCCGGTCCTCTTTATTCCGACTTGACGACCGGGACTGCCGGGAAAGGGCCGCGCCCTGACGGGAGGCGCTTTCGCTTGCTACAATCCGTCTGAGAGAAGATGAGGATGCGGCAGCACCGCCACTGATGGACCTTCGCAAGAGCCTGCCCCTCCTGCTGGCGCTCGCCGGCTTCCTGGTCGTCGCGACGTTCTCGGTCTTCCCCCTCCAATCCGACGACCTGTTCATGTATCTGGCGATGGGCCGCCGCTTCCTCGAGACCGGAAGCCTGCCCTCGGCCGATCCGTTCCTCTTCGAGCCCAGGCCGTGGCACATGTACCACCAATGGCTGACGTATCTGTTCTTCTACGGCTCCTACAAGCTCGGGGGCTACACCCTGATCTCCGCGGTCAAGACGGCGATACTGCTCTTCTCCTTCGCGCTGCCGCTGGCGCTGGCGCGCGGCTCGCTGCCGCGGCTGTGCGTCTGGCTCCTATCGATCGCCTTGGCCTGCCTCGCCTCCAGCTTCCGATTCATCGAGCGCGCCGACCTCTTCACGAACCTCTGCCTGGCCGCCGTCCTGGTGATCGTCCTCCGCGAGCTCGAGCGGCCGAGCCGCTGGCTCTGGCTGGTGCCGGTGATCTTCCTCGCCTGGGTGAACCTCCACCCGGGCTTCCCGGTCGGCTGGGCCGTGCTCGCGGCCGCCGTCGGCGCGCAGCTGGTGCGCGGGCGCGACGCGCGAAGGCTGGCCGCGGCGTCCGCCGCGTCGGCCGTCGCGTGCCTCGCGAACCCCCTCGGCTGGGGCGGCGTGGCCTATCCCTTCGTGTTCTCCCGG